>CAIYZT010000035.1 GCA_903930735.1 uncultured Paracoccaceae bacterium | reverse complement strand
GTGGAAGACGGTGCCGTCATCGGCAATCGGCTCGTTCGGATAGGGATAGGCCTCGCCGAAATAGCTGACCATTTTGCGCACCACCTCGGGCCGTGTCCAAAACATGTTCCCGACCGTAAAGACCAGGGGATGCGGCGGCAGGGGCACGCCGATCCGCGGGCTGACATTGGGAAGCAGCCGCCGCGCGCCGTACCACCCGACGATATAGGGATCAAAGGGCGCGGCCAAACCGGTGCCAGGATCGCTCATTGCGGCCAGCGCATTGGACAGATGGGCATCATCACCGAGCAATATAGCCAGCATGAACCGCCGCCAGACATCGCCGCCGACTGACGAGCGCAGCGATTTCTTTTGGTGCAAATGGCCCCAAACGCCGTCGGCCCCGATGCCGCTGCCGGTGTAAAACAGCCGCATGAAGGGCAGGATATCGCGGCCCTGGTTCGGGACCTGCTCGATCTCCAGCTTCAGGCCCGCAGCCTTGCCTATAGCGCGGATCTGGTTGGCCTTGTTGGTGCTGTCGGTCGTCACCACGATCCGTTTTGCCCGGCCAAAAGCCAAAAAGCCGCGCAGGTCTTTTTCCAGGTCCTCGGTGTAATAGGCGTGCAAATGCAGGCTGAACGCGGGCACTTCGGCGGGCGCGGCAGGGGCGTAGCGTCTGATCTGGCTGGATTTGTGCACGGCAAAGGGCGAGTTGGCCAGCACACGGGCGGCCTCGGCCTGCGATTTCCAGACCAGCTGGCGCTGCAGATTCCAGACCCTGTTACGCTCCAACGCGCGGCTGTCGGCATCGGCCTTGGAGGCCGAAAACAGCATCGACACATCAAAATGCCCTTCGCCCAGAAAGAAATGCCGCTGGGCAGCCTTGCGCGATGCATGGGCCGAGGTGAGTTGATGGAACAGATTTTCTTGCGGCGCGGCGGCAGGCGGTTTGGGGGCCAGGAGCGGGCAGCGACCGGATTTGCGCGGCAATTGGTGGATCAGGCGCGCCGCCTCGTCCAGCAGACCAAAGCCGACGCGGTGCAGCCGGTCCATGTCGCGGTATTGGGGGTCATCAAAGCCCGAGGTCTTGTCGAACAGGACCACATCGCAATCATATTTGACCGCATCCAGCACCACATTGGGCAGCGGGTCCAGCCGCGAGGCCAGCATCATGATATCGGCCGCCGCGCAAACATCCTTGTAATGCGGCCCGCCGGGTATGGCATAAAGAAAGCCGCCGGGCCGGTTCACCTCGGCCTCTTGCAGGTGCTTTTCCAGCCAGACCCCGCAAAAGATGTCTTGATGGTTCAGCCCGTCGCCAATCAGCAAAAACACCGCCTCAGGGTCCAGCCGATGCGCCATCTGCGCGGTCATGGCAAACAGATCGGTGCCCTTGCGCCATTGGGCCATTCCCGCGCAATAGATCAGCTTGCGATTGCCCAGATCAAAGCCCAAAACCTGCGAGATCCGCGCCCGCGCCGCCGCATGATCGGATTGGCTGATCTGGCTCGGGGCCAGATCAGCCTGAGGCACGACAACAGACTGCACATCGGTGTCAAAGCCGACGTCCAGATGAATGCCGCGCCAGGTATCGCGCACGCTTTGCGAGGAATAGATCAGAAAATCAGCATAGGCCGACAAAAAGATCGTCTTGCCGAACGGCAGGCAATATTCAGCATATTCATGGATATAGGCGGAAAATGGGATTTGCTGTTCAACCAGCATTGGCACAAAGGCCACGGTTTCGGCTGAATTGAGCAGGGCAAAATCAGCCCGTTTCAGCCAGGGGCCAAGCCCGACCTCGACCTCTTCGCGCGGATTCTCGGTGACAAAGACGCAGCAGCTGGATTGGCGAAACTGCTCTAGCATACTGCCGCCGCGCATCGACAGGACCACGACGTTGTGATCCTGCGCGGCTTCGCGCACCAATTGCAGCCCCACGATCGGCGCGCCGGTGGTGCTGAATTCATGGACCGCGATCAGAACGGTCTTCTTGGCCGGATCATAGGCCAGCGCGCCCTCGGACAGGTTGCGGCGCAGTTTGTGCAGGGTGTCGCGGTCCTCGCCAAGGCCATGATCGATGAAATGGACCAGCGGAAGCATCCCTGCTTCGGCAACCTCGGGATAGCGGCGGATGTAATGGGTGGCTGAAAAGTCGGACAGTTCCATGTCGATGCCGCCGGGCAGCAACATCAACTCAAAAGCCAGCTCTGCCGCGTCCTTTTGGCCCGCGGTGATGGCCGCCTTCAGCGCCGGCTCGGTCACGATCTGCGCCATGGTCTGCCCCATCTGGGGGCGCAGGCGCAGCATCTGGTGATACATATTCTGCGGCACCGGGTCTGGCCAGGACAGCTTGTTCTTGATCAAAAGCGCCTTGAACTCAGGATCGACGCGGAAATCCGGACGGGAGGTCATCAGACCCAAGGGGGTCGCGTAACGGCGCCAAAGAGCGGCAAGATCAAGCAAAGGCGCGCCCAAAGAAGCTGGTTTTCCCAAAAAACTGGACGAAAAGGTCCATGCTGTTCTTGGTATGGCTCTTGTCCAGACGCGGCTGCATATTCTGGAAAAAGGTCACGAACAAATCGGCCTGCACCACCTTTTGCCCGCAAACAAAGCTGTCCAGCTCGCCCTCAACGTCAAGCGACCATTCGACTTCATAGGGATTGATCGCCCGGTTCAGCGGCGCAGGATCGGCCGACTCGCTGAGGTAAACCAGGGGGCCCTGTCCGATGCCGCCGCATTTTTCCACGGTCAGCACGGTGGTGCGCAGCGTATCCAAAGCGCTGTGCAGATGTCCCATCACCTCAAATATAAAGGGCGGCTCTGGCGCGCGGTCCACCAGAGCTTTGGGAGCGGTATCCGATTCTGGCAGCAAAAGACACAGCT
>CAIYZT010000034.1 GCA_903930735.1 uncultured Paracoccaceae bacterium | reverse complement strand
GCAGACGGATTTCAGGGACGGGGTGCGGCGGTTTGTGGACTGGTATCGTGGGTACTACGGGAAGTGATCAGCGGATGCCGCGAGGATGGGCAAGAGTAGGCCCTGGTCCAATCGGCCGCGTTCCGAGTCCGCCACATTCTGCAAACGCCCCTCGGATGGTCCCAAGGCGACCGCCAAAACCCCTTGCTGCTGCGCGAGCTTGAGCGCAACACGCTATAGCTCGCGCAGCAGCAAGGGGTTTTAGCGGTCGCCTTGGGACCATCCGAGGGGCGTTTGCAGAATGTGGCGGACTCGGAGCACGGCCGATCGGACCGGGGCCTACTTTTGTCCATCCTCACGGCATCTGCCGATCACTTCCCGTAATAGTCCCGGTACCAATCCACAAACCGCCGCACCCCGTCCCTGAAATCCGTCTGCGGCCTGTACCCCGTCAGCGCTTGCAACAGCCCTGCGTCGGCCCAGGTCGCGGGTACGTCGCCCATCTGCATCGGCATCAGATTGCGGATCGCTTTCTGGCCCAAGGCCTCTTCGATCGCATCGACGAAATCCAGGAGCCGCACCTTGTCGGAGTTTCCGATATTGACCACCCGCCAAGGAGCCGAGGGGGACAGGTTATCGCCTGCAATCCCAATCCCGCGCCCCTCCACCAAGGGCGGCACCGCCGGGATCAGCAGCGAAATCGCCCGCACCAGATCGTCGATATAGGTGAAGTCGCGGAACATCTCGCCGTGGTTGTAGATGTCGATCGGGCGCCCATCCAGAATGGCATCGACGAATTTATATAGCGCCAGATCGGGCCGCCCCCAGGGGCCGTAAACGGTGAAAAACCGGAACATCGTGGTCGGGATTTTCCACAGATGGGCATAGGCGTGGCCCATGCTTTCTGTCGCTTTTTTGGTGGCGGCATAGATGGTTAACTGGTGGTCGGCGCGGTCGGTTTCGGCAAAGGGCATCTTTTCATTCGCGCCGTAAACCGAGGAGGTGGAGGCCATCATCAGATGCGCGACCTGATGGCGGCGCGCGGCCTCCATCACCGTAAAGGTGCCGATGATATTGCTGTCCAGATAGCTGCGCGGTGCCTCCAGCGAGTAGCGCACCCCGGCTTGGGCGGCCAGATGGATGATGACCTCGGGCGCGAAACTGTCCACCGCGGTGTCAAAGGCTGCGTTGTCCTCCAGCATCGCCTCGACGGCGCGGAAGCCGGGATTTTGCAGCAAATCCCCGTGGCGGCGGTGTTTCAGACGGATGTCGTAGTAATCCGTCATCCCGTCAAAGCCGAGGATTTCGTGCCCCTCGGCCAGCAAAAGCTTGGCCAGATGATAGCCGATAAAGCCAGCGGTGCCGGTGATCAGAATGCGGGTCATGTCTGCGCCTTGTTATCGCCTCGGCGCGATTGGTGCCGCGCCGGGGCCTCAGATGCAAGGGGCCTTGTGGGGCGCGGCGCGGCGGAGCAGGTAGATATCCATGATCCAGCCCTGCTCGGTGCGGGCCTGCGCGCGGGCGGCGACAATCGCCGGGCCAACCTCGTCCAGCGGCCCCGCAATCAGGATCTGTTCGGCCATGCCCACATAGGCCGCCCACCAGATCGCGATCCCCATTTGCGGCAGCCCCTGAAACGAGGCCTCGCCGTCCAGCATCACCACCATCGTATCCGGCGCGCCCGCCGGCCAGCCGTGATCGCGCAATTGCCGGCCCGTGGTTATCAAAACAGGCTCGGCCACCTCATTCAACGCAATCGCGTGGGCGGCGCAGAGCGCCTGAACCGAGGTGATGCCGGGCACGACCGACACCTTCGCATCGCCCATACGCTCGGCAATCCGCAGAGTGCTGTCATAAAGCATCGGATCGCCCCAAACCATCAGCGCTACCCGCGCCTTTGGCCCCGGATGTGCCGCGATCGCCGCCCGCCAGACGCCCGCAATGGCATCGTGCCAGTCGGAAACGCCTTTGGCATAGCCGCCCGAGGCATCGCGCTGCGGCATCTCGAACTCTCGCACCGCGACGGGACGGGTCAGCACGCGCGACAGGATCAGATGACGGACCTCGGCAAGGTCAGATTTGCCCAGGCCCTTGTTCGGGATCAAGATCAGGTCAGCGCCGTTCAGCGCCGCCGCCGCCTGAGCGGTCAGATGGTCTGGGTTGCCGGTGCCGATGCCGATCAGAACCAGATCCATGGCACCCCCCGCGCGATCATGCCCAAAGGCTCTGGCGCGCCCAGACCGCCCCAGCAAACCAGCCAAGGCAGGCCCAGACGACCAAAGCTGCACCCAGAACGCGCGCAGCAAAGAGGGCGCCAAGTTCGGGCGGGGCGGTGCCATAGAATCCCTCGTGCATCGGCGCGCCGATCCCATGCGGCAATGCCAAGAGCGCCCCGGCAAGCGCGAAGGCCGCCCAGTGCCGCCCATAGGCCAAAAGGCCGATCCCGGTGCCCGTGCAGGCCACCGTGCTCCACCACCAGAGCTGGCGCAGGTCCAGATCAACGGCGAGGGTTCCGGGCAATTCGGGCGCCAGGCCCATAGCGGGCGCGAGTTGAAAGCTGGCAAAGCCGGCAAGGCCCCAAAGCAGGCCCTCTATCGGCCCGATCTTGCGGCCAAAAGCATCGGCAATTCCGAAACCGGCGACAAGGATCAGACCGTAAGAGACGTAGAGGATCACCATGAACAGCACGCTCAGCGCGTTGCGTTCCAAACTTGTGGTCTCACCGGCGGCGTCATGGCTATGGCCATCCGCCTCAGGAGCCGCTTCGGCAACTGCGGCAGCCTCCGTATCGGCATGGCCCTGCATTGCCTCCTGGCTGCCAGAGGCGCCGAAATGCACCAGAGCGCCGGTTTCATACTCTTCGCCGAGCAAGATCGTGCTCTGAACGAATGCGAAATGCAGCAGGGCTGCGATCAGGCCTGCTGCAATGCCAGCGATCAAACCGCTGGCCAACATACGTTGGATCATGGGGCTTTAGGCGCTCAGTGGCACGGAAAGCCGGTCGCATGACGCACGTCATGTGCGGCGTCATGCAGGGTTGCCGATTGCGCGTGGCCGGCAAGGAACAGCATCGCGCCGCCCAGAACAGCGACGAACAAGGCGGCCAAAAGGGCCGATTGCGCCTTCGTTCCGTCAATGGTTTTGGTCTGCGTGGTCATATCTATTCTCCCAACCGTCACACCCGACGGTGTTGATGTTACGCCTTGCAAGGCCGGTCTCCTGGCTGCGGGTCACGATGGGTGTCCGCCTTCCCAAGCCCGATGGCCCAGTGGCACGATGAACACCCGCTCGCCGCTTACAGTCGCGGGGGCGGCTGGGATTGAAGCCCCCTTTTGGGTAAGCCCGTCCCATTCCCGTTTGAGCCTTTTCGCTTTCGCGGTCGGGCACCTTACCCCTTTGTTCAATCGCAAGCAGGCGGCGCGGTCAAGTCTGTTTCCGGCAGATTAGCGCAAAAGCCGACGCATTCAGGATCAGGGTCGGAAAGTGGATGAAATCTGGCGCCTGAGTTAGCCGGGGATTCGCGCCAAGGCCTTTGTCCGCAGCCCACCCAGAAACCGCGCGTCGGCAAAGGTGCCGTCGGGCGACGCCTGATAGGCGCGGGCGAAAGTAACGAGATCGGGCAGATCCAGCGCGGTCAGATCCCCGAACAAATAGGCGACCTTGCCCGGCGCGCGAAAGGCTATGGCCGAGATGCGGGTACAGCCCGACAGACATTCGACTCCTCCGACTTGCGCGCTGAGGCCTGCCTCCGCAAATGCCGCCGCCAGATCCTGTTCAAACCCCGCGCGGCCCAAGGCGCAGCTTTCGCAAACCGTCACCTTCATCGCCGCCGTCATTCGGCGCCCCCGGCCAAGGGACCGTACAGGATCAACGCCGGCTCGGGACTATCCAGCGTTTCCATCCGCGCCGCCAGCCCCGCAACCGTATCGCGGATCAGCCTTTGATGCGGATGGCCCACCGCCTCGGCATAAAGCGCGGCCGTGTCTTGGGGCAGGCCCGCGGCGATCAGATTGCCAGCAAATTCAGCAAAGCTGCGTTTGCCCATATAGACCACGGTGGTCGCCAAAGGATCGGCGAGCGCGGCCATGTTCAGCCCCTCGGGCAATTGCCCGCTCACATCCGCTCCAGTCACAAACTGCACCCGCCGCGCGCTTAGCCGCCGGGTCAGGGGAATCCCCGCCGCTGCAGCAGCCGCACAAGCCGCCGGCACGCCAGGGATGATTTCATAAGCGATACCAGCGGCTTGCAACGCCAATATCTCTTCCTCGAGCCGGCCGAAAATGCCGCTATCGCCGGATTTCAGGCGTACCACCCGCGCCCCGGTGCTGGCATAATCCACCAAAAGCTGGCTGACGTGATCCTGCTTTGGGCTCGCCCGCCCCGCGCGCTTGCCCACCCCGACAAGGTCCGCTCCCGCCTTTGCATGGGCCAGGATCGGCCCGGAAGACAGATCGTCGAACAGCACCGCATCGGCGGCCTGCAGGCGCGCGACCGCCTTCAGCGTCAGCAGTTCCGGATCGCCGGGGCCGGAGGAGACAAAGCTGACAAAACCGCTCATGCGCTGGCCTCTGCGATCAAGTGAAAGAAGGTGCCGCTGACGCGGCCGCGCTGCGATCCGGTCTCGGAAATCACCGCGCCCGTGGCGTCGGTCACTTCGGCCAAAGGCGCGTCAGGCTGGCTCAGGATCGTGGCATAGTGAAACTCGTGCCCCCGCAGCCGCGCCCCGCTCGCAAAGCCCGCCGCGGCGGTTTTCAGCTGCGCGAGGCGGTAACCCAGATGCATCCGCCGCTTTTCAAAGCTGGTCTCAAGCCCCAAAAGACCGGTCATCTGATGCCGCTCGCCCGCCGCATCCACCAGCCCCGCGCCCAGCACCATATAGCCGCCGCATTCGCCGTGGACCGGGCGGGACTGGGCGAAAAGCTGCAGGCCATCGCGGAAAGCGGCATTGGCGGCCAGCCGTCCGGCGTGCAGTTCCGGATAGCCGCCGGGCAGCCAGCAGGCATCGGCGCTGGGATCGGGGGGGGCGTCCTGCAAGGGCGAAAAGGGCAGGATCGTGGCCCCGCCCGCGCGCCATGCATCGACCAGATGCGGGTAGGTAAAGGAAAAGGCGGCATCGCTGGCCAAAGCGATCCTTTGGCCGGGTGGGGCGGTAGGGGGTTTGGGATTTCCCGTCATTGCAAGGGGCCCCGCGGCCTGCGCAAGGCCCGCCAGATCCACATGCGCCGCGATCAGCAGGGCGGCCTCGGCGATGAAAGCCTCGAGCGCGGGATGCTCTTGCGCCTGCACAAGGCCCAGATGCCGCTCGGGCAGGCTCAGCGATTTAAGGCGCGGCAGGGCGCCGAAAACCCGCACGCCCGCCGCCTCCATGCCGTGGCGCACCAGCGCTTCGTGGCGCGGGCTGGCGATTCGGTTCAAGATGACGCCCGCCACCGGCACATCGGCGCGAAATCCGATCAACCCGCGCGCCACCGCCGCAGCCGTCTGCGCCTGACCCGAACAATCCAAGACCACGACCACCGGCCAGCCGGTCAGCGCCGCCAGATCCGCACTGGATCCGTTGCCCGCCTCGCCTGGGCTGGCCACGCCGTCAAACAGCCCCATCGAGCCTTCGGCCAGGATGAGATCGCCCGGCGCTGCGCCGCTGATCAACGCGCCAATCTGTTCCGCACCCATAGCCCAGCTGTCCAGATTGACCGAACGGCGGCGCGAGGCGGCGGCGTGAAAGGCGGGGTCGATATAGTCGGGCCCGGATTTGAAGCATTGGACTCGCTGGCCCTGATCGGCAAAGGCCCGCGCAAGCCCCAGCGTGACCGTGGTCTTTCCGGTGCCGGATGCCGGTGCGGCGATGATCAGACCTTTGGGCATTTGGGTGGACATCGGGGCGTTCATTCCGCATCCGCAAAGCGGGGATTGGGGCCGACCGGGCGATAGCGGCGATCATAGTCCCCTGCATAGAGCCGGCTTTCGCCGAAGTACTGTGATCCCAAAGTGGCTCCGACGAGGATCAGGGCGGTCCGCTCCATCTCGCCGGCAAGGGCGTGTTCCAGCGTGCCAAGCGTCGCGCGCACGATGCGCTGGTCGGGCCAGGAGGCGCGCCAGACCACGGCGACCGGGCAATCGGGCCCGTAATGCGGGGTCAGATCGGCGAGGACCTTGTCAAGAATATGGATCGACAGATGGATCGCCAGAACCGCGCCGGTGGCGGCGAAAGCGGCAAGGTTTTCGGTTTCCGGCATCGCGGTGGCGCGGCCCGAGGTGCGGGTCAGCACCACGGATTGGCACAGGCCCGGCAGGGTCAACTCGGCCTCCAAGGCCGCGGCGGCGGCGGCAAAGGAGGGCACGCCGGGGGTGACGGAAAAGGGGATATCGAGGGCGCGCAGACGCCGCAATTGCTCGCCCATCGCGGACCAGACCGACAGATCGCCCGAATGCAGCCGGGACACGTCCTGCCCAGCGCCGTGGGCGCGGGCAATCTCCGCGATGATCTCGTCCAGCGACAAGGAGGCGGTGTTGACGATCCGCGCGCCGGGCCGACAATGGGCCAGGATTTCGGGCGGCACCAGCGAGCCTGCGTATAGGCAAACCGGGCTGGCGGCGATCAGATCGCGGCCCCGCAGCGTCAGCAGATCGGGCGCACCGGGCCCAGCGCCGATGAAATGTACCGTCATATCCCGTCTCCTTCTGCCACCGCGCAAGTGACCATTCCATCCGTAGATTTGACCCGTTTGACCAGCAACATCGCCCCCGGCCCCGCGGCCACAAGCGCCGCCGCCTCGGCGACGGATCCGGTGCCAAAACGGGCCTGAACCCGGCTCGATTGCGTTGGCGTGACCACGCCCGCCACTGGCACCACCCTCATCGGCAGGCCCAATTCCGCCGCAAGGGGGCGCAGGGCAT
>CAIYZT010000033.1 GCA_903930735.1 uncultured Paracoccaceae bacterium | reverse complement strand
CGCCCATTCAGATGAGAAATCTGACTTTGGGCTGCATTATCTGACCTGCATCGGCAATGAGGCAACAGTGATGACCGGGCTTGCGCGCGGTGCAACCGGAATCGTTACAGGCGAACATGCCCGCATCTTAGTCGATTTTTCGCCTAAGGTGTTGGAAGACTTGATGATCGGCGATCAGGTCCAGATCAGGGCGAAAGGGCGCGGCATCGGCTTAACCGATTGGCCTGAGATCGAGTTCAAGAAGACCTCGCCCGCTCTGGCACGGGCCTATGGCTTGCGGGTCGAAAACGGCCACCTCATTTGCCCAGTGGCTATGGAACTTCCCGCCCGGATCATGGGGTCAGGAGCGGAATTGAACGCGGAATATGTTGATCAGGACCTGATGTCAGGCGACCGCGCCCTGATGGCCGAACTGGGTGTGGACCAGATGAGGCTGGGCGATCTGATTGCCATCCGTGATGTGGACCACCGCTTTGGTCGTTCCTCCTCTAAAGGCATGGTCGCGATTTGCCTGTGTATCCACGGCGACAGTGTGATGACGGGCCATGGCCCCGGAATTCTGACGTTGATCACCGGCCCGGCGGACAAGCTGGGCTTTGCTATTGACCCGAAAGCCAACATCGAAACTTTTGCCAAGGTCGGAGTCTGATATGCTGAACACCAATCACGCAGACCTAGTAGCCGTTTCTGTAGCAGGAGCGATAGCGCATCCCGGATTTCCTGGCCTGCCTGCCGAACCCTACCGTCTTGCCGCCAGCGGCAAGCCTTTCTTGCTGCCCACCTATGGCGGCATCGTTTATAACGTCAGCATAGGCGACCGCGCCTTTGGCTGGGCCGCCGACTGCATTCACCCCGGAATCTCGATAAAACAAGCTGATGACCTGAAGAACCGGGGTTTGAACGTCTTTGCCTGTGTCGGCAATCGGGCAAAGGTCATGACGGGTCAGGCAGCGGGCACAGTGGGGCTGGTCACCGGCAAATCGGGGCGGTTTTCGGAACAGGTGATCTGCCATTTCCCCAAACACTCGCGGTTGAAAATGGCAGTCGGCGATCAGATCATCATCCGGTCCGAAGGCATCGGCATGGTGCTGACTGATTTCCCGGATGTTGTGCTGAAGGGTGTTGCACCGGGTCTGCTGTCGCTGCTCTCGGTTCGCGTCGGGAAATCCGCCGATTTCGGCGTCGTGGCTCGCATTCCGGCACATTTGATCGGCGCGGGTCTGGGCCTGACCTCAGAAGGCGGAAGTCTGCATATGCAATCGACAGACCGCGCCGAACTGGCCGCACATGGCCTTGATAGCTTGCGTCTGGGTGATCTGGTGGCGCTGGATGATACTGATAGCCGATTCAACCATGGCTATTTGCGCGGCGCACTGGCCATTGGTGTGGTGGGCGCTACAGACGGTCCGCGCGCGGGCTATGGGCCAGGTATCACGGTGCTGATGACGTCACCTGCCGGCCAACTCGGCTGTTTCATTGACGCCGGCGCCAATATTGCCGACCTCATGCAGATTGAGGCGTGATCCCATGATCCCGATGACATGCGTGACCCGCGACAGTCTGCAGGCCTTCATGGAAGAGGGGTTTCGCGCCCTTGGTCTGCCCGATGGCGATGCCCGAATCTTTGCGGACGCGCTGATCTTTTCTGAACTGCGCTTTCACCCCGGCCACGGGCAAGGGGTCAAACGACTGCGCCGCTATCACGAACGCATCTCGCAAGGGCTGGTTGACCCTAAAGCCCGACTTGAGGTGATCAAGGAAAGCCCAGCGCTTGCGCTACTGGATGCCCATAACGGCATCGGTACTGTGGCAGCCGCCCGTGCGATGTCATTGGCCATCGCCAAGGCCAAGGACTGCGGTATTGGACAGGTCATCGTGCGCAACTCCACCCATTACGGCAGCAGCGCTGTCCATGCGGTGCAAGCGGCGAATGCAGGGTGCATCGGCACCTCCTATACCAATGCAGGTCCGGAAATGGCCCCGTGGGGCGGGCGCGAAGGGGCGGTAGGGACCAACCCTTGGGGCATTGCGGCCCCTACTGATATGGGATTTCCAGTGGTTATGGACTTTGCTCTGACGACAGCAGGCAAGGGCATGATGCAGTGGCAGGCCCGGTCCGGCCAGCCGATGCCGCTGGACTGGGCGCTGACGCCGGACGGCATGGAAACCGATGATCCGACCGCCGCGATGGCAGGGGCGCTTTTGGGCATTGGTCAGTACAAGGGCTATGGTCTGGCTTTTATGACAGATGTGCTGACGGGTGTGATTGGCGGCGGCGGTTATGGCCTGACGCCATATAAGAACCAAGCGAAACTCGATGTCAGCCACAGCCTCACGGCGGTGGACATAAGCTGGTTCATGCCACTGCCCGAGTTCCACAAACGCATGGCGGATTTTGCACATATGGTGAAGTCGCGGGCCCTTAGGCCAGGGTTCAGTGAAATCCTTTTGCCGGGAGAACAAGAGGCGCGTCGTGTAAGTCGCAAGTCGGCGACGGGTGTTCCGCTGGAGGATGTGGCGCTCGCAGACCTGCGCGCGCTCGCTTCGGAACTCGGCATAATGGCGGAGATCGTTGCGACTGGGCCGTATGAGGGTACACTGTAATGAACTCTTCTGCAAAATTGGCCCCCCTCACCCCCGCCTTTCGCGCCATGATCCGTGACCGTCTGTGCGCCCGTGCTCAAAAGGCCGGGCTGGACGGTCTGTTGCTGCTGGCGCCCGGTAATGTCGGCTATGCATCGGGCTGGAAGTTTTCGATCCACGAACGGCCCATGGGATTGTGGCTGCCCGTGGGTGGCGACCCCACCTTATTCGTGCCGCATCTGGAACTGGAAAACGCGATGGACGTGCCCGGCGTCACGGTGCGGACCTATGAGGAGTTTCCGGGTGTTGTGCCCCCGGTGCTGTGGATGATCGGCGAGACCCGCTCCAAACGGCTGGGCATCGACGCGCTGGACGCCCAACTGCTGGCGCCAGCACAAGAATTGGCCCGGATCGACCTGACCGACCATGTCCTGCCCGAACGCAGCGTCAAACACCCTGAGGAACTGGCGCTCGTACGTGCCGCCGCTGGATTTGCCGATATGGTGCTGGAAAGGTTTTTGTCCGCCGCCTCCGACATGATCTCTCAAGGTGCGACCGAATTGGACCTTGAAGCCGATTGCACCGGCCACGCCCGCGCCGCGCTGGCGCGCGCGCACAACGCTGCCTTTGCGGGCACTAAGATGGGGATCACCTCGTCCGTGCATTCCGGTCCGCGCGCGGCGCTGCCGCATGGCGCGGTGCTGCACCGCGTGCCGCAAAAAGGCGAGCCGATTATTGTGGGCATCGGGGCATCGCTTGGCGGCTATCATGCTGAAAGTGCGGCAACGTTTGTTTGTGGTGACCTGACGGGCGACCAGCGGCGCGTCATGGCAGCGATGCAGGCGGCCAATGATGCGACACGCGATGCTTTGGCGCGCGGTCTGACCTGCACACAGGTCAACGACGCGGCGCTTGCCCCGATCCGGGCAGCAGGGTTTGGGGCGGCGATCCGCCACCGAATTGGACACGGCATGGGGGTCGAGGGTCATGAAGCGCCCTGGCTTTCCATCGGTGACGATACCCCGACCGCCCCCGGCATGGTTTTTTCCTGCGAACCTGGCATCTATCGCCCCGCCCATGACGGCTGGCGCTGCATCGAGACCTTGATCGTGGGTCAAGACCAGGTCGAAACACCAAGCCGATTTCAATCTAACCACCCTTTTGACGCCCGCGTCATTGCATAGGAGCCTCAGATGCCCGAACCCGCCGCCTGGCGTTACCAGAAGATTACCAAACCGATGTTCGATGTGCCCTTTGCCGACATCACTCTGGCGGGGCGCGTCATCCCGATGACAGGCGGCGTGATCGAAGATGGGCATGTCACCATCGCGGCCGGCAAGATCACCTCGGTCGGCAGGGGCGCGCCTGCCGGTGCGGTGGTCACGGGTGGCACGATCATGCCCGGCATGATCAACAGCCACGCCCATCTGAACTGGGACGGCATCCATGATCTCGCCCGCCAGTCGATGGACGACCCCAAGCCAATCTCGGCCTTCAAAGCGGCGGGCAACATGCTTAAATCGCTGCGTGCCGGGATTACGATGGTACGGGATTTGGGGTTTCACGACATGAACCTATATTCCAAGCAGGCGGTGGAGCAGGGGATTTTCCCCGGGCCGCGGCTTAAGGTCTGTGGCAACGCGATCATTCAGACAGGCGGGCATACCTACTGGGTGTGCCGCGAGGCAAGCGGAGCCGACGAGATGCGCCGCGCCGTGCGCGAGCAGGTCAAGGGCGGGGCGGACCTGATCAAGATCATGGCCTGCCATGACACGTTGGAGTTTACCGACGAAGAATTGGCGGCTGTCATCGACGAGGCACACCGCAACCGCTTGCCGGTCACGGCGCATGCGACCTATGACGCCTGCATCCGGCGCGTCGCTGAGTTCGGCGTGGATTGTGTTGAACACGGAGGGGCCATGTCCGACGAGACCATTGCGGTTCTGTTGGCCAAGAATATCCCCATCGTTACCACCTTTGCCCCTCTGGTCATGCAGTCGCAACCTGACATCGCCCGCAAGTTCGGCATTCCGGAATGGAAGATCGAAGAGCGGATCAAGGCGGTGGCCGACCCCTCCCGCTATGCTGGGTTGAAGAAGGCCGCCGAAGCTGGCGTCCAGATCAGCTTTGGTACCGATGCCGGATCGCCTGCGGTGGAACATGACGTGATCGCACCGGAACTTGCACATATGGTCAAGGTCGGCGTCTGCCCCGACAATATGGATGCGCTGGCGTCGATCACTATTCGCCCGGCGCGGCTGTCGAAAATGGATCACCTGATCGGCACGCTTGAGGTTGGCAAGGCGGCTGACCTGATTGTCGTCGATGGCAACCCCGATCAAGACTTGTTCGCGCTGGAAAGGGTCCGGCAAACCTATGTGAACGGCAAGAGGATGTTCGGATGAGCCTTCTTACAGACCGCCTCGCCCCCCGCATAGTTGAAGAAGATGGGTCCTACCGCACCAAAATGCTGGGGATCGCTGCTGGGATGAAGGACGTGATCGCCCTAGGCCGAGGCGATCCCGATTTTCACACGCCTGCGCATATCGTCGCCGCCGCCAAGGCAGCCCTTGATGCCAATCAACATCACTATACAGGCCCCACCGGCCTGCCGCCCTTGCGCGCCGCCATCGCAAAGGACCTGAAAGAAAACTACGGCCTCGACTACACCGCCGACGAGATTGTGGTCACAGCGGGCGTGCAGGAAAGCATCATGCTGTGCATGCTGGCACTGGTCGCGCCGGGGGATGAGGTTCTGATCACCTCGCCCCGTTTCACCACCTATGACACTGCCGTGCATTTGTGCGGCGGGGTGCCGGTGCCGGTGCCTACGGTCGAGGCAAACGATTTCGCGCTGAGCGTGGCTGACATCGAGGCGCGCATCACACCACGCACGCGGATGTTTGTGATGGTCTCGCCCAACAACCCCACCGGGGCAGTCACTCCGCCCGCGGTGATCCGCCAGATAGCGGATCTCGCCATCAAACATGATATCCTGATCATCGCGGACGAGATTTACGCCAAAATGATCTATGCCCCGAACGAGCACCTTTCCATCGCGACCCTGCCGGGCATGAAAGGCCGTACCATCACATTGAACGGCTTTTCCAAAACTTATGCGATGACCGGATGGCGTGTAGGCTATCTGGCCGCACCGCTTGATTTTGTCGAAAAAGTTACCGAACCGCGTCATACCCTGTCGATCAACACCTGCACGATGAGCCAGCATGCGGCCCTTGCCGCGCTCACCGGCCCGCAGGAACCCTTGCACGCTATGTTGGCCGAATATGCCGAACGGCGCGATTGGTTGATGCCGGCACTGACGGCGGCCGGCTTCACTTATGGCCACCCTGGGGGCGCGTTCTACATCTATACCAACATCTCTTCGACCGGCATGCCCGCACCCGAGTTCTGCGAACGGCTTTTGCGCGAAACCGGGGTGATGCTGTTCCCCGGCACGATGTTCGGCGATGACAGCACCGATTATATCCGCATCAGCTATCTGCAGCCACTTCCGATGATCCAGGAGGCAATGGCGCGCATCACCGCCTTTGCCACCCGCGCGAGGGCCGCCGCATGACCCCGAACCCCGCGGAAAAGTTTGTCGGTATCCAGATCAGCCCGATCAGCTTTGTCGATGAAGGCGTCGAGGCGGTTCTTGATACTTTGCAGAACCGGGTCGGCGTCAACGTTCTCATGTTGGGCACAGTGTCATGGCTCGGCCTGAAATCCGGGCGCTCGATCAGCCATGCCCTGGACGGTTGGCCAGATCATGGCGTGCCGGAACCCTATCAGATGCGGGGTGGGGCCTATTTTGACCCCGATCCGCGCTATTACAAAGACACGTTCATGGCCGATTACCGGTCGCGCGACCCGGAATTCGTTGGCAAAGATATCCTCAAAATGGTCATCCCCGCTGCTCATGCACGGGGCATGAAGGTCTTTGTCGAGCTTATGGAGCCGTTTTTCAAATATGCTGGACATGGCTCTGCCGCGTCAGTGGAAATTCCCACACTGGCGCAGGCGATGGAGGTGGACATTTTTGGCCGCTTCGGCGGTGAGCCGTCGACCTCGCATCCTGGCTACCGAACATGGATTCATTCCATGATCGAGGATCAGGTGCGCAATCACGACCTGGATGGGTTCATGTGGTGCAACGAACGCAACTCGCCGTTGGATACACTGATCCAAGGCGGCGCGCCGGGGGATTTTTCGCCCGACAGCCGCCGCGAAGCGGCCGAACGTGGCGTAAACGTGGAGGCGTGCCGTCAGGCGCTGCTGCGGCTTTATGATTTCATGCAAGAGTCAGCGGCGGGCAAGACGTTCCACGATGGCAGCCTGATCACCTTTCTCCGCACACTTCTAGACAACCCCGAAGCGCTGGTGTGGGAAAAGTTCTGGTTGGAACGCAACAAGGATCTGGACCGCGAGCTTTACGGGCTGGTGAAATGGTGCAAGCCAAACCTACCCTTTGGTCTGAACATCTGGAACCGCAATCATTTTAATCTGATCCGCCGCGCGCAGTGGCCCTGGGCTGAACAAACCCGCTACGCCGATTTTGTAAAACCGATCACTTACCAGCATCAGGCGGGCGAGGTTTGGGCGAAAGAGCTTTCCTTCTTCCGCAAGACGGTGCTGCGCGATTTCGAGCCAGGCGAGGCGACGACGGCCCTGTTCCGCATCCTCGGCCTGAACGAGGCACCTTTTGCTGATATCATCAGCGCAGGCATGGACCCTGATACCTATGTGTTCGGGCAATGCGCGGATGCGGTTAAAGGGGTTGAAGGCAAGGCACGCGTCTACATGGGTATTGGCATTGATGCCCCCCGCTCGCGCCCCGATACGGCAAAGATGACCCCCGACATCGCTTATCGATCAATCCACGCCACTTACCGCGCGGGCGGGCATGGCGTGGTTTTGGCGCCCAACTATACTTCGATGCACCTGACCCATCTAGATGGAGTGGCGCAGGCGTTAACCGAACTGGGGCTGAAGTGAGCGTTGATCTAGCCATCACTGGGGGCGCGCTTGTCACCCCGGACGGCCTGCTCAACGGCACACTGTTGGTCAAAGGCGGAGCCATATTGGGCATAGCCGCTGTTGATGACATCGTCGATGCGTCGCAGACAATCGACGCGACCGGCCAACACATCCTGCCCGGCCTGATCGACATTCACTGTCACATCCGCGCGCCCGCCTATCCGCAACGGGGTACGGTAAGTTCCGAAACCCGGGCCTGTGCGGCGGGTGGGATCACCACGGTGTTTGAAATGCCGATCACCAACCCCTGCTGCAACACGCCCGAACAGGTGGCAATCCGGCGCGACCATTTTGCAGCTTCCGCCCATGTCGATTTTGGACTTTACGGGGCGCCCTTGACGCTGACCGAAGGCGCCGTTGATGCGCTTGCAGACAGTGGAATCATCGCCTTCAAGATTTTCACCACACCCGCCCCGCCTGGACGGGAGGTCGAGTTTGCCGGGTTGGCCTGGCCGAGCGAGGCCGACCAGTTTCGCGCCCTCCAACTGATCGCACGCACTGGCCTGCCAGTCGTGGTACATGCCGAAAGCGCTGATATCCTAGCCGCCGCTCCTCAGCTTGATCCGATGGATGCCCGCAGCCACGGCCTGTCACGGCCGCCTTTGGCAGAAGCTTTGGCCGTAGCAAAACTGCTGACCCTGAACATCACCGCGCAGGCCAAACTGCATATCGCGCACGTGACAAGTGCGGCCACCGTCGATATCCTGCGCCGATTCAGTGGTACATCGGATTTTACCGCCGAGACCTGCCCGCACTACCTGCGCTATACCGAATCTGACGTGGCCCGCGTTGGCGTTGCCGCCAAGATCAACCCGCCGATCCGCCATGCATCCGACCGGGAGGCGCTGTGGCAGGCCATAGCGGATGGTATCATCACCCATGTGACGACCGATCACGCAGGTTTCAGTGCTGCAGAAAAGGCCGCCCATGCAGACAACTTCCTGACTGCGCCACCCGGCCACCCCGGCACAGAATGCATGTTGCCCGCGATGCTGGATGCGGTGGCGCAGAGAAAAGTGACACTGGAAGATGTGATGCACCTGCTTTGCCTGAATGCCGCCACGCGGTTTGGGCTATCTGACCGAGGCGCGCTTGCCCCGGGTCGCAGGGCCGACTTAATCATCGTCGACCTTGGCGCTCCGACCCATGTGACCGAAACCAGCCTGATCACCGCCGCCGCCCCCATTGCGCGTCTGTCACACGGTGAGGTGTTTCACGGCAGGCTCAACCAAACTTTGCTAGCGGGGCAGATCGTCTGGCGGGGCACCCCCACCGGCCCCGCGGCGGGCCGTTTTGTGACCCCGAAAGGACCACAATGAACGCTATACCTGCACCAGCCCCGCTGCTTGAAGTGCGCGATCTGCAGACCACTTTCGATCTTGGCCGCAATATCCAGATCAAGGCCGTTGACGGCGTGTCCTTTTCTGTCCAGCCGGGCGAGACGCTGGCCATCGTGGGCGAAAGCGGGTCGGGCAAATCTGTGACCTCGCTCTCTATTATGGGATTGTTGCCGAAAGGAACCGGCCGCGTCACGCGGGGGCAGATCCTGCTGCGTGGCCGGGACCTTGTTACGCTGCCAGAGCGGGAGATGCGCAAAGTTAGGGGCAAGGACATCGGTATGATCTTTCAAGAACCGATGACCAGCCTGAACCCTGTGCACACCATTGGCCACCAAATTGCCGAGGTTATCATCGAACATCAGGGCCTGAGCCAGGCCAAGGCGCAGGAGCGCGCGATCGAGATGCTATCGTTGGTAGGCATTCCTGAGTCGCGTAGGCGGGCTGACAACTTTCCCCACCAGATGTCGGGTGGAATGCGGCAGCGGGCCATGATCGCGATGGCGCTGTCTTGCCAGCCCAGTGTGCTGATCGCGGATGAACCAACCACCGCGCTTGACGTGACGATACAAGCGCAAATCCTTGAGCTTATGAAGGATCTGCAGTCCGAACTTGGGATGGCCATGATCTTTATCACGCACGACCTTGGCGTGGTGGCCGAAGTCGCGGACCGAGTTATCGTGATGTACGCGAGCCAGGTTGTTGAATCCGGTCCGGTTGCAGATATCTTTGAACGCCCGCAGATGCCCTATACTGCGGGTCTGTTGAAATCGATACCGCGACTTGGTTCTTCAGTGTTGCACCAACGGTTAGAGACGATCCCCGGGCAAGTGCCGATGCTGTCGCGGTTGCCGTCGGGTTGCCGGTTTCGCACCCGTTGCGCGCATGCCCTGCCTGCCTGCGCCCAAACTGAACCACCGCTGAGCCTGACGCCAGATGGCCGCGAAGTGCGCTGTCTGCGTTGGGCCGAGCTTACACTTGCCGAAGGGATTCCAGCATGACCGCCCTGTTGCAGGTCAAGGATCTGAAAAAATACTTCCCCATTCGCGGGGGAATCTTGAACCGCGTTGTCAACAACGTGCAGGCGGTCAATGATGTGACGTTTGACGTGCGCAAGGGCGAGGTCGTGGGCCTCGTCGGCGAAAGCGGGTCCGGCAAGACGACAGTCGGGCGCACCTTGCTGCGGTTGGAAGAGGCGACGTCGGGCAGTGTCACCTTTGGGGGCACCGAGATTCTGACTCTGCCGAAAGAAGACATGCGGAAATTTCGCAAGCGCATGCAGATCATCTTTCAGGATCCCTATGCCAGCTTGAACCCACGCGAAAAGATCCGCACCGTCATCGGCCATGCCTTGGCCCAGCATCAGATTGGCACCCCGGACGACCGCGAGGATCGCATCGTCCGCCTGCTGGAACAAGTTGGCCTTTCGGCCGATTACATGGACCGCTTTCCACACGAGTTTTCTGGCGGTCAGCGCCAGCGGATTGGCATTGCCCGTGCGCTTGCAGTTGACCCTGAATTTGTGGTGGCGGATGAACCGGTGTCAGCGCTGGACGTGTCGATCCAGGCCCAGGTCATCAACTTGCTTGACGACCTAAAAGACGCTTTGAACCTGACCATGCTGTTTATTGCGCATGATCTGGCGGTGGTGGAACACATCTGCGACCGCGTTATCGTGATGTATCTGGGCCGGATCATGGAAATAGCGCCCGCAAGCACGCTTTATTCAGCGCCGAACCATCCCTACACCCAAGCCCTGTTGTCCGCGATCCCGATCCCCAAACCAGGCCGCAAGCGGTCGCGCGTCGTGCTCAAGGGCGATATACCCAGCCCGATCAATCCGCCCTCCGGCTGCGTCTTTCGGACCCGATGCCCACGCGCCATCGGGGACTGCGCCACCATCGTTCCAGCCCTGAAACCTGTTGGCCTAGACCATTTCAGCGCTTGCATTCTTACGACTTGAAAGGGATGTCGCCCCTTTTCATCCGCCACAATAGGCTTAACACGCCGCATAGCGCCTATTGCAACGCCTCTTGCCGGATCGCGTAAGCGCTTGTTTTCTATGTGATCTTTGGTGCAGAAACAACGCTTCGGAACGAGGCCTGCGTGCGGTGGCAAAAGACGCGCAAGTCGCCGACCAAAGTTCTTTTCAAATTTTGGTCGGCGACAATGTTTGAACTTTCAAGAGCCAGACATAATTTGCTCCGGGCCGAAGCCAAGCTGTGAGGGGCAGTGCGCTGTTTGCAAAATCACGATGCGGCTGCATCTTTGCTTTCCGACATGCGGTTTGCCTGCTTGAAGGGCTATTCTTCCCTCACATCGTATTCAGCCTCCAGCGCGCTCTTGTCTCTTGCATTGGCCATGTAACGAAAGGCGTTGACCGTCATGGGCATCAGATGTTCGTCTGTGTTCGTCACCTAGAGG
>CAIYZT010000032.1 GCA_903930735.1 uncultured Paracoccaceae bacterium | reverse complement strand
CCCGAACCCGAGGGCCCCAGCATGGTCACAAACTCGCCCTTGGCGATGGACAGATTCAGATCCTTGACGACCAGCGTCACCCCGTCATAGCTTTTTTGAACATGCTCAAAGGCAACGAAAGCCTCTTGCGGGCTAGCCATCAGTCTTCATCTCCCCAAGGCGCGGGAGCTTGACCGCTCCCCTATTGCGATTACTTAAACGCTTGCGCGGTCAGGACGCAATTCACTTTCGTCACCGTCAAACGTTATTCTGCTTCCGCCCGGCGATCAGACCTTTTGCGTCACTTTATGGCGCAATGCGTCACTATTTCAGCAGGACGGAATCCGTCATGGCGAAAAACATCGATAGCAGGACGGTGAAGTCGATCTGTTTTGGGAAAATCGCTTGGCGAGCCTGCGGGCTCAAACCACCTTGCCGGATTGGTGCGGATGAAAGGACTCGAACCTTCACTCCGATTAAAGAACAGCGACCTCAACGCTGCGCGTCTACCAATTCCGCCACATCCGCACTGATCCAGCAAGGTGGGAGGTGTTTAGCGAAGCCCGTCCGCAAAGGGAAGGGGAAATCTGCGCGGGCGCGTAACTGATAACTTCGATCTCGACGCCGTTTTCCTCGGTAAAGTAAAACCGGCGGCCGGGTTCGTAATCATAGCGCTGGCCCGGCTGGTATCCTTCGGCAATCACGCCGCGCTCGCAGGCCTCCAGATCCGCCACGACCACCCCGATATGGTTCAGGCCGGAGCGGTGGTAGGTCGGGTCTTGCCCGGCTTTCAACCCCTTTGGCGGCGAATACAAAGCCACATATTGATCATCGGCGCCGGCATGCACCGAAAATCCCTCCTCTTTTGCCGCGCCCTGCCACCGGATATGCCAGCCAAAGAGCCGGCACAGCATTTCTGCCGTTTTCAGCGGCGCTTGCACCGTCACGTTCTCATGTTCCAACCTTGCCATCATGCCCTCTTGATTTGACCTGCGGCTCAGCTTTCAATTCCTCAAGTCAACTTTAGGTCAAGCGTAATGAAGACCGAGCTTTCCATTGGCGATTTGTCCCTGCGCAGCAGCTTGGCGGTCTCAGCGATCCGGTTTTACGAGACGCTCGGGATCGTCGCGCCGCTGCGTAACCGGGGCGGCCACCGCCGTTACGCCCGCGCCGATCTGCGGCGGCTGTCTTTTGCGATGATCGCCCAGCGCCTTGGCTTTCCGCTGGCCGCAATTACCGAGCATCTGACCGGCCTGCGCCAAGGCCGCGCCCCGGACCGGGCCGGGCCGATGAAGGTGATCACCGACAGCAGGTGAATGGGCGAGAAGGGCCCAAACATCCGCGCCTCGTGGATGAACAGCGAGCTGCCCGCCAGCCCAATCATCGACAAAGCCCAGACCCGCCCGGCCACCTTGTGCCAGATATCCCGGCTGGCGCGAAACAGGGCCACCGGGCCCAGAACCAGCGCGGGCACCGCGCAAATCACATGTATCTGGATCGCCAGCGAGGCGGAGCTTAGTGGGGACAGGTCCAATTCATTCTCCAACAGGATGCTCGGGTGAAAGTCACAGCGGTGCGTTTCAGCCCGCATTTCATCCCGGGGGGATTTCATGCTAGACGCCGTGGCAGCGCCGCGCTTTCCGGCCAAGACCCGCTTCGCAAAACCCAAGGGAAACTTCGTGAACGCCCCCCGCCTGCAAACCGCGCTTCGCCAGTTACGGGATCAGTTTTCCAATCCGGCCGCTTTGGCCGTGATGGCGGCGGTCGCGCTGATCGTGGGGGTTTCGGGCCCCTTTGGCACCATCCCCGCCATGGATCTGCCGATGCGGCTGGCCTATTGGGGCGGGGTCGTCCCGCTGACCTATGGGGCCGGGCTTTTTGGCACGGCGCTGATTGGCCCCTTTGTCGCACAAAGCGCCCTTTGGCTGCGCCTTCTTGCGCAAAGCCTCGCCTC
Organism: uncultured Paracoccaceae bacterium; assembly: GCA_903930735.1. GTDB lineage: Bacteria > Pseudomonadota > Alphaproteobacteria > Rhodobacterales > Rhodobacteraceae > CAIYZT01. The sequence goes on along the minus strand of CAIYZT010000032.1, from coordinate 5,414 downwards.
GGCCCTGATGGTCACCCTGTCGCTGATGTCTCTAAACACGGTCCTCGGCCCGAAACCTTATGATCCGGCCCAAACCCTGAACGGCTTTGCCGCGATTTTCGTGATCTGCCTTGCGATCGAAACGCTCGGCATGATTCTGGTAGGCCATCAAAGCACCGCGCCTCAGCCCGCCGACCTGGCCGCCAATCCGGCCCCCCCGCGCCTTTTGTCGCGCCTGCCGCTGGAAAAGCGCGGCCCACTGATCAGCCTGTCGGTGCAGGATCACTATGTATCGATCACCACCACTGCGGGCAGCCATCTGGTCCTGATCAGGCTCGCAGATGCCATAACCGAGGCGAGCCCGACCCCCGGCCTGCAGTTCCACCGCTCGCATTGGGTGGCCTTGGATCAGGTGACGGCCGCCCGCCGCACTCCCGAAGCCGCTATCCTGACCCTGACCGGCACCGCGGAAATTCCCGTTGCCCGCTCGCGCCTGAAGGCGGTTCTGGCGGCGGGCCTGCTTGCCGCCCCGGCCCGCAAAGCGGTTTAGTGCCCCCCCCCCGACCTCCCTCTGTCGCGCCCTGCCCGGGTGCTATATGCTCTTGCAACCACCCCTGCCCGAAAGCCCCAAATGCCTGCCCGAAAGCGCCAGATGATTGAATGGCTCACCAGCCCCGGCCTTGTGGATTACGACACCGCGCTTGGCGTGATGGAGGCGCGCGTGCTGGCCATCAGCCGCGGCGAGGCCGCCGAGATGATCTGGTTTCTGGAGCATCCGCCGATCTACACCGCCGGCACCTCGGCGAAACCGCAGGATCTGATCGAGCCGTCGCGGTTTCCGGTCCTTGTCGCCGGGCGCGGCGGCCAATACACCTATCATGGCCCCGGTCAGCGGGTGATCTACGTCATGCTGGATGTCGGCGCGCGGGGCCGCGATGTGCATTGCTTTGTGCGTCAGTTGGAAAACTGGGTCATCGCCGCGCTGTCCGAATTCAACGTCAGCGGAGAAATCCGCCCCGGCAGGGTCGGCGTCTGGGTGACGCGCCCGGACCGCCCCCCAAACCCCGACGGCACCCCCTGCGAAGACAAAATCGCCGCCATCGGCATCAAGCTGCGCCGCTGGATCAGCTTTCACGGCATCTCCATCAATGTCGAACCCGACCTGACCCATTTCACCGGCATCGTGCCCTGCGGCATCGCGCAGCACGGCGTAACCAGTCTGGTCGATCTGGGCCTGCCGGTGAGCATGGAAGATCTGGACGCAGCCCTCCGCCGGACTTTTGAGCAGGCCTTTGCCCCGCCACGCAGTGCGCCGCCGGAAGAAGGCGCAAAGACCTAAGGCCCCCCGCGACATCCCGGCGCTTGCCAATACCTAGGATTCTCGCCTAATTAGCCCTCATTCCGCCCCCATTCGAGGCCACCCATGAAACTCCTCCTGCCGCTCTTCCTTGTGCTCGGCGCCGTCCCCGCCCTCGCCGCAGACCCGATTGCCGGCGAGGCGGTGTTCAAGAAATGCAAAGCCTGCCACGCGATCATCGCCCCCGATGGCACCGAGATTGAGAAAGGCGGCAAGGTTGGCCCCAATCTTTACGGCGTTATTGGCCGCCAAATCGGCTCCGAATCGGGTTATCTGGCGAAGTATGGGCCGTCGATCCTCGCGGCCGGGGCGGATGGCGCAGTTTGGGATCAAGCCCTGCTCTCGGCCTATCTGCTGGACCCCTCGGCCTGGCTGCAAGGACAGACCGGCGACGGCGCGGCCATGTCAAAGATGGGGCTCAAGCTGGCCAAGGGCGGCGAAGACGTTGCGGCCTATCTCGCCTCGGTGGCGCAAGCCGCTCCCTGACGGGTGCCGAGCGCGCCGGTTCGAATCGAAAGGCCGCCAAAGCCGCCTCTGCCCGATCAGGGATTGGCCCCCCACGGCCAAGGACCTGCCGGGGTTGCGGCACCAAGACGCGGGGAAAAGTTGACTTGAATCAAAGTCAGAGATTGCTCTGGCCCCCTGTCCAAACTAAAGACATGTCACATCCTTGCAGGGCGAGCCTTGCGACCTTTGAAACGACGAAAACGGGAGACGCCAATGGCCGAAGCCGCCATCCATGGCCACGATCATCACGAACGTGGGTTTTTCACCCGCTGGTTCATGTCCACCAATCATAAAGACATCGGGATCCTGTATCTCTTTGTTGGCGGATTCGTCGGCCTGCTCTCGGTGAGCTTTACGGTCTATATGCGGCTTGAACTGATGCACCCCGGTGTTCAGTACATGTGCCAGGAAGGCGCGCGCTTTATTGCGGATGCCGCCGCGACCTGCACGCCGAACGGGCACCTGTGGAACGTGCTGATCACCTATCACGGCGTCTTGATGATGTTCTTTGTCGTGATCCCTGCCCTGTTCGGCGGTTTCGGCAACTATTTCATGCCACTGCAGATCGGCGCGCCGGATATGGCGTTTCCGCGAATGAACAACCTCTCGTTCTGGCTTTTCATCGCCGGTGTTTCGCTTGGCGTGGCGTCGATGCTCGCACCGGGCGGCGGCGGCGATCTGGGGTCTGGCGCGGGCGTGGGCTGGGTTCTGTACCCGCCTCTGACCACCACGGCCGAAGGCGGCTATGCCATGGATCTCGCGATTTTCGCGGTGCACCTGTCGGGCGCCTCGTCGATCCTCGGCGCGATAAACATGATCACCACTTTCCTCAACATGCGTACCCCGGGCATGACCCTGCACAAAGTGCCGCTGTTCGCTTGGTCGATCTTTGTCACCGCCTGGCTGATCCTGCTGGCGCTACCAGTTCTGGCCGGCGCGATCACCATGCTGCTGACCGACCGTAACTTCGGCACCACCTTCTTCACGCCCTCGGGCGGCGGAGATCCGATTCTTTATCAGCATATTCTGTGGTTCTTTGGTCACCCCGAGGTCTATATCATCGTGATCCCGGCATTCGGCATCATCAGCCAGGTGATCGCGACCTTCTCGAAAAAGCCGATCTTTGGCTATCTGCCGATGGTCTATGCGATGGTTGCAATCGGGGTTCTGGGCTTTGTCGTCTGGGCGCACCACATGTACACCGTCGGCTTGTCGCTGACCCAGCAGAGTTACTTCATGCTCGCCACCATGGTCATCGCGGTCCCGACCGGGATCAAGGTGTTCTCCTGGATCGCGACGATGTGGGGCGGCTCGATCGAGTTCAAGACGCCGATGCTCTGGGCCTTTGGCTTTTTGTTCCTGTTCACGCTGGGCGGAGTTACGGGCATCGTTCTGGCACAGGCGCCGGTGGACCGCGCCTATCATGACACCTACTATGTGGTGGCGCATTTCCACTATGTGATGTCTCTGGGCGCGGTCTTTGGCATCTTCGCCGGGGTCTACTTCTGGATGGGCAAGATGTCGGGGCGCCAATACCCCGAATGGGCCGGACAGCTGCACTTCTACGCGATGTTCATCAGCTCTAACCTGACCTTCTTCCCGCAGCACTTCCTTGGCCGTCAGGGCATGCCGCGCCGCTATATCGACTATCCAGAGGCTTTTGCCTATTGGAACTGGTTCTCTTCCATCGGCGCTTTCCTGTCCTTCGCCTCGTTCCTGTTCTTCATCGGCATCGTGTTTTACACCCTGTTCTTCGGCAAGAAGATCACCGTGAACAATCCCTGGAACGAATACGCCGACACGCTGGAATGGACCCTGCCCTGCCCGCCGCCCGAACATACCTTCGAGCAGCTGCCAAAGCAGTCCGATTGGGACCACAGCCGCGCCCATTAGAGCGTGTTGCGCTCAATCGGGTTCACCCGATTGAGCGCGCCGCGGCCTAAAGGCCGGGCGAAAGGATCAATCCATTGCGCCCGCAGTCCGCAGCAGTTGGGTGGGCGGGCGTCCATAGATCGCCTTGATATCCCGGCTAAAATGCGCCTGATCGGCATAGCCCGCGCCCGCATCAACTTTGGCCAGTTTCCCGCCGCCAGGCCGCCTAAGACAGCGCGCGCCTTTACCGCTCGAGGCGCAGCCAAAACATCGGCGCCGCCCCCGTGCGTCAGAAAAACAAGCCCTGCACGCCCCTGCGGCTCAGGCCCAGACGCCGGGCAAGCCCCGCCACGCCCTCCTCTAGATCGAGCGCGAGCAGGGCCTCAAACCCCTCAAGGATTTCGCCTGGTACATGCGTAAGCGCGGCAATAGCCGCTTCGGCATCAGGCTGTTGCGCATTCAAAGCCCGCCATGGCGGCTCCCGCAACCCCCGCCACCGCCGCGCCCTACGGTCGAGCTTCGTTGAAACCCTACAAATGCCCGACCCGACAGCGCCCGCCAGATCACATCACGGCAGCCGTCGGGGTAGACCGCGAAACCGGCCCCTGAACTTGCTCGGACGGACCCGCGGGCCAGCAGGCCTGAACGGACAGGGCCCGTTAGCCCAGCCGCGCCTTGATCAGCGCGCCCGCCGCGCCAAAATCCATCTGCCCCGCGAACTTGCCCTTTAGCGCCGCCATCACCCGGCCCATATCCTTGATACTGCTGGCCCCAACCTCGGCAACCGCCGCCGCAATAGCTGCCTCGACCTGGCCCGCATCCAATTGCCCCGGCAGAAACTCCTCGATCACCGCAACCTCAGCCAATTCCTTATCCGCCAACTCCTGCCGACCGCCCTGCACATAGACCTTGGCCGCATCCTGGCGCTGCTTGATCATCTTGCCGAACAACCCCATCAAATCGCCGTCCGCCACCGGCACCGCCCCCCCCTCGCCCCGCGCCGCGATATCCTTGTCTGTGATCGCCGCAGACATCATCCGCAGCGCGCTCAGCCGCGCCGCCTCGCGGGCTTTCATCGCATCTTTTGTGGCCGACATCAGCTTGTCACGGATGGACATGGGGCGCTCCTTTTGGCTTTGGGGCATCATAGTGCGACCGGGCGCAAAGTTCAACCGAAGGCTCAAATATCAACCCATTGTTTTCCCTATAAATTCCATTCCAAACAAGCCCTTGACCCCGCCCCGCCCTACCCGTAGTTTCCGCCAGATTTCGCGAATTGCAGGAGAAGCCCCATGCCCGATCAGGTCAAGCCTACCGCCTGCCTTGTTCTGGCCGACGGCTCGATCTTTTACGGGCACGGCTTTGGCGCTACCGGCGTGACGGTGGCCGAATTGGTGTTCAACACCGCGATGACCGGCTATCAGGAAATCATGACCGACCCCTCTTATGCCGGCCAGGTGGTGACCTTCACATTCCCGCATATCGGCAACACCGGGGTAACGGGCGAGGATGACGAAACCGCCACCCCAGCCGCCGCCGGCATGGTGGTAAAATGGGACCCGACCGAGCCGTCGAACTGGCGCGCAACCGGCGATCTGACCCAGTGGCTGGCACGGATCGGCCGCATCGGCATCGGCGGCATCGATACCCGCCGCTTGACCCGCGCCATCCGCCAGCAGGGCGCGCCCCATGTCGCCAT
>CAIYZT010000031.1 GCA_903930735.1 uncultured Paracoccaceae bacterium | reverse complement strand
GACAACGCTGAACGACGTCGCCCGGTTGATGAACGAGCGTCCTCGCAAGACCTTGGGATGGAATACCCCCGCCGAAGCCATGGCCGAAGAACTCGCGGCCTTCAAATCAACCGTTGCACTTGAAACTTGAATCCAAGATGTGACCGTGTCAAAGGCCTGGAATGTTTGCAAAGCCGTTCCAGGCTTTATCGCGTATAGATGACCATCTTGGGGTCAATGGACAAGTAATCAATTACGGCGCTGGTGCGTCTGACAAGTTTTCCACCTCAGCTGTTGCGTTGTCCCTAATTAGGCTCTGCCTCAAAGTGTATGGCGGAACGGGAGCATTCGCGACCTCAGCAATTCTGGACCGGCTCGGCCATACATGGCTCGTTTGAGGGTTTTCAGTCGGTTGATTTGACCCTCGGCTTGGCCGTTGCTCCAAGGCAGTTCGATGGCATTTCGAACGGAATCGATGTCGCGACGAAGCGTAAGAGCAAAGCGCACGATTGGGATGATCTCTGGTTCAATCGCACTGTCGATCCATGCATCAAGCGGGTCGGACTGAGCACTGCGCAAAATGCCCTTAAAGCACATTGTGAGGCTTCGCATTGTGGCGAAGGCAGGTGATCCTGCCTTCAGTGCGTCAACCTTTCTTGCCTGATCGGCGGTCAGTGATCCCCTGGGTTTGATGCACAACGCCGCTGCAATGACAGGAGATATAGCATGCCCTGTTTGAGGGTCCCGCAATGGCTCGAGCTTCTGCGGGCTGGTGGCCGGATCGACCGGCTCCTGCATTTCAGCCCGACGCCATCCGGCCAAAAGGCGTTCAAGATGCGAGTAACTGCCTTCGTAACCTTTCTCCTTGATCTCGTGAAACAATTGCCTGCCGCGGCGGTTACCTTCTTTCCAGCACTGGACCAGAATTTCTTCGAAATACCAGGGCGAAGTCAGCTTCAATGTTGCTCTCCTCCGATCCGGCGGGACCTCAAATGCAAGCCGTTTTGCAACACTGCGGCGCTTGAAGCCGGTTTGTCGCTCGATCTCGCTGCATGAAAGTCCCTGATCCCGAAGCGCATGAATGGTCGCGAAGATCGCTTCCCGGGACTTCCGGTGAGCCAAACGTGACCTCAGCAGGTGAAGCGCCGCGCTGATGTTGTCGGTTTCTTCCCCAACTAGGACAGCATCGGCAATCCTCCCATTCTTAAGAGGACGCGGTCGTAGAACTCATGCGGCCATTTGCAGTTTCTGGGCGGGTGTGATGCCACCGATGGTCATGTTCGGGCGGTCGTTGCCATTTAGGCTCTGTTCTTTTGCGCACGATACTCTGCCCAACGTTGTCTTTGAGCCTCGGCTACGCGCGCTTTTCCTTCGGCAGTTTTCGGTCCAGTCGATTTTCCTCCATGCATATGGCACTTGGTTTTGCCGGGGATGGCGCGGTTTGCGCAGATTGCGCCGATCCGGATCATAGCTCCGCAGATCGGTCTGCTTAGGAACGGCAGAGCTTTGCCTTGATCGTTCAGTCCAAGGGCGACCATTTTTTCGCACCGCGTTTCATGGCAAGACGTGCAGGTGCGCTGTCGCAGGGCAAACCCGGTAACTGCTCCTAAGGGTTTCCCGGCGAGCTTGGATTCCGACGCGCCGATGGTCCGCTGAACCTGCTCGTGGACAGTACCGGGATCAAGTTTCTCGGCGATGGTGCGCTCTCGGGCGATTGCTTTGCAATCCCCTGCCGGGTAACAAATGGGAGGCACGCAAGCATGGTGTTCAGGGCCGACGCCAATCGTTGCCCGGCAACGGTTTGCTGGCAAACCGTGAGAGGGGGCGCAAGGTGCATCTGGCCATGGATACGGCCACGTCGGACATACGCGCCGTAGAATTTACGCTCAGCAGCGATGGCGACAGCCCGGTTTTGCCGGAGTTGCTTGACCAGGCCCCCGAGTCTGAAGAGATTGGCACTGTGACGGCGGACGGTGCCTATGACACCCGCCGCTGCCACACCGCCATCCTTGAACGCCAGGCAACCCCGATCATATCGATCCGCAAGAACGGGCGCCCCTGGAAAGAGGACTGCCCGGCGGCGATTGCCTGAAACGAAACCCTGCGCGCCACCCGGCACTACGGCAGGGCATTCTGGAAGCGCTGGACCGGATACCATGCCCGTAGCCGGATCGAGGCGAACCCTCTCATGGCTTGCGGGCAAACCATTGCCGGGCAATGGATGCGCTGCCTTAAGGCATTCGGCGAGCGCATCGCAGCAAGACATCCAGACAACCAAACCGCCGAAATCCAGATCCGCGTCGCCCTCATCAACCGCTTCAACGCACTCGGTACCGCCGAGATCGTTCGCGTGGCATGAGTTCCAAGGGGAAAGGGGACGCCATGTCTAACCGCTGAGTTACGCAACAACGCCTAGCGGCGTGAGGATTCGTCAGCCATTTGAGGCAGATACTTCACGTCGACATGCAGATATCCAGTCTCGTAGGCTTTGAACGCCTTGTGCGCGGGCCGGGGTGAGTGTGCCTTCAGGTCGCGCAGATTGCCTACCCCGTGCCGTCTCAAACACCGATCCAGTCCCGAGCGCGAGACCTCAGGGTTCAGGAACTCCCGGACCACCGCCAGCAGCTCGTCGATCGGCACCAGCAGATTCTTGCGCAGGGCGACCGCCACCGCCTCTTGCGCCGGGGTCAGCGTGGTTTGTAGCCGGTGCCGCGTGTGGCTGCGGTCATGCACTCTGTCCCGGTGCTTCCATTTGTAGATGGTCTGCTCCGTCGTGCCGAACCACCGCTCCGCCAGCGCCGACGCAGGCTCCATGCTGGCCTGGATCGCCGCCCGCACCTTCGGCGTCGTCGTCGCTTGGCTGTGAAGATGGATCAGCATGTCCGCACCCCGCTACGAATGCCCCTCAGGATCGACCTTGCCATAAAAAATGCCGAGCGCCGAGGGGCTATGTGATCATCCGGGATGGAACAGCTAGGCATCACCGACGGTTCCGACCGAGAGATCGATCTCAGCTTGAGCCAGTCGCTCGATATATTTGATCGACAAGTATTGCGATCCACGGTCGGAATGGTGGACCAAGCTTCTGTTATCCAGCGTTTTCCTTTGCCAGATTGTTTGATCCAGCGCGTCTGCTGCCCGGCAGGCGATTTGCAACGCAAATCGGCCGAGAGGGAGGGCAACGTCCTGCCGCCAGGGTTCAGGCCACTCGTTTGCCCTGAACCCAGGTGCCGCGCGGGGTGGTGGCGCCGGGCAGGCGCGTCACGCGCACAATGTCGGCTCGGGCCCCGATCCCCAGATGCCCGCGATCCTGCAGCCCGACGGCTGCGGCGGGGGCGGAGGTGACAGTTCGGATCCCGCGCGCGATGTCGCCCCAAAGGTCCCCCAGCATCAATCCTGCCGACAAAAGCGCCGAGGGCACATAATCGGACGAGACCACGTCCAGAAGATCCGCCTCGGCCAGCGCTTGCGCCGCGACATTGCCCGAATGCGAGCCGCCCCGGATCAGGTTCGGGGCGCCCATCATCACCTTGATGCCGTGATCGCGGCACGCCTTGGCGGCCTCAAGCGTCGTCGGAAACTCGGCGAACAGCGCACCGTGCTGCCCTGAGACGGCGACTTGCGCGCGGGTTGTATCATCATGGCTGGCCAGAACGGCGCCAAAGCGGCGGGCTTCGGACACTGCGGCGGCTTCGTGTGCGGCGCCGAGGCGGCTGGACAGGGCAATCTGAACCGCGACATGCGCGTCAAATTCGGCGTCCGACAGGCCATGCTTGCCGCAGACATAAGCGCGCAACTGAGTCTGGTTGCGAAACTGGCGCTGGCCCGGCGTGTGGTCCATCAGGCTGACAATGCCGATGCGGTCTTCGGGGCCAAACTTGGCCAATTCCTCTATAAGGGTTTCCGAGCAGACCTCGGCGCGCAGATGCAGAAAGTGACTGATCCGCAGCGCCCCCTTTGCCCGCAGGTCCAGAATTTCATCGGCCAGTTTGCGGGCATATTCGCCATAGTTGGCCTTGTTGTTCGACACGACCGACCCGACGCGCAGGGCGTCATAGACCGTCGTGATGCCAACCGAAGCCAATTCGCCGTCATGGGCAATGATGGCGCTGGCATGCGGCCAGCTGACGCGCGGGCGGGGTTCGATGTGGCGTTCCAGGTTGTCGGTATGCAGCTCGATCAGGCCTGGCATCACCAGATCGCTTTCGCAGTCGATGGCACCGGCGGGAACTTGCGCGCCCTGTTCGATTGCCGTGATATGGCCGTCCTGAACGCGGATGGAGCCACGGATCACCTCGCTCGGAAGGACAAGCATGGCATTGGCAAGGATGACGTCGGACATGGGACTTGCTTTCAGATCGGGATGGTTGGAAGGGACAGGGAACTGTCACAGGCTTGTGACGATAGGCGGCTAGGGCAGCAGATATGGACGATATGAAACGCTTTGCGATCTATTATGCGCCCCGCAGCAGCGCCTTCGCCGACGCGGCAGCGCGCTGGCTGGGGTGGGATCTGGCAGGGGGCCGCGCCGAGGTGCGGCCCGATGTGCCGGGGCTCGCAGCCTTGACGGCTGTTCCCGGCAAATATGGCTTTCACGGCACGATCAAGCCGCCCTTTCGGCTGGCCGAAAAACTGTCGCCGGCTTATCTCGCGCAGGCTGTTCAGGCTTTGGCCAAGACCATCGCGCCGGTTCGGCTGCCAGGCCTTGATCTGGTGCAAATCGATGGGTTTCTGGCCCTGATCCCCGCGCCCGACCCTGCCCTTTCGGCGCTTGCGGACAAGGTTGTTCAAAGCCTCGACCCCTTTCGCGCCGCCCTGACTGAGGCCGAAATCGCCCGCCGCCGCCCCGAAAGCCTTTCCCCGCGCCAGCGCGATCTGCTGGCGCAATTCGGTTATCCCTATGTGATGGAGGAATTCAAGTTCCACCTCACCCTGACCGACCGGCTTGCGGGTGCAGAAGGGCAGCGCCTGAAGGTTGCCGCGGCGCAGCACTTTGCCGGCCTGATCCCCGAACCCTTTTGGCTGGAGGATCTTTGCCTGTGCGGCGAGGATCAGGGCGGGCGGTTCCATCTGATCCACCGCTACGCCCTCAGCGACTGAAGCAGGCGATTAATCCCCGCTTCGGGGCTATCATCATTAAGGATTTCGATGACCGGAATCCCCTTTGGCAAAGCCTGCGGAACGCGGGCCAGCCGCGCCATGATCTCGGCGGCCGACTCGCGCCCGCGCGCGCTGAGGCGTTCGGCCAGTACCGGAATCGGCGCGGTGATGTGGATAAGGCGCAGCGCCGGAAAGGCCGCCAGCGCCTGCGCAATCGCCCCGCGCGAGCCGTTCACCACCACGTCGCGGCCCAAAGGCAGCTCGGTATGCGGCACGCCGTAGCGCAGGCCATGGGCGTCCCAATGCAAGGCAAATTCGCCGCGTTGCAGGCGGGCCGCGAATTCGGTCCTTGTGACGCCTTCAAAGGGCTCGCCCCCGGCGGCTTGTGGCCGGGTAATCACGCGCCGCGCCCAGTGCAACTGCGGATCAGCGGCAACGGCACCGGACAAGAGCGTGTCCTTTCCCGCGCCCGAAGGGCCTACAACCAGAAAAAGCCGCATCATGCCGCCTTGGGCGTAAAGGCCCGCACATCGACCAGCCGGTCGCAGATCCGGTCCCGCGCGGCCTCGTCATGGAAAATGCCCAAGATCGCCGCGCCCCGCGCCTTTGCCTCTTCGATCAGGCTCAGCACGACCTCGCGGTTCACGGCATCCAGACTGGCGGTCGGCTCGTCCAGCAAGAGCGCCGGGTACGGATGGGCAAAGCCGCGAGCGATGTTGACGCGCTGTTGCTCGCCTCCGGAAAAGGTGGTGGGCGACAGGGTCCACAGACGTTCTGGAATGTTGAGGCGGGCCAAAAGACTGGCTGCGCGGCCGCGGGCCTGATCAAGCGGCGCCCCCAAGGCCAACAAGGGCTCGGCCACCACGTCCAGCGTCGGCACGCGCGGGACAACGCGCAGGAACTGGCTGACATAGCCCAGCGTTTCGCGCCGCAACGCGATGATCTGGCGCGGCTCGGCGGTGGCCACATTCAGGCTGCCCACGAAAAGACTGCCCGCCGCGGACAGATAATTGCCATAGACCATCCGCATCAGCGTGGACTTCCCCGCCCCCGATTGCCCCACCAGCCCGACGCATTCGCCGGGATCAACCGTCAGCGACGCGCCTTCCATCACCGGAATGACCGTTCCGCCCTGATTGTGCAGAACAAAGGACTTCGACAGGTCGGTGATTGCAATCATTTTGGTCACAGCCAGCGTCTCCACTTGAAGAAAAGATAGGTGCAGGCTGCCGAGGCGATCATCATGGCGATCGCCATCGGATAGCCAAGCTGCCAGTCCAATTCCGGCATCTTCTTGAAATTCATGCCATATGCGCTGGCAATCACGGTCGGGGGCAAAAAGACGACCGCCACAACCGAGACGATCTTGACCGTCTGGTTCTGCGCAAGGTTCACCATGCCCAAGGTCACATCCGAGGCCATCGCCAGCCGGCTGTGCAGGTAATCGGCATGAACCTCGAGCGCCTGGATATCGCGCATCAGGCCCTTGGCGCTGGGTTTCAGGTCAATACCCGCCTCGGTGATCCCCACCGATTGGCCGAAATAGCTGACCGCGCGTTCCAGCGTCAGCAGCGACAAACGCACGCGCCCCAAAAGATCGGATTCGCGGGCAACGGCGCGCAGGCTGTCTTGCAGGTCGGTATCGGTGGCTTTGGCCCCCGCCGCAAAGACATGGGCTGTCATCCGGTCAAGCGAGGTGCCGACGCCTTCCAGAATATCGGCAAGACGCCCGACGATTTCTTCGGACAGGGACAGGAAAATCGGGGCAGGCCCGTTGCAGCCGGGGCCAACCTTGTCGGCGCGGTCGGGATAGGTCTCGAACGGGCGGGGCGCATGGTGGCGCACGGTGATCAGGCGCTTTGCCGACAGGATAAAGCAAACTGGCCCAGAGATCGGCGATTTGGTTTCGGACAGGCCGGGCAAAACCACCGTCAGATAGTCCATGTCGTTTTCATGGTAGAGGCGGCTCGAGATCTCGATCTCTTCCATCTCCTCAAGCGAGGGCACCTCGGCGCCCAGCGCACGCACAGCCTGCACCTGATGCGGCTGGGGTCGGTAAAGGTCGATCCAAAGCGCCGTTGCCAGATCGTCCTGACCGCTTTGGCGAACCAGACGCTGACCGTCACGCACATAGGGGAACATCATCGCGCTATACCTGCAGAACGGAAGAGACGAGAAGCTGGGTATAGGCGTGCTGCGGATCGTCCAGCACCTGATCGGTCAGTCCCTGTTCAACGACGCGTCCGTCTTTCATCACCATCAGCCGGTCGGCCAACAGCCGCACGACGGCAAGGTCATGGGTGACGATGATCGCCGATAGCCCCAGATCGCGCACCAGCCCGCGCAACAGATCCAAAAGTCGGGCCTGCACGCTGACATCAAGCCCGCCGGTCGGCTCGTCCATGAACACCAGCCGAGGGGCCGTAACCAGATTGCGGGCGATTTGCAGGCGCTGCTGCATACCGCCGGAAAAGGCCGAGGGCCGGTCATCGATGCGGTCGGCGGCGATTTCGACCCGGCCCAGCCAGTCGATCGCCTGGCCCCGGATCTCGCCATAATGGCGCGCGCCGATGGCCATCAGGCGCTCGCCCACATTGCCGCCGGCACTGACGCCCATCCGCAACCCATCCCGCGGGTTCTGATGCACAAAGGCCCAGTCGGTGCGCGCCATGCGCCGCCGTTCCGCCTCGGCCATTATCACGGTGTCGCGCGGGCCGACGGCGGTGTCAAAGATCACCCTGCCGGTATCGGGGGTCAGATGGCCCGCAAGGCAGGACAAAAGCGTGGACTTGCCCGAGCCGCTTTCGCCGACGATGCCCAGCACTTCGCCGGGATAAAGGTCAAAAGAGACATCGGCGCAACCGATCCGGCTGCCATAGTATTTCGACAGGCCCTGCACCTGAAAAAGCGGGTGCTCGGCGTCCAGCTTGCGGTCCATCATCGTCATTCCGAGGCCTCCACTGCCGCAGAGCCCAACCGTCCGACATGCCCCGCAGCCCGGCGTGAGCGGCAGAAATCCGTGTCAGAACAGACGAACATCCGCCCGCCCTGATCATCGGTGATCACCTCATCTAGATAGCTGTCAGCGGCCCCGCAAAGATCGCAGTCATGCGGGGCCTTGCTGGGCTGGAACGGATGGTCGTCGAAATCCAGACTGACCACATTCGTATAGGGCGGCAGCGCATAAATCCGCTGCTCGCGCCCTGCGCCGAACAGCTGGATCGCCGGGCTGTCCGAGAGTTTCGGATTGTCGAATTTCGGGATCGGCGAGGGGTCCATTACATAGCGCCCCTCGACCTTGACCGGATAGTCATAAGAGGTGGCGATCGTGCCGTGGCGCGCGATGTCTTCATAAAGCTTTACATGCATCAGCCCGTATTCCTCCAGCTCGTGCATCTTGCGCGTCTCGGTCTCGCGCGGCTCCAAAAAGCGCAGAGGTTCGGGGATCGGCACCTGATAGACGAGGATCTGGCCCGTCGTCAGACTGGTCTCGGGGATGCGGTGGCGGGTCTGGATGATCGTGGCCTCTTGCGTGGCCTCGGTCACCGCAATCCCTGCTGTGCGTTGAAAGAATTTCCGGATGGAAACGGCGTTGGTGGTGTCGTCAGCGCCCTGATCGATGACCTTCAGCACGTCAACCGGCGTCAGGCAGGCGGCGGTCACCTGCACCCCGCCGGTGCCCCAACCGTAGGGCATCGGCATCTCGCGGCTGGCAAAGGGCACCTGATAGCCGGGCACCGCAATGCCTTTGAGGATAGCGCGGCGGATCATGCGTTTGGTCTGCTCGTCCAGGTAGGCAAAGTTATAGGCTTGATCGGTCATTCGGCGGCCTCGTTCAGCTGCAGCGCCTCAGCCCGCAGGCGGCGGATCAGTTCCAGCTCGGATTGGAAATCGACGTAATGCGGCAGCTTGATATGTTCCAAAAAGCCGGTCGCCTGCACGTTGTCGGCATGCATCAGCACGAATTCCTCGTCCTGCGCCGGGACGCCAACAAAGTCTTCGCCCAGCTCTTTCCAGCGCAGAGCACGGTCCACCAGGCTCATGGAGATCGCCTTGCGCTCGGTCTGGCCAAAGACCAGGCCATAGCCCCGGGTAAATTGCGGCGGCTCGGTTTTTGAGCCGATAAACTGGTTCACGGTTTCACATTCCGTCACCTCTACCTCGCCGATCTGCACGGCAAAGCCCAGCTCGGGGATGTCCATTTCCACCGCCACCGCGCCGATGCGCAACTCGCCCACAAAAGCATGAGTGCGCCCATAACCGCGCTGAGTGGAATAGGCGAGCGACAGCACGAACCCCTCATCCCCCCGCGTCAGGGCCTGCAGGCGCAAGGGACGTGTGGCCGGCAACTCCATCGGCTCGCGCGTCAGATCGGGGGGGACGGCGTCGCTGGCGGCCTCGGTCTGGATCAGCCCTTCGCGGTTCAGCATTTCGGTGACATGGGGGGCGGGTTCGGGGGGGGCCGATTCTGGGGGGGCGGCTGCGCGATCGGGGGTCATAGGCGCCTCGCCTTCGGCCATCAGCGCGAAATCGAGCAGCCGATGGGTATAGTCAAAGGTCGGCCCCAGAATCTGCCCGCCCGGCAAGTCCTTGAAGGTGGCCGAGATGCGGCGGCTCAGGTCCATGGCCGCGGTGTCGATCGGGCGCGATGCACCAAAGCGGGGCAGCGTGGTGCGGTAGGCGCGGATCAGAAACACCGCCTCGATCAGATCGCCGCGGGCCTGTTTGATCGCCAGCGCGGCAAGGTCGGGATCATAAAGCGAACCTTCGGCCATCACGCGGTTGACCGCCAATGCCAGTTGCGCGCGGATTTGCGCCACCGAGAGTTCGGCAATTGCGGTATCGCCCCGACGCTCTTCGGCCAGCCAGGCATGGGCGGCGTCAATGGCGCGCTCGCCTCCTTTGACGGCAACATACATCAGGCGGCCTCCACTTTGGTTGACCGGGGCAGGCCCGCGACGAGGTCTGCTGCGGTCACAAAACAATCAAAGCCCAAGGGGAATTGCAGGCGGTTTTGGGCAAAGGCGGCGGTTTCGGGCAGGGATAGCCGGGCCTCGGTCTTGATCCCCGGGCCGGTCAGGCGCGGCCCTGTTTGCGTCAGCGCGCGCAACTCGGCGATCAGAGTGACGCTGCGGTCGGGGTAGTCGGGTTGGCCGATGGCATAGCGGTCAAGCGGCTGCAGCGCTGCCCAGGTGCCGATGGCGAAAATGGCCTTGTCCGCCGCGACCAGGGGGGCACCGGTGTGAAAGGTGATCCAATCACGGACCTGCGCGCAGTCATGCGGTCCCGCCAAATGAACCGGGGTGGTGCCATCGCAAAGCGTCAGAACCAAGACCCCCGCCGCCTTGGACATTGGCGGGGGCGGGAGGGCGCCTGTCAGATTATGCAAGGTGCCGGGGCGGGCCAGAGCCTCCAGCGCGGAGCGAAAGGCCAGGGCGGACTGGACCGGGGCATTGGTGAAACCGCCAAGCAGAGCTTCGGGTGTCATTGGTCCTCTCCGCGCACGAGGGTAAAGAATTCGACCTTGGTCGAGGCAGCCCGGGCGGCACGGGCGCTGCGGCGAGCGATTTCCTCGGCCCGCAACGGGCCCAGTACCGCCGCCTGCAAATGTGCTGCCGCCCCGGTCTGCATCATCGCGTCCAGCAAGGCGGCGCGGGTCGCATGGGCCTTGTCGCGGCCCTGCACATGGGCATGGCCAACCTCGCCCGTATCCAGCTGCAACACGCAGCGCGTCACCGACATCTCGCCCAGATTAAAGGGCGCACCGGTGCCTCCCGCCCGTCCTTGCACCATCACGGTCCCAATCTCTGGCGGGCGCAGCGTGGCATGGGTCGGCAGATCCGGCAGCAAGGCGGCCAGTCGGGCGGGATTGGTGCGGGCCAAAAGGGCCATCCATTCGCGCCGCGCGGTGATTTCTGGGGTTGGGATCATCTTTGTCTCGACATCTTGTGAAGTTGTCTAAGTTACTATACAACTAGACAACATCTAGACCGATTCCCCCCCCCTTTGCACGTGAAGGTTTGATGACAGATGGCCCGCATCCCGATCTGGCGCAGCATCGCCGATACCCTGACGGCAGAGCTGGCCGCCGGCCTTTACAGCCCAGGTGACAAGCTACCGACCGAGGCGGCCTTGTCGTTCCGTTTTGGCGTCAACCGACATACCGTGCGCCAGGCCTTGTCTGGCCTGATCGAGGCGGGCACGCTCTTTTCCCGGCGCGGCTCGGGCGTCTTTGTGGCGGCGGCGCCGGCCGACTATGCCATCGGGCAGCGCGTGCGGTTTCACCAGAACATTCAAGGCAGCGGTCGCACGCCCTCACGCCGGATAACCCGGCTTGAGACGCGCCCTGCAAGCCTGGCCGAGATGCGCGCCTTGCGGCTGGAGCCGGGCATGGCGGTGCATGTGATCGAGGGGATCTCGCTGGCCGACGGGCAGCCTTTAGCCAGCTTTTGTTCGGTGTTTCCGGCGGCGCGCTTTCCGGGGTTGCTGGCGGCGATGGCAGCCCAAAGCTCGGTGACAGCGGCGCTGCTGGCCTGCGGTTTGCCCGATTATACGCGCGCCGAAACCCGGCTGACGGCGCTTTTGGCAGATAGTTTGCAGGCCAATGCCTTGCAGGTTCAACCGGGATCGCCGATTTTGCGGTCAACGGCGGTGAATGTGGACGCTTCCGGCGCAGCGGTGGAATATGGGCAAACCTGGTTTGCCGGGGACCGGGTGACGTTGACGGTCACAGCCTGACTTATTGTCACGGCGCTGTCACGCTGTAGCGTTAAGCGGGGCCACCGAAAAGGATGCCTGATGCCGCAAATTGCCCCGCTTCGCCTGACCCATGCCCAGACCCTGATTGGGGGCGCACTGCAAGATCATGCCCTGACCATCGCCGATGGCAAGATCACCGAAGGCGCGGCGCGCGAGTTCAACCTGGCGGGCTATCTTGTGCTGCCCGGCATCATCGATCTGCACGGCGACGGGTTTGAACGGCACCTGACGCCGCGCCCCTCGGCACCGTTTGACAAGGCGCGGGCGCTGGGGTCGGTTGCGGCTGAACTGGCGGTGAACGGCATCACCACCGCCTGGCTAGCACAAAGCTGGAGCTGGGAAGGCGTGCACCGGTCGGGCGCGGCGGCTGCCGAGTTGATGGAAGTGCTGTCGCTGACGCGGCCCAGCCTATTGCCGGACATGCGCCTGCAGTTGCGGCTGGAAACCCATGTGATCCACGAACATGCCGAGGTTCTTGCGGCGGTTGCGGCCTATGGCGTCGATTTTGTGGTCTTCAACAACCATCTGCCCGAGGCGCAAGAGATGGCGGACCACCGCCCGGACCGACTGGCGCAATGGGCGGCGCAGACCAAACGGACCGGCGATGAGATGATGGCCATTGTCCGCGCCGCCGAGGCCCAATCGCCTCAGGTGCCGGCCGCCCTTGCCAAGATCGCCGCGCAGCTGGCAGGGCTGGGTGTGACCATGGGCTCGCATGACGATGACAGCAACGAGACCCGCGCGTTCTATCGCGGCATCGGCGCGGGGATTGCCGAGTTCCCGACGACATGGGAGGCCGTGCGCGCGGCCCATGCGGCTGGTGAGACCGTGCTGATGGGCGCTCCGAATGTGGTGCGCGGCGGCAGCCAGACCGGCAATATCGCGGCAGAAGATCTGATTGCCGAGGGGCTCGTCGATGCTCTGATGTCCGATTATTACTATCCCGCGCTGGGGCAGGCGGCTTTTGCCTTGGCCGAGCGGGGTCTGTGCCCCCTGCCGCAAGCCTGGAATATGATTGCTGACGCGCCTGCGCGGATCATGGGCCTTAAGGACCGGGGCCATCTGGGCCTGGGCGCGCGGGCTGATGTTGCCGTGGTGAACGCGCAAACACACCGGGTGGAGATGACCGTTTGCGCCGGCCGCATTGCGCATTTGTCGGGCGAATTGGCGCGGCGGCTCGCGGCCTGAGGCGGCAAAAAAAGCGATCTCAGCCCTTGTAACGCTCTAAAAACGCCTCAGCTTTGAGGGTGCGGAAATCCATCAGGGCTTCGCGCAGCGCCTCATGGCTCCAGTCCCACCAGGCGAGGGCGAGGAGCCGCTCGATCACATCGTCCGAAAAACGTTTGCGAATGACCTTGGCGGGGCAGCCGGCAACGATGGTGAAGGGAGCGACGTCCTTGGTCATCACCGCGCCTGCGGCCACGATAGCGCCGATCCCGACCGTGATTTCCGGTTTGATGATCGCGCCATGCCCGATCCAGCAGTCGGCACCAAGGGTGGTGCGGCGGGCAGCGCGGGCGGCAAAGAACGCTGGATCATCCGGCGCATCGTCCCAATAATAGCTGGAGCGGTAGAGGAAATGGTGCTGGGCGGCGTTTTCATAGGGGTGGTCGGTCGGGCCGATCCGGGTCATCGCGGCGATATTGGCGAATTTGCCGACGGTGGTGTTGGCGATATCGGCCAGACGGTCGCAATAGGCGTAATCCTCGAATGCCGAGTTCACGACGATCGACCCGGCACCGACCTCGCACCAGGCGCCGAAAGTTGAATTGACGATCTTGGCACCTTCATGGACGAACGGCCGTGTTGCGGACAGGTGGGCCATGCTATTCGCCCTTGATCAGCTTGCGCCGGATCCAGCCTGACAGGCTGTCCATCAGCATCACCATCAGCACGATCAGGATCATGTAATAGGCGACCTCTTCCCAGTCTTTCTGGGTGATTATGGCTTGGGTCAGCAAAAGACCGATGCCGCCGCCGACGATCGCGCCTATGACCGTGGCGCTGCGGGTATTGGATTCCAGATAGTACAGCACCTGCGACAACAGGATCGGCGTGATCTGCGGAATCACCCCAAAGCGGGCGCGCTGGGCAGCGTTGGCGCCAGTGGACTGGATGCCTTCGACCTGCTTTTCGTCAATATTCTCAAGCGCCTCAGAGAACATCTTGCCGAAGCTGCCGGTATCGGTCAGTGCAATGGCAATCGCCCCCGTCATCGGCCCGGGACCAAAGGCCCGCGACAGGATGACGGTCCAGATCAGCCCGTCCACCCCCCGGATGAAGTCAAAGATCCGGCGCATGGCAAAGCGGAAGGGGCCGAGCGGGTTAAAGTTGCGCGCGGCCAGAAAGCCCAGCGGCAGGGCTACAATGGCGGCGGTCATGGTGCCGAGAAAGGCCATCAGTATCGTCTCAAAAATCGCCCAGGCGACATCGCGGTGATGCCACATCTTGTTGGTCCAGAACTCGGACGCCATGTAGCCGAGGTTGCTGCGGACGGGGTCGATACGCTCGCCCCAGGTGGAAAGGCCGATCAGCGCGCCGATGCCCTTGCCGTAAAACGGGCTGTCGAGCGTGAAAAAGAACAGCTCCCATCCCGCCTCATATTTAAAGGTTTCGACCTTGGAGCGCGAATAGCTGAACCGGCCCGCATTGGTGGTGACCGAGACCTTGTTTTCGGCAACCGAGATCCAATCCGGGATCGGCAGCGGCGCGGTCAGGACCGGTTTGCCGCCGACCGGGCGGATGTCGATGGTGCCGTAGCCAGGCACCACAAACCGCGCGCCGGCGGCGTCATAGGTAACGATATGGCCGGCCCCAAGGTCGATGGTGGTCGTGGCGCCGGAAAGGGTCACCCAGTCAGGCGCCGTGCCTTGGGGATAGGTTCCCTTGTTCTCGCCCTCGATCGCGACGACGACCTCACCGGTGCCATTGTCGCGGGTGACATGGGTCTTGTGCGACCAGAAATCACCCAGAAGGATCGCGGCATTGTCCAGTCGGGCGCGCTGCGCAAGGCCAGCAAGGTCAAAACTGATCGCGGCATAGATCAGATAGACCAGGATCACAGCCGGGATCGCAAAGGCCATGCGGCGTTTGCGGGTAAAGCTGGCGGTGACAATGCCGGCAATGCTGGGAGAGAGGGTGGCTGTCATATCAATTCCCCTTGACCAGCTTGTGGCGGAAATGGTCCGAGATATTGTCGATCATCACGATGGCCAGGAACAAAAGAAAGAAGATCGCAACGACCTCGTCATAGCGTCCCTGCCCCCATTGCATCGCCAGTTTCAGGTCATGGCCGATGCCGCCCTCGCCGACAAAGCCAAGGATGGCGCTGGCGCGGACGTTGATTTCAAACCGCAAAAGCGCATAGGACAGCCAGTTTGGCGCGACCTGCGGGATCACGCCCAGCCACATGCGCTGCGACCAGTTCGCCCCGACCGAGGCCAGACCCTCGACCGGTTTGAGATCGGCGTTTTCGGCGACTTCAGAGAACAGCTTGCCCAAGGCGCCGCCGGTATGCAGCGCGATGGCGATGACAGCAGGCACCGGCCCGCCGCCCAGAATGTAGATCAGCATCAACGCGATGACGATCTCGGGGATCGCGCGCAGGGCATCCATCGAGCGCCGGAACAGCGGGATCAGGCGCGGCCAACGGGCAAGGCCGCGGGTGGCCAGCAGCGACAGCGACACCGCGGCGATTGCCCCCAAAAGGGTCGCGACAGCGGCGATGTTCAGGGTTTCGATCAGCGCCGGGATAGAGCGCCAGAACATGCCCGGAAGATTGGCACGGCTCGTCCAGGCTTCGGAAAAGACCTCGGCCGGGAAGTCGATGACATTGGGAAGGCCGCGCCAAAAGCCGCCGGCATTGCGCTCTTCGGCGAGCATCCAGCCTGAGGCCATGAAGGCCACGAAAAGGACAAGGATGATCCCGCCATACATCCGCTTGCGGCGGACCTGTTCGAGATAGGCTTCGCGTGGGTCCGTCAGCTTCGGGCGTTGGCCCGGACTGGGACCGAAGGCAATATCGACCATGAGATCATCCGGAAAGGAGGGTGCCGGACCCCGGGGAGCGCGGGGTCCGGCGGGTCAGAAGGGCTTACATGCCTTCCTGAAGCTTGCGGGCAGCAAGGATGCCCTCATAGGCCGAATGCTCGACCGGGATGAAATCCTTGGCTTCGCCAGCAGCAAGAGCGGCGGCACAAGTCGGATCGGTTTCCCACAGATCGGCGGTCAGTTGGGTGACCTTGTCCTTGACGTCCTGCGGCAGGGCCTTGCGGACAACCAGCGGGCCTTCGGGGATCATGGCCGAGCGCCAGATTTCGACGAGGTTCGACATGTCGACCAGACCGGCATCAGCCGCCTTGCGGAACGCGCCGCTGGTATAGCCGTCTTCCCAGTTGCCCAGGCCGTCAGCCCACGACACGCCGGCGTCAAAATCGCCATTCGCAACGCCGATGATGGTCTGCTCATGGCCGCCCGACATCTTCACTTCGGCGAAGTACTCTTCGAGCTTGCCATACTTGGCGGTCAATTCAGCGCCGGGGACCAGAAAGCCCGAGGTCGAGTTCGGATCGGCGAAAGCAAAAACCTTGCCCTTGGCGCCGTCCATGTCGGTGATGCCGGTGTCGTTGCGGGTAAAGCCGATCGAGAAATAACCGGTCGAGCCGTCTACGTTCTGCTTGGTCAGCTTCAGTTCAACCGCTTCGGGGTCGGTCAGATAGACCTTTGCATAGGCCGATGCGCCCAGCCAAGCATAGTCGATGGTGCCGCCCAGCAGGCCCTGGATCACGCCGTCATAGTCGGCGGGGGTGAACAGTTTGACCGGAACGCCCAGCGCGCCTTCAACCGCGACGCGGAAGCATTCGTTCGAGGTCATACGGTCCTGAGCGTTTTCGCCGCCGAGGATGCCGATGTTGAACTCGGTTATGGCATGGCCTTCGGCGAAGGCCGAGGAGGAAAGGACCGCGGTCAGCGCGGTGGCAGTCAGCAGCTTTTGCATGGTGGCTCCATGGGTTGTGGCCAGATTGGCCGGGACAGTTTTCGTTTTATTGGTCGGGGGTTAGGCCAGCATCTGATCGGCAAAGTTGCGATCAGCCGCGGTGTCGGTGGGTATCGAGGTCGAAGTGGCGGCCTCGTTGAAACTTGCGTCCGCGCCGTAGATGTCGCGGGCGGCGCCGGTCGAAAGCTGGTCCGGGGTGCCGTCGAAAACGATGCGCCCGTCGCGCATTCCGATCACCCGGTCGCAATAGCGCCGCGCGGTGTCGAGCGTGTGCAGGTTCGCAATCACCATGCGGCCGTCTTCGACATTGATCTTTTTCAGGGTGTCCATGACGATCTGGGCGTTCATCGGATCAAGGCTGGCGATGGGCTCGTCTGCCAGAATGACCTTGGGGTCCTGCATCAGGGCGCGGGCAATCGCAACGCGCTGCTGCTGGCCGCCAGACAGGGCCTCGGCGCGTTTGGGGGCCTGCTCGCTGATGCCAAGCCGGTCCAGAATCTCCAGCGCTTTCAGAATATCGCCGCGCGGCCAGATGTTGAACATGGTCTGCAAGGTGCCGCGTCGGTTCAGGATGCCGTGCAGCACATTCGAGGCTACGTCCATGCGCGGCACCAGATTGAACTGCTGAAAGACCATCGCACATTGGGACTGCCAGGCGCGCATCTCGGCACCCTTTAGCGCCAGAACATTGCGACCATCGACAAGGATTTCCCCGGCAGAAGCGTCCAAAAGACGGTTCGTCATCCGCAAAAGGGTCGACTTGCCAGCCCCGGAACGCCCGATTATGCCGACAAAGGCCGGGCCCTTGACGGAAAAGTTTGCACGGTCCACCGCAGCCTTTGCGCCGAACATCCGCGTCACGTTCTTGACTTCCAACATGTCGCGATCCCCGGCATTTGACTTTGGCCCGGATAGAGAAATTTTGTGACAGGAAGCTTGCAACTATATGAAGGTTCAATGACGGTCCGGGCCGGCCCGCCGAAACGGATTTCAAAGGTTGGGCCCGGAATTGGGGAAGTCGCAGGTTGCTCTTGCTCTCTGCCCTTGTCCGACAAGGACCATGCCATCCCTAGGACAAACCGCCGGCAAAAAGGATTTGCCGGTCACAGGAAAAGCTTTCACTTTTTTGGCCGCGCGGCCTAGGAATAGCTGTTGTGGATAGGAGCCCGAAATGTCCCTGACAAAAGCCCAGATCTTTGCCGCCGCCGACCTTGCAGCGCGCGCCCGCGATCTGTCGGACTGGACAGCGACGATCTTTGACTTTGCCGAGACGGCCTGGCGCGAGTATCGCTCGGCGGCGTGGTATGTCGCGCGGCTGCAGGCCGAGGGGTTTGCTGTCGAGGAAGGCTCCGCCGGGATGCCCACCGCCTTTTGCGCCGATTGGAGCAATGGCGCGGGTCCGGTGATCGGGCTTTATGCCGAATATGACGCGGTGCCGGGGAATTGTCAGGCGGCCTCAACCCTGCGCGAACCCCGCGCGGGCCTCGGGTATCAGGCGGGTGGGCATACCGATCCGCATTCGGGCCTCGGCATGGCGGGACTGGGCGCGCTTTTGGCGATCAAGGCGGCGATGATTGCCCACAACATCCCCGGCGGCTTGCGCTTTACCGGCGAGCCTGCGGAAAAGGTGCGGGGGTCCAAGCCCATCCATGCTGCGGCGGGATATTACGACGGTTTGGCCGCAATCTTGTCGTTCCATCCGTTCTACATGCTGCCGATGTGCAATACCGTGCGCTGGGACACCCATTGCGGGGCGGCCTATGCGATGGTTTACCGCTTTATATGCGACGCGCCCGAGAGTTGGGGCGTTCATGACGGCGCGCCGATCCCGCAGTCGCATTCCGCCGTGCGCGCGCCGGGGGCCAATGACGCGCTGATGCTGATGTATCAGGCCTCCAAATCCCTGCGCGATTCGATGTTGCCGCATCAGGGCGGCTGGTCGATTTCCGAGGCGATCCTGACGGCGGGGCAGGCGACGGCGGATAATCTGCCCGCCGGTCTGGCCGAAGTGCAGTACATGATCCGGGTGCCGACGATTGCCATGGCCGATCAGGTGACGGCGGCGCTGGACCGCAACGCTGCCGCCGCCGCCGCGATGACCGGCTGCCGGTTTGAACGGCACTGGGTCTGCAAATCCCGGCACGGGCTGGCCAATCACGCCATCGCCCGCACGGTCTGGGAGGCGATGCAAGAGGTCGGTGCCCCGGTCTGGAATGAGGCGGCCAAGGCAGTGGCACGCGAGATTCAATCTGGCCTCGGGATGGCCCCGATGGCCGAACCCTTTATCGACGAGATGTCGCGCCTGATGGACCCGCAAGAGGCCGAGGCGATCTTGCGCCGCGATCTGCCGCCTTCGCAGATGAACTCTACCTCTGACGACTACACCGACATGACCTGGCACGCACCGACCGCAAGGTTCTATGTCGCAAGGCCGGCGCTGAAGGCTCTGGCGGGGCAGGCCTATCCGGCCTGGGTTATGAACGCGCTTGGCGGCATTCCCGCCACGATTGACCCGATGGTGCAAACCGCCGCCAAAATCCTTGCCCTGTCGGCCCTGCGTCTGCTTGAAGACAGATCAGCGCGCGATGCTGCCATGGCAGAGTTTGTCGAACGCACCGGCGGCGGCATTGGCGGCAGCGATTGGACCGCGCCCCTCTGCGACTACCCCGCCCCGATCCATTTTCGCTGGCCAGAATACATCACAACCCCGCGCGGGCGGGATTGGTGGATTCCCTCCGCCATGCCGGACGCTTGAAAGAGGAGGACCTGAAATGCAGACCTATCGCCATGGCTCTGAACCCTTCAGCCTGCAACGCCGCAACCTGAAAGGCGGCACCAAAGCGTTGGAGGGCTGGGGCTTTCGCAACGAAACCGACCCGCTGACCGATGTTCTGCTGGGATCGCCGGCGCATTTGCGGCACCTCTCGACCTCGTCGCTGTCGCGCAAGCACCTGCGCGAGGCGCCCTGCAATGTGCAGGTCGGCCAGGCCCAGCACGCCGAGCTTATCTCGGTCTATGAACATTTCGGGGTCAAGGTGCATATGCATAAACCCGAGCCCGAACTGCCGATGCAGGTCTATGCCCGCGACTCGTCGGCCATGACGCCTTATGGCGCGGTGATCACGGCGATGGCCAATTGGTGGCGGCGGGGCGAGAATTACGCGGCGATCCGCACCTATGAACAGCTTGGCATTCCGATCTACGACATGGTGACCGCCGGCACCTTTGAAGGCGGCGATTTCAACGTCATCGAGGAGGGCTGCGTGCTGATCGGCCGCGGCGTCGCGCACACCCAGGAAGAGGGCGCACGGCAGGTGCAGGGCTGGTTCGAGGCCGAGGGTTGGGAAACAAGGCTGGCCTTCGTCGATGAACACTATGTGCATATCGACCTGATGGTGGTGCCGATCGCGCCGAAACTGACCGCCGTCTGTCTGGATTGCACCGAGCCCGGCATCGTGGACTGGCTGCGCGCCAAGGGGCACGAGATCATCGACGTGCCGTTTCAGGACACCATGGCGTTCGGCTGCAACTTCATGTCCTTGGGCCGCGACCGGGTGATCGCGCCGTCGATTTCAAAGTCCCTGATCGGCAAGCTGCGCGCCCGCGGGTTCGAGGTGGCGGCCATCGACATGTCCGAAATCTCGAAAACCGGCGGCGGCATCCACTGCATGGCGCAGGCCCTGAAACGCGAGGCTGCGTGACGTCTGAGCGCCCGGCTACCGCGCCAAAATGCGCAGCCCCGTCAGCGCCCCGCCCTGCCAAAGGGCGTCGACGGCGGCATAGAAATCCTCCAGCCCCGCCACGGTGGCCGCGCCGTGCAGGGCGACATTTGCGTCATGCGCCGCCTTGGCTGCCTTGACGCGGGAAGCCGAAACGCGGCGCCAGTCTTGGGTCACGTCGGTGATGCTGATGTCCGAAAACCCGGCCGCGGCAAGGTGGGCGCGGTATTCATCGGGGGTGGGCAGCTGGGTGCATTGCACTTTGACCGCCAGACTTTCGGCCTCAGCCTCGGTCAGGGGGCGGGAATGGGCGAAATCCTCGATATACATGGCCTGTCCCGGCCTTAGGGCGGCCCGGCAGGCAGCAAAGAGGCGGTGTTTTTCGGGGATATGCAGCATGCACAAAAGCGAGATGATGGCGTCAAACGGGCCGCGCGGATGGCCATCCAGAATGTCGCCGCATTCATGGGTGACGCGGGCGGCCAGACCGCAGCGCCGGGTAAGATCGCGCGCGACGTCGTCCAGATCGGGCTGCAGCTCCAGCGCGGTGACATGCGCGCCGGTTGTGTCCGCGATATAGCGCGCCGGCCCGCCGATGCCTGCGCCTATGTCCAAAATCCTGGCGTAGGCGGGCAGATCAAGGCGGGAAAGGGCCAGATCGACGGCCTCGGTGCCGTCATAGTGATATTGGTCAAAGGGGGTCAGCGCGGCGACGCTGAGACCATCCTGCGGCCCAATCCCCAAGGCCACCAGATTGTTGTAAATCCGGTGAACGTCCGAATAGAGCTTCATCGACTTCATCTGATCCCCCCACGTCCCGCAGCGCAGGATGGCGGGCGATCAGGGCATCTGACAAGGAAAATCGGCCGAGACGCGTGCTGCGTTCCATCGGCCAAGCAAGCTTTCGAAGCGCCGCTGCGTCCCCCGTGAACAGATCATTGCTTCGTGGATTTCAACAGCCCAAGCACCAGATGCTATCCGCTGGCGCATCTGGGGGCGGTTTGGCTATGCTCAGCACCAAGTCGAGTAAGGATGGCCGATATGGCAAGCAGCGATCTGGGCAGCAATCTGCGTCTTTTGTGCAGCTATGGGCAGTCGATTTCGGCCATTTGCCGTCAGGCCAAGATCAACCGCCACCAGCTGCAGCGCTACCTGAACGGCACGTCCAGCCCCTCGCTGCACACGCTGCGGCGGCTGTGCGATTTCTTTGGGGTTGAGGAACACGAAATCCTGCTGCCCCAACCCGCCTTTTCCGCGCTGATCAAGGTCCGGCCGCCGCAACTCGCGCGCAGCCGTGACCGGATATCGGAGTATATGGCGGGCTTCATCGACGCGCAGGACATGAAACTGGCCGCCCGTTACGTCGGCTACTACCACGGCTATTTTCAGACCAACCGGCAGGTTCCCGAGGTCCAGCGCTTGCTGATCCGGATCACGATGGAGGATAACTGCCTCGTGACCAAGACGATGGAGTTTTACCGCTCAGGCACCGCTGGCCTGCCGCGCGTGTTGAAATACGAAGGCATCGCCTATCCCTCGCGCTCAACCCTGACGATGATCGAGCGCCGCCCGAAAGAGCTGACCTCGACCTTTTTCACCATCCTTTACGGGGCGAGCGAGGGCGAGTTGACCTATATGTCTGGCCTTGTGATGGGCGTCGCCCCCGACACCTCGCGTGATATCTACGCGCTGCGGACCTGTTGGCGGTATTTGGGAACCGACATCGACGTGCGCGCCGCGATCAGGGCCTGCGGCCAGTTTCCGCGCGACAGCGAGGAGATCGGCAAATACGTGTTGTACTGCACCACGAACGAGCTGAAAGTCGGTGACGAATTCTTTACGCCGCATCTTTAGCGCGTCCCTTGCGACTTGGCGTCCATTCGCCCCGGGCCGCGCAATTTGGGCTGCCGGTTCCGTTTGCCGGGCAGCCGGGCATAGGGTCACCTCTGCCTGGGGACAGGTTTGTTTGGATCAGATCCGGTTGAGCGCCGAATGAACATTATGCGATCTGGTGCTCTTTTCGGCCCAGACCGCATACTCGGCCTAAGCAGTCCCGCATTGCGTGCCAAGGGAGACAGCCCCTAGCATGGGAGAAATCGCCGAAGTCTTTTCGGTATCAGGAAGGATCTCCAAGTGACCGTGCAAGACGCTCCTGCCCAGCGCCGCCGTGGCCGTGATGCGCACCATGCGATGCGGGCGGCGCCTTCGCCAGAGGCGCTGCGCCCGGTCCGGGCGGGGCTGGAGGGTGGGCGGTACAAACCGCTGAGCGAGGCCGACGTGCGGCGCATTCACTCTGCCGCGCTGGATGTGTTGGAACAAATTGGCCTTGCCGATGCGCCGCCCAGCGGGGTGGCGCTGATGGTGGCGATGGGGGCCATTCTGGGCGATGACGGGCGCTTGCGCTTTCCGCGCGCGGCGGTTGAGGACATGATCGCGGCCTCTGGGCGGCGCTATGTGCTGCACGGCCAAGACCCCGCGCATGATCTGGAGCCTTGGGGGACCAAGGTGAATTTCGGCACGGCCGGGGCGGCGGTTGCGATGGTGGACCCCGATACTGGCGCCTACCGCGACAGCACGGTACGCGATTTGTACGACAGCGCCCGCTCGGTCGATGCACTGGAGCATATCCATTTCTTTCAGCGCACCGTCGTTTGCCGCGATATCCCGATCCCTTTCGAGATGGATTTCAACACCTGTTATGCCTCGATCAGCGGCACTTCGAAACATGTCGGCACCTCTTGGGGCGATCCTGACGAGATGCAAACCTCGATCGAGATGCTGCATTTCATCGCCGGGGGCGAGGATAAATGGCGCGGGCGGCCCTTTGTCAGCCAGTCGAATTGCTTTGTCGTCCCGCCGCTGAAATTCGCCACCGACGCCTGCCGCAGCCTTGAGGTTGCGGTTCGGGCGGGGATGCCGGTTTTCCTCGTCTCGGCCGGGCAGGCGGGGGCAACCTCGCCCGCAGCACTCGCCGGATCCTTGGTGCAGGAAATCGCCGAATGTCTGGCCGGGCTGTTCTATGTCAACGCGGTCCAACTGGGCGCGCCGGCAATCTTTGGCCCCTATTGCTTTATCTCGGACCTGCGGACTGGGGCGATGTCGGGGGGCAGTCCGGAGCAGGCGCTGCTGTCTTCCGCCGCCGCCCAGATCACCCAGTTTTACGATCTGACCTGCGGCACGGTTTCTGGCATGACCGACAGCAAGGTGCCGGATGTGCAGGCGGGGTATGAAAAGGCCTATAACCACGCGCTGATCGGCAATGCGGGCGCGAACCTGATCTATGAGGCCGGGGGCATGATGGCCAGCCTGCTGGGCTATTCGCCCGAGCAGTTGGTGATCGACAACGAGATCGTCGGCAACACCCTGCGCACCATTCGCGGGATCGAAGTGACGGATGAGGCGATCAGCATGGAAGTGATGCGCGAGACCTGTCTGGGCGGTCCGGGGCATTTTCTGGGCTCTGATCAGACGCTGCGGCTGATGCTGTCAGAGTATATCTACCCCACGGTCGGCAACCGCAACTCGCCCAAGGAATGGCGCGAAAAGGGTCAGCCGCTGCTCATCGACACCGCCAAGCGCAAGACAGCTGATATCCTTGCCACCCATTTTCCTCGCCACATTCCGAAAGACGTGGATGATGCCATTCGCGCGCGCTATCCGGTTCGGTTGCCGCGCTCTGCCATGGGATATGACGAATGAAAGGCTTCAAGCCTGCCCTGTCCCCCGAGGAATATGCTGCCTGCGACGGCACCGAACTTGCCCGCCTGATCGCGCAAGGGCAGGTGACGGTGGCCGAGGTGACGGCGTCTGCGCGCCTGGCCATTGACCGGGTTAATCCGGCCGTCAATGCCATCATCGAGCTGTACGAAGACCGTTTCGCCGCCCCTGAAGAAGGTATGCGCAACGGCCCAATGCGCGGCGTTCCATTCGTGATCAAGGACGTCTCGGACCATTTCGGCGGACGCAAGATGGAAAGCGGATCGCGGGTGTCCGAGGGTTATGTCGTGCCTGAAGACGATCATTACGCCCAGATGATCAAGGCTTCTGGCGTCAATCTCTTGGGCCGCAGCGCCGCGCCCGAGTTTTCGATGTCTTTGACCACGGCGACGCTTTTGTACGGCGAGACCCATAATCCGTGGAAGAAAAACTATTCGACCTCCGGCTCGTCGGGCGGCGCGGGGGCGGCTGTTGCCTCGGGCATGGTGCCGATTGCGCATTCCTCGGATATTGGCGGCTCGACGCGGGGGCCGGCGGCCTGGTGCGGCACGGTGGGTCTGCACCCGACGCGCGGGCGGGTGTCGGCGGGGCCGGGGATGAGCGAATCCGGCGATGGTCTGGCGCAGTCTTCGGTGCTGACGCGGACGATGCGGGATACAGCGGTCATGCTGGATGCGATCTCGATCCCGCAGCCGGGCGATCCTTTCATTCCGCGCAAACCGGATCGGCCCTATGCCGATTTCCTGACGGGCAAAGGCCCCCGGCTGAAGATCGGTTTTTCAACCGCGCCGCTGTTGGAAACCCCAGTTGACCCCGAGATTGCCGCAACTGTCCGCCTGACCGCAAAGGCGCTGGAGGCTCTTGGCCACCATGTCGAGCAAGGCGCCCCCAGCTTTGATCAGGTCGCGATGAACCTGATGCTGACCGATCTGTGGTATTTCGAGTTCGACAAATACCTCGATTCGCTGGGTCAGCGTACGGGCCGCAAGGTCAGCCCCGAAACGGTCGAAAAGGCGTCGTGGAATTTCTACCTTTTCGCCAAGGAACGCTCGGTCGACAATTACCTGCGCGCCATCGAAAACCTGAACACCTACCGCCGCCAGATCGGCCGCTGGTTTGCAGACTTTGACATCTGGCTTAGCCCGACCTGCGCGCAGGTTTCGCAGCCGAATGCCAATTACGGGATGAACCTTGATATCCCGGCGCTGGAGTTTTTGCTGCACGAGGATCATCCCTGCCAGTTCATGGTCTGGGTCAATGCCTGCGGCGTGCCCGCGATCTCGCTGCCTCTGGGGCACCATTCGAACGGGTTGCCGATCGGCGTGCAACTGGCGGCCAAGCCCGGATATGAGGAGCATCTGATCAGCCTGGGCGCTGAGTTGGAACTCGCCATGCCATGGGCGGGCCGCTTGCCGCCGATGCATGTCGCCCGCATCTCAAATGGTTGACGGATTGGTGAGGGTGCCTGCCCGGCGGTCCACCGTTGTACGGCGACGCCAGATTTTGCTAACCTGCCTTAGGGCGCGCTGAGGGAAACATGGAAGCCAAACGGGTCGTTATCATCGGCGGCGGCATGATGGGGGTGGGGCTGTTGTACCACCTCGCTGAAATGGGCTGGAAAGATGTCATTCTGCTGGAAAAGGCAGAGCTGACCTCCGGCTCCACCTGGCATGCGGCAGGGCAATGCGCCAGCTTTCAGGGCCATTACAACATCTCAAAGATCCACCACTACGGCAACACGCTGTATCCGCGCCTGCAGGATATGACCGGCCAATATACCGGCTGGCACGGCTCGGGCGGCATCCGCATCGCCACCACGCGGGACGAGGTAGATTGGTTCCGCTATGTGCTGTCGATGTCGCGCTCGATCGGTTACCGGATGGAGATTATCGGCCCTGACGAGATCAAGCGCATGAACCCATTCATGGACACCACCGGCGTACTGGCCGGGGCCTGGACGCTGGATGACGGCCATGTCGATCCGGCGGGCTGTTGCAACGCGCTGGCGATTGCCGCGCGCCAGATGGGCGGCCAGATTGCTCGCAACACGCTGGTAACGGGGCTCGCGCAGCTGCCTTCGGGCGAATGGCATGTGACGACCGATCAGGGCGATTATCTGGCAGAACATGTGGTGAACGCCGCCGGCTGCTATGCGCGCGAGGTCGGCCGCTGGGTTGGCCTCGATGTGCCTTTGACCAACATGCAGCACCAATATCTGGTGACCGAGGCCCTGCCCGAGTTTCAAAACCGCGCCGAAGAACTGCCCGTGATGCGCGACCCCTATACGGCGGGCTATTACCGGCAGGAGCAAAAGGCCGGTCTGATCGGCATTTACGAACACCAAGGTGCCATCGAGGCCTGGGATCATCGCGGCGGCTATCCCGAATGGTCATCGTCGAACGAATTGTTCGAAGGCGATCTGGAGCGGATTTCTCCCTGGCTGGAAAAGGCTCTGGAGCGGATGCCGATCTTCGCCCGCGTGGGAATCAAGCGCGTCGTCAATGGCGCGATCCCTCATACGCCCGACGGGATGCCGCTGCTCGGGCCCTCCGGTCTGCGGAATTTCTGGCAATGCTGCGGCTCGTCCATCGGCATCGCGCAGGGGGCGGGGGCGGGCAAGTATCTGGCGGAATGGATGGTTTTGGGGCAGGCCGAGATCAACATGAAGGATTTCGACCCCCGCCGCTACGGGGCTTGGGCCGACCAGATCTATACCCGCGCCAAGTCCTTTGAGGACTATCACCACATGTTCGCCACCCATCTGCCCGGCGAGGAACGCACCGCTGGCCGCCCGGTCCGCCAGTCCGCATTGCACGAGGTACTGGCGGCTCAGGGTTGCCAGTTCATGGAAGGCGGCGGGTACGAGCGGCCCAAGTTCTTTGCGCCCGACGGCAAGCCGGAAACCCCCGGTTTCCGCCG
>CAIYZT010000030.1 GCA_903930735.1 uncultured Paracoccaceae bacterium | reverse complement strand
TTCATGCCATCCGTAAAGGCGATGGCCCCGGCATCGAGCAAGAACCCGATCTCGGTCATCTCATGCCCCTCGCGCCCCTTGGTCAGGGCGGCCATGTGCCGGATGCGAACCGGCGAAGCTTCGGCCACGCGGCGGGTCACGAATTCCAGCATCTCGGGCGTGTCGATCGCCGGGTTGGTATCAGGCCGCGCAATGATCGTCGTGACCCCGCCCGCCGCCGCCGCCAGCCCCGCCGAGCGGAAGGATTCCTTGTGCCGCTCGCCCGGCTCGCCGATCTTGACGCCCCAGTCGACGATGCCGGGGGCTAGACACATCCCCCCGCAATCCACCTCCATCGCGCCGCCGGGACGCGGACCGTCGACCGCCACGATGCGGCCGCCCAGCACGGTCAAAGAGCCGGGGGCATCGGAGCCGGTTTCAGGGTTGATCAGGCGGGCATTGGTGAAGTGCAGGGTCATGGGTCAGGCCATCCAGATGAAGGCGAGGGTGAAGAGGGCAAGGAAAATCAGAACGGCGGTCGCCACTTTGCCACCCGTGCGCATCTCGGCCTTGGTGGGTTTGCGGTCGGGATCGGGGGTCACACCATCACCCCCACTGCGCGGCGTCCGCGCTCCGCCCGCAGGTTCCGCGCGAGCAGGTCCATGCAGGCCATGCGCACGGCCACGCCCATCTCCACCTGCTCTTGAATGACCGAGCGGTTTATGTCGTCTGCCAACTCGCCGTCAATCTCTACCCCCCGGTTCATCGGGCCGGGGTGCATGACGATGGCGTCGGGCTTGGCATGAGCCAATTTCTCGGCGTCCAGACCGTAGCGATGGTAATATTCCCGCTCCGAAGGAATAAACCCGCCGTCCATCCGCTCTTTTTGCAGGCGCAGCATCATCACCACATCGGCGCCCTCAAGACCCGCGCGCATATCGTCGTAAAGCTCGCAGCCGAAATCGCCCACGCCCGCCGGCATCAGCGTCGGCGGCGCGATCAAGCGGATGCGGTTTTCCATCTTGCCCAGCAAGATCAGATTGGACCGCGCCACGCGGCTATGGGCGATATCGCCGCAAATCGCCACGGTCAGCCGCTGGATGCGGCCCTTGGCGCGCCGGATCGTCAGCGCGTCCAGCAAGGCCTGCGTCGGGTGTTCATGCCGCCCATCGCCCGCATTCAAAACTGCGCAATTCACCTTTGATGCCAACAGGTTGACCGCCCCAGACGAGGGGTGCCGCACAACCAGAAGATCCGGCTGCATCGCGTTCAGCGTCATCGCCGTGTCAATCAGCGTCTCGCCCTTCTTCACGCTCGACAGTGCCACCGACATGTTCATCACATCCGCGCCAAGCCGCTTGCCCGCCAGCTCAAAGCTCGCCTGCGTGCGAGTCGAAGCCTCAAAAAACATGTTGATCTGGGTCAGGCCCGACAGCACATCCGACTGTTTCACCGTGCGCCGGTTCATATCGACATAGCGGTCGGCCAGATCCAGAATCGTGGTGATTTCCTGCGGCGACAGATGCTCGATCCCCAAAAGGTGGCGGGCACGGAAGGTCATCGGGCACCTCATTGCTTTCGAAACGCGGGCAGGGCGTTGCAGGCTTATAGAAAGCCCGCGAGGGGCCGGCAAGGTGGTTGTGATGGGGGGGCGGGGGGCCTAGTTTGGGGCCATGGGAATCGTTTCGGACTCTGGGCTCGATTGGAACGCCGCGCTGGCTGCGCTGGCCTGGCAGGTCGATCTTGGCATGGGCGAGGTGGTGCAAGAAGCGCCGCAGAACAGCTTTGATTTGCCCGAGGCGGTGCCGTGGGCCCGGCGCGCCACCGAGCCTGCGGCGCCTATCGCCGCCCGCCCCGCAGCGCCCCTTGTCCCGCCGTCCGGCACCGATGCCGTCGCGGTGGCCAGAGGCAGCGCTGAAGCCTGCGGCACGATCGACGATCTACGCGCAGCCATGACCGCCTTTGATCTGTGCGAATTGAAACGCGGCGCGCGCAAAACCGTCTTTGCGGCCGGCAACCCCGCCGCCCGTGTTCTGATCCTTGGCGAGGCGCCGACCCGCGAAGAAGACCTCGAAGGCCGCCCCTTTATCGGCCCGCAAGGGCAACTTTTGGACGCCATGTTCGCCGCCATCGGCCTGTCGCGCAGCAGCGATGAGCGTCCATCGTCGCTCTATATCCTGCCCGCCATCCCCTGGCGCACGCCCGGCGACCGGGAGCCTGATGCGGCCGAATTGGCCCTGCTGCGCCCCTTTACCGAACGCCATATCGCGCTGTCCAAGGCCGATTTCATCGTCACAATGGGAAATGCCGCGCTTCTGGCCGCAACCGGTCAGAGTGGCGTTCACGGCGCTAGGGGCAAATGGGGGCAGGCCTTTGGCAAGCCCCTGCTGCCGATGATGCACCCTTCCTATCTGCTGCAAAACCCGGGTGCGAAACGCGAAGCCTGGGCCGATCTTTTATCCCTCAAGGCGAGGCTGAAATGACCCTGGACCAGACCCGGCAGTTCCTTCCCGTGCGCATCGCCCTGCTGACCGTCTCCGACACCCGCACCCCCGCCGATGACCGCTCAGGCGACACTCTGGCCGAACGGCTGACCGGCGCTGGCCATATCCTTGCCGCACGCCACATCTGCCCCGATGAACGTGCCGAGATCGCCGCGAAACTGCGCCAGTGGTGCGCCGATCCCACGATCGATGTCGTGATCTCAACCGGCGGCACTGGCCTGACCGGGCGCGACGTGACCGTCGAGGCGCACCGCGATGTCTATGAAAAGGAAATCGAGGCCTTCGGCACCGTTTTCACCCATGTCTCGATGCAGAAAATCGGTACATCCGCGGTGCAAAGCCGCGCCACCGGCGGGGTCGCCATGGGCACCTATCTTTTTGCCTTGCCCGGGAGCCCCGGCGCCTGCCGCGACGCCTGGGACGAGATCCTCGTCAAACAACTCGACTACCGCCACCGCCCCTGCAATTTCGTCGAGATCATGCCGCGGCTGGATGAACACCAGCGGCGCAAATAGGGCCTAAATTTTCGAAGGAAATTTGGGGCCCGGGTTCAGGGCGCAGGGCAACCCTGGATTTCCGCCGAAGCCGCGCCCGAGATCAGCGTTACCGTAAGGCCGGAACGGTCCAGCGCAAAAGGCTGCCCGCTGGCTCCGACCAGATCCGAAACCGCCGTCACCACGCCGCCGACCCGATTTGTCTCTGCTTCCGAAATCCAGATCGTACGATCGGCGGATTCGATCACCACCGCCTCATCGCCGCCGTTGATCCTTGGCACCGTCACCCTCGCTTTTACGCGCAGCCCATCAGCAATCGGCTCTGCGATACAGCTCACCGCGCCCACCTTGGCCTCGCTCGCCGTCAGCGGACGCGCAGCCAGCGCTGTACGGATCACTGGATCGGGCGCGCCGCTGCCGGAAATCTCTCCGACAAAACGCACACTCGCGGGCAGGCAAATCTCTTTACAGATGCCCAGATGCATCGTCAGCCGCAGTTTCACCGGTTGCGAGGGATCCGCCGCGAAAACCTCGACCGGCAGCACCAGCGCGTCGTGATAGCCGACCGAGCGCAGCCCGTTCAGATCAAACACCTGCGGGCTCGGCCAATGAAACGCCACCCGCCCGATGTTTTCGGACCCCGTCCAGTCAAACTGCGGCGGAATGCCGGCATCGCCCGGCGCGCGCCAATAGGTCTTCCAGCCCGGCTGCAAGTGCAGATCCAGCGCGGTCATGTGGCTGCCCGCTGCAGTCTGCCAGCCGCTGCGAAACTCGGCGCTGTCTAGCCCGTCCAGAGACTGGGCAAAGGCAGGCCCGGACAGGCACAGGGCAACGAAGAGGGCGAGAGGGAGTTTCGATTTCATGGTGACGCAGTAACCATCCCCGCTCGCGAAGGGAAATCACTTTCCGGCGAAAACCCGCGAGCCGTGCGTCATTGGGTGCCTTTGCAACACTTAAATGCTTGAGCCTTGGACGCGATGGGTTCATCGTGACCCCAGCCAAACCTTGGATCCATGATGAAACTGACGGGCAAACTGCTGGTGGCAATGCCGGGCCTGTCGGACCCG
This sequence comes from uncultured Paracoccaceae bacterium, assembly GCA_903930735.1. Classification (GTDB taxonomy): domain Bacteria; phylum Pseudomonadota; class Alphaproteobacteria; order Rhodobacterales; family Rhodobacteraceae; genus CAIYZT01. Next base: position 11,451 of record CAIYZT010000030.1, on the reverse strand, counting down.
CGGTTTGAACATGCTGTGATCCTGATCTGCTCACATGGTGACGATGGGGCGATGGGGCTGATCGTCAACAAGCCCCTGCGCGAATTGCAGTTTCCCGAATTGCTGGACCAGTTGGAGATTGCCCGCAGCGAGGCTGTGCAGTCCGTGCCCTGCCTTTACGGCGGCCCCGTTGAACGCGGGCGCGGCTTTGTTCTGCACGGCTCGGACCATGCGCCAACCGAGGGGCGGATATATGTCGCGGGCGGCTATTCGGTGACCACCTCGCGCGATATCCTCGTGGATCTGGCGCGCGGGCAGGGGCCAAAAGAGGCGATATTGGCCTTGGGCTATACCGGCTGGGGGCCAGGGCAGCTGGAGGACGAGATTGCCCGCAACGATTGGCTGACGGTCGAGGCCGACCCCGAATTGGTGTTTTCCGCCGCCGATCCGGCAAAATGGGGCCGCGCTTTGGCGGTTCTGGGCATCGATCCCCTGACGCTTTCGGCGCAGGCCGGGCGGGCCTGACCCGCCCTAATAGTCGTGGATATGCTCGATGGTCAGCGCTGGATCGTTCAGCGCCGCCGCGAGATCCGCCACCTTGACCAGCATCAGATGCCGATAATCCGCGCGGCCCTGACGCGGGTAACTGGCCAGCGCGCCGGGCATATCGGCGTTGCCCGAAAGGGCGGTGAACATGATATCGTCATTGCCCGCGATCTCGGAGAAGCTTGCGCCCTTGGCCGCCCATTCGCGCGCCAGTACCGTAAAGGCGGCGTAGCGCGGGGTTTCAACCTCGGTCCCTTGGGTATGGGTGCCGATTACCTGAACATCGGGCGCGGCGGCCAAAACCTCGGCCGACAGGCCCGTAACGACCACGCGCATGCGCAATTCGTCCTGCCCCGCGGCCGCGACAGCCGCCCCGATCAGCCGGGCGTATTGCGCCTTGACCGTATATTCGCCGCCAAGGGCCAAACGCCGCTCCCAGTCGCGCAAGGAGCCGGAGTTGGCATCGATCAAGGCCTGTTTGTCCGCCGTGAAATCCCAGCGATACCAAGGCACCTGGTTTAGAAAAGACGCGTAATCAGCGGCTTGGCGCGCGGACAGCTGATCCAGAGGCGCCTGCTCGGCCCCGCGCAGCCAGACAAAGAGCCGCCCCAGCGTTTCCTCATAGGCCGCTTTGGCCAACAACTCGGCGGTGAAACTGACCCCGATCGCATAGACCATCTGCCGCGTCGGCACATCCGCGCCGCCATGCGCCGAGGAGGCCGCGGTCAATTGGCAAAGGGAGGACCAATACTGCCCGATGGCCGGCAAAAACGCATAGTCATGCGGCGCGCCGGTGGCGATGACGGCCGCATAATCTTCGTAAGCATGGACAATATGCCATTCGGGATAGGTCATCAGCGTGCGCGATTCCGGGCGCTGCCAGGGGCTTGCCACCAGCGCAGTGTAACCGCCCGCAGCCATCTCTCCCCGGCAGTTCACCTCGGTCCAGCCGACGGGGATCATAAGGCCCAGAATGGCAATCCCGAGGAGGATCAGCCCGCGCCCCGCCCAGCGCCAAAGGGTTTTCATGACCGCGCGCCCGTCAGCAGGGCAAATCCGCCAAGCCCTATATGCGGCGTATTGGCGAGGATCTTGAACCCAAAGGGCAGATCAATCGGCCCGGTTGTGCAGATCGCCAGATCAAGATACCCCACCCCGGTCGCCAGCCCGAGCAGCCCGTCGGCCAGATAGGCCGCGCCAAACAGAATCAAGAACCACTTCGCCGATCTATGCGACCAAAGCGCCGCCGACAGCGCCAGCAGCGCCGAGGCCAGATGCAGCCCGTCGTCGTAGATGTCCAAGGCAAAGATGCCAAAGGCCAGCCCCTGCGCGTCGGTCAGTCCGGGGACATAATTCAGCGCGGCGACGGCCGCGAGGATCAGGGCATAGGCAAAGGCGATCTTGCGGGTCAGGGTCATGGTGTACCTCTACAAATTGCCCAGATACTTGTCCCAAAGCGCGTTGCGGAACAACAGGTTTGGGTCGGTCTGGCGTTTGAACGCGGCGAATTCCGGGGCACGGGCGTAGCTGCCGAGCAGTTGGTCCACCCGCGCATGGGGCCGGTAGGGCAGATAATAGGCCCCGCTGAACAGAGCCACTGCGCCGTTCAGGGCCTCGGACATCCGCTGCATGTCGGCCTCGGCGCGCGTCGACAGTTCCTGCGAAAACAGCATCACTGCCGCAATACGCGGCCCCTTTGGCGCGTAGGACAGAACCGATGTCGCGTCCTGCTCAACCCAGCGCAGGGTGACGTTCAGCAGCTCTTGATAGCTTTGCGGAATGATCTGCCGGCAGGCCGCCAGAAACCCGGCAAAGCCCTCGGGCGGGACGAAATATTCGTGCAGGATATCGGTGCGCGCGGGGTCGTGGTCATCCAGCGTGACCACCGGCTCGGCCATCAGACCTGACCGGCTGGCGGTGCCTGCAAGCCAGACATTCGGGCCGGTCTCCAGCCCCCAGCGCCGCCTTTTGACCCATTCATTGCCCACCTGCGCCCGAAAGATCGGCCGCGCCACGCGGGACATGAGGCCCGATCCGGTCACCGGCGGGATCGGCTCGTCCACGGGGGTATAACTGACCAGCATCGCGCTATCAAAAAAGCCCTCGCGGTCTACCGAAAGGCGGCCATAGGTCATCGGGCTGGCGGCCACGGCTGCGGCAAAGGCGGCGGCGAAATCATCGGCGGGCATCTGCACAAAGCTGGGGGCCAGGGCCATATTCGCCTCGGCCTCGACCACCAGCGAGGTGATCTGTCCGATCAGCCCGTAGCCGCCCATCGCAGCGGCAAAAATCTGCGGGTTTTCGCTGCGCGAGGCGGTGATCAGACTGCCATCCGCCAGCAACATCTGCACCTCGCGCACCGTCGATCCCATCGGACCAAAGGCCGTGGGCCAGCCATGGGCATTGACCGAATAGGTCGCGGCGACGCCGAAATCAGCGTTGGATTGCATGACCTTGGGGGACAGGCCCGCAGGCTCCAGCGCCGCGATTACCTGATGCCAACGGGTGCCCGCCTGCACGCGAAAGGTCTTGGACGCGCTGTCGATCTCGATCTGCGGCGCGTCCAGCGTCACGGCATGCCCGCCCGCCGGAATCGCCTGGCCCCCCATCGAATGCCGCGCGGCGCCGATGTTGAAAGCCCGGCCCGCAACGCGCGCCTCCTTCATCTCGGCGCGTAGGGCGGTGACCAAAGCCTCGCCTTGATCCTTCAGCACGCTATGCCGGAAAATTGGGGTTTCGGACAAAAGAGAGGCGTCGTTCAGCACCCCCTCGCCGCTCTTGGGGGTAATCATCCCCAATCCGTCCATCGAAGGCCCCTTGGACATGGTCAAGCGCGCGGCCGCACCCCCCGCGACCGCCCCCGCCGCCAAAAGTAATCCGCGCCGCGTCAATGACATTGGTTTCTCCTGCCGATGCGCGCCAAACTCAGGTCCGCGCCCTCACAAATCAAACGTCGCGAACACCGGAACATGGTCCGATGGCTGCTCCCAACCGCGCACGGTGCGCAGGATGCGGCTGCCATGGGCCGCGCCCGCGATATCGCCCGTCGCCCAGATATGATCCAGCCGCCGCCCCTTGTCGTCCGCGTCCCAATCGGGCGAGCGGTAGGACCACCAGCTGTAAAGCGGCCCCGCAGGGATATCGGCGCGCGTCACATCGACAAATCCGCCCGCCGCCTGCGTGTCGGTCAGATGCGCCACCTCGATCGGCGTATGGCTGACGATTTTCAGCAATTGCTTGTGGTTCCAGACGTCATCTGCGCGGGGCGCGATGTTCAGATCGCCGACAAGGATGGATTTTTGCGGGCGATCGCCGTGAAAGGCATCCCGCATCTCGGTCAGAAAATCCAGCTTTTGTCCGAATTTTTCATTCTGGGTGCGGTCCGGAATATCGCCGCCCGCTGGCACATAACAATTATGGATCGTTACCCCGTTTTCCAGCCGCCCCGCCACATGCCGTGCATGGCCTAGATTGGCAAAATCCTTGCCCCCCGCATCTGTAATCGGCAATTTCGACAGGATAGCGACCCCATTATAGCCCTTTTGCCCCCGCGCGACCATATAGCCATAGCCAAGGGCCTGAAACTGCTCCAGCGGGATCAATTCCACCGGGCTTTTGCACTCCTGCAGGCACAGGATATCGGGCTGCTCCTCGGCCATCAGCCGGGCCACCAACCCTTCGCGCAGACGGACCGAATTGATGTTCCAGGTGGCGAGGGTAAAGGGCATAGGGCGCGGCTCCAATGGCAAACAGGCGGCCAGACTAGGCCGCCTGCGCCCAAGCCTCAAGTCTGCTGATCAGTCGTTCAGAGTAAAGGTGTTGAGGACGCACAGATCCTGCGAGCTGGTCACTTCGGTGCCGGTATCGGTCACAAAGAGCAGGTCATAGGCGCAAGTGGCCAGACCATCAGCGATAGTGACGGTGCCAACCTCGCCCGAGGCCAAAATTTCGACGCCGAGGATATCCTCGCCCCAGGTGTCGGTGTCCGACGGGGACACATAGAGATTTTGCAGGTTGACGGAACTGTTGTTGATCAGCTCGAATACCAGATCTTCGGCAAAGGCTGGGGCGGACAGGGCCCCCAAGGAAATGAGGGCAGCAAAGGCAACGGTCCGCATCGGGATCCTCCATTCAGGTCAAAGGGTCGGGCATTTCTGCGCCCGAACTACTCTAAGGCAAGGGCGCGGGGCTAACAAGTTGGCCCGCTCGCTAGGCAAAGAAAAAGCCCGGCAAGCGCGCCGGGCCAGGTCAACAGGGAGGAGCTTTTTTATACCACGGCGGCGACTCGTTGTGAATCTGGCTGGAAGGCACGCCTCAGGGTTGCGCCCCCTTGTGCAAGGGTGAGGGGCGGATCTGGCTTGACGGCCCGGTCTCCTTTGGCCAAACAATGTCCATGTCCTACCGTGCCCTATGGCGAAACCGCAATTTCCGGCTGCTGTTCACCGCTTCGATCGGCACCAATATGGGCGACGGCGTTCTGGCCGTGGCGCTGCCGTGGTTTGCAACGCTTTTGACGCGTGACCCCTTTCTGATCGGTCTTGTCGCCATGGCGCGCGCGCTGCCCTGGCTGATTTTCGGGCTGCCGATGGGCGTAATCACCGACCGCCACGACCGCCGGCGGTTGATCCTTTTTGCCGATGGTCTGCGCCTTATTCTGGTGCTGGCGCTTGGCCTTCTGGCTCTGGTCGCGGTGCCGGGCACGGGCGCGGTCCTGACGCTTGCCGGGCTGGCCTTCTTGCTGGGCTCGGCCGAGGTCCTGCGCGACAATACCGCGCAATCGATCTTGCCCCTGGTGGTCGAGCCCGATCAGCTGGAGCGCGCCAATGGCCAGATGTGGAGCGCCGAAGAGTTGACCGGGCGGTTTATCGGCCCGCCATTGGCAGGCCTCTTGATCGGGTTGTCACTGGCCACCCCCTTTGGCTTTTTCTCTGCAATGATGCTGATATCATTGATTTTTGTGACCATGCTTAGGCTAAGGCCCGCGCCGCCGCCACCAGATTCTGCCTTTGTCGACGCGCTGAAAGAGGGGCTGCGATATCTGTTCTCGCGGCCAGAGCTGCGTCGGCTGGCCATGGTGCTGGGCTTGTTCAATTTCCTTTACTACATGACGGTCACGGTTCTGGTGCTTTATGCACAGGACATCCTGGGGCTGGGCGCGCTGGGCTACGGCGCGCTCTTGTCCGGGCAAGCGATTGGCGGCCTGCTGGGCAGCCTTTTGGGGCCGGGGCTGATTATCCGCCTGGGAACGCGGCGCAGCCTTTTGGTCGGGATGTTTGGCTTTGTGCTGACCTGCGCGGCGATGGCGCTGGGCGCGCCGCTGTGGGTCATAGCGCCGCTCTTTATTACTGAAGGCCTGACGAGCATGTTGTGGAACATCGTCACGGTCAGCTACCGCCAGCGGACCATCCCGGCGGAAATGTTCGGGCGCGTCAATTCCGCCTACCGGTTTTTCGGCTCGGGCATGATGCCTCTGGGGGCATTGGCGGGCGGCACCCTGGTGTCTGTCGCCGCGTCGATGGGCCCGGCTTCGTTGCAGCTTCCCTTTGGCTTGGCGGCGATTGGCGGCCTTGGCATGATCCTCTATTCCGCCCGCTATCTGCGGATCAGCTGAAAAAAGAGGCCGGGCACAAGGCCCGGCCAGGTCCAACAGGGAGGTGCCATGTCATAACCCCGACAAGGCAAGGGGAACTGATTGGCCGCAAATAGGAAACGATGCGGCCGTGAAACCTATGTAGGGACCGATTCTGGCAACAATAAGTCCGGTTTCCCCTAAGGAATGTAAATTTTTACGCGACCAGCTTATATCCGCCGTTTTCGGTGACCAGCAGCCGCGCATTCGACGGATCCGCCTCGATCTTTTGGCGCAGACGGTAGATATGCGTCTCCAAGGTATGGGTCGTCACCCCGGCGTTATAGCCCCAAACCTCGTGCAGCAGCATATCCCGGCCGACGACGGCCGACTGCGCGCGGTACAGAAACTTCAGGATATTGGTCTCTTTCTCGGTCAGGCGCACCTTTTTGTCCTTGGCATCGACCAGCATCTTTTGCGCGGGCTTGAACGTATAGGGCCCCAGCTGAAAGATCGCGTCCTCGGACTGTTCATGCTGGCGAACCTGCGCGCGGATCCGGGCCAAAAGGACCGGAAACTTGAACGGCTTGGTCACATAATCATTGGCGCCCGAATCCAGACCCAGAATGGTGTCGCTGTCGGTATCATGGCCGGTCAGCATCATCACCGGGCATTTCAGCCCCGACTTGCGCATCCGCCGGCAAAGCTCGCGGCCGTCGGTGTCGGGCAGGCCCACGTCGAGGATCACCAGATCGTAAACACCCGCCTTGATTTTCTCCATGCCTTCGGCGCCGGTGCGGGCCTCGAACACGTCAAAATCTTCGGTCATGACCAGCTGTTCGGACAAAGCCTCGCGCAGGTCATCATCGTCATCTACCAGCAGGATCTTGCGCAACGTTGCCATCTTGGGTCTCCAGTCATCGGGTTTCTTGGCCTCTGCATACCAGATGTGCGCCCATCACGGTCACGGCAAGATATGCGACAGGGATCTCACGCGGTCGTGTCGCTGAGGCGAGAAATGTTTCAATTCTGTAAGGGGCGCGGTAGGATCGGGGCATGAAAACGGCGATGTTCCCGAGGCTGCGATGCGCATCCTGCATGTGATGGTGGGCCTGCCCGGCAGCGGCAAAACCACGTGCGCCAAAGCGATTGCGCTGCAAACCGGCGCTCTGCGCCTGACGCCGGACGACTGGCACCTGCGTCTGTTTGGGCAGGATATGCATTTGCCGGACCATGACGCGCGCCACGAGGCCATCGAAGGGTTGATGCGCGAGCTGGCCTTTGATCTGCTGCTGCGCGGGCTGGATGTCATCGTCGATTTCGGTCTTTGGACCCGCACCGAGCGCGAGGCGCTGCGGGCAGAGGTTACCGCACTTGGGGCCAGCATGGTCCTGCATCCCTGCGATGCGCCGCTGGAGGAGCTTTTTGGTCGCATCCAGACCCGTACAGGGGGCTTTGCCGTGACATTGCAGATGTTGCAAGAGTGGCACGTGATCTATGAACCCGTCACGGCGGAGGAAGCCGGAGTTTGAAGCGCGATCTTTACATAACCCCAACCGGGGCGCAGTTCATGGGCCGGCGCTTTGCCTGCACTTTGGGGCGTGGCGGGCTGATCGCGCGCTCGGCCAAGCGCGAGGGCGACGGGGCCACGCCGCGCGGGGTGCATGGGCTTGTGGGTATGCTCTATCGCCCGGACCGGATGAAAAAGCCCGCCTCCTGGGCGCGCCCGATCGGCCCTTGTGATCTTTGGTCGGATGATCCGGAGGATCCCGATTACAATCTGATGGTCCGCGCGCCGCACCGGTTTTCTTACGAATCCCTGCGCCGAGCCGACCGGCAATATGATCTGATTCTACTGACCAACTGGAATTGGCCCTATGCCGATCCGGGTCGCGGCTCGGCCATTTTTCTGCACCGCTGGCGCGGTCCGGGCGCGCCGACGGCGGGCTGTATCGGCTTTGCGCCTGCGGATTTGCTGTGGATCGCGCAGCGGATAGCGCACCAGACCCGCGTGATTATTCGTTGATTACGCAGCGCCTCAGGCCCGCGCCCCGAAAATCGCCGAGCCGACGCGGATATGGGTCGCGCCATGGGCCACTGCCGCCTCGAAATCGCTGCTCATGCCCATCGACAGCCCGCTGAGGCCGTTGCGCGCCGCCATCTGGGCAAGGGCGGCGAAATGGGGGGCGGGATCCTCCGATTCCGGCGGAATGCACATCAGGCCCAGCACGGGCAGGGACATCGCGGTGCAATCTTTCAGGAACTGGTCCAGATCGGCGGGCAGAACCCCGGCCTTTTGCGGCTCAAGCCCGGTATTGACCTGCACGAAAAGGGCAGGCGACTGCCCCCGCGCCTGCGCCAGCCCGGCGAGTTTCTGCGCCAGCGAGGGGCGGTCCACCGAATGGATGGCGTCAAAGATCTCGACCGCGGTTTTGGCCTTGTTGGTTTGCAGGGGTCCGACCATGTGGACGGCAAGGGGGCCAAACTCTGCCCGCAGATCCGGCCATTTGCCCATGGCCTCTTGCACATAGTTTTCGGCATAAATTCGGTGCCCGGCCTGCAGCACCGCGCGAACCCGGCTTAGTGGTTGCAGTTTTGACACCGCGATCAGCTGCACCGAACCCGGCGCGCGGTGATGGGCGGCTTCGGCGGCGGTCAGGCGGGATTGGATTTCGGAAAGTGACATGGGCTGGCCCTTTTGGCGCAGATGGCCACAGGCCAGCGCCGAACGAAAGCCCAGAAATGAAAAAAGCGGGCCGAAGCCCGCTTTTCCCAAAGTTCAATCCGTCAGGATTAGAACGACATTGCCGCGCCGACGAAGGCCGAATCGTCGCTGTTCATGCCAGCTTCGATCGACAGACCGCCGCCGAGGTCGTAACCGGCCGACAGGTCATAGCTTTCGTCGCTGGCGTAGTTCATGCCGAACGAGACGCTGTTAGCCGAGTAGTCCACGCCAACATCCCACGAAGAGTCGCTGTTGAAGGTCGCGTCGCCAGAGATCGCGCCGCCTGCATAGGCAACGGTCACGTAGGAAGCCGAGTCTTGGTCAGTGCCGACGGTGCCGGTAACAGCGCCCATCGTGTACGCTACCGAAACGTTCGTCTCGCCGTAGGTGTCAGAGTCAGCATGGACGGTGACGCCCGAGAAGGTCGCATCAGCCGAAGCCGAAACGTCGCCGGTGTCTACGTCTGCACGCAGGCCAACCGTGATCGCGCCGAAGGTGCCGGAGTAGTCAACGTCTGCGCCGCCATTGAGGTCGTCGAACATGTCATAGCTGTCGTCCGAGAATGCAACGCGGCCGAACGAGCCCGAAACGAAGATTTCCGGCATGCCCGGAGCGCCGGTTTCGTCAGCGAAGCCATCGTCGATATCGAACGAACGCCCAATGGTCCCGCCAAAGGTTGCGCCGAATTCCAGGCCGTTGTCTGTGGTGCCTGCAAACGTCACGTCCAAGCCAGCCGTCGAGTAGGTTTCGAAGTCGCCGGCAACGTGCGAACCGATACCGGCAGCAGCCGAACCGGAGAAAGTGATGTGGCCTTCAGCAGCTGCGAAGCCTGCGGTGCCGACCAGCATGGTGGTAGCAAGAAGAATCTTTTTCATAGTGTTCCCTCGTTGTCTTGAAAGGTGTGGTCCAATTCAGGGGAATCCGAACTGGTATGGAAATCTATTTCTTACTTTGACCCCTCGATTGCAATGCAGACCGCCGGGCAGGGGGGGAAAGAGCAAATTCGTGATGCAGTCTTGCCACAGTCCGCTTTGCCGCCGGAAATACGGCAATAATCCGCCATATTTCGCGGGGCAGGTGCGGCGGGCAAGGGGCAACGGGGCTTTGACGCGCGCCCGGATCGGTGCGGCGCAGTGCGTAGGGGAAAAGCCTTGGCAGGGGCGGGTGGCATTGATAGACAGTGCAGAAGAAATCGGAGGGCCGAATGACATTGCCGCGCCAAGTTACTGGGCTAGCTCTTGTGAAGAACGTCGTTATTGCAGGGCTTTGCAGCTCTTTTCTGCTGGGTTGCAGTGGCGGGCTCGGCGGGATTTTCGGCACATCAACTCCGGCTCAACCGCTGACCGAGGCCCAGTTGGGCGCGCAGACGGCGCTGGATGCGCAAAATGCCGCCCAGACCGCGGCGACCACTGGCGAGCGCAAGTCGACGCTTTGGGATCTGTTCTCGAACTCCGATGACCCGAACACCACGGTCGAGGTGAACAAGTATATCTGGGTGGCGGCGCTGGATGTGCTGAACTTTTTGCCCATCGAATCGGTCGACCCCTTTACCGGCGTGATCGTGACCGGCTACGGCACCCCGCCCGGCGGCGGGCGCGCCTACCGTGCGACGATCTATGTGCAGGATCCTGCTTTGGACGCGCGCAGCCTGAAAATCTCGATGCAGACCAAATCCGGCCCCGTCGATGCCGAGACTTTGCGCGCGGTTGAGGATGCGATCTTGTCGCGGGCGCGGGAATTGCGGATCGCTGATTCCCGGCTTTGATTTCTCAAAGGGGGGCGCTGCCCCCCGGCTGCGATATACCCCGGGGTATTTGGATCAAAATGAAGGCTCAGGGCTTGCTCTGGACCTTGGGGCTTGCAACGGTGTATTGCGCCTGTGAAATCAGATGAGGCCCCCGCATGTCGCGCTATGAACCCGCCAAGATAGAAGCCAAATGGCAGCAGACCTGGGACGAGGCGCAGGTATTTTTGGCGCGGCGGGATCCGGCGCGGCCAAAGTATTATGTGCTGGAGATGTTCCCCTACCCGTCCGGGCGCATCCATATGGGGCATGTGCGCAACTATACGATGGGTGATGTCGTGGCGCGCTATAAGGCGGCGCAGGGATTTTCGGTGCTGCATCCGATGGGCTGGGATGCGTTTGGCATGCCGGCAGAAAATGCGGCCATGGCGACCGGCATCCATCCCAAAGACTATACCTATGGCAATATCGCCGAGATGAAGGCGCAGCTGAAGCCGCTGGGTCTGTCCTTTGACTGGAGCCGCGAGTTTGCCACCTGCGATCCGGAATATTATGGCCAGCAGCAGGCGATGTTCATCGATATGATGGCCAAGGGGCTGGCCTACCGCAAGAATGCGGTGGTGAACTGGGATCCGGTCGATATGACCGTGCTTGCCAATGAACAGGTGATCGACGGGCGCGGCTGGCGGTCAAACGCCTTGGTTGAACGGCGTGAGTTGACGCAGTGGTTTTTCCGGATCTCGGATTATTCGGGCGAGTTGCTGGCCGCCTTGGACGGGCTGACCAATTGGCCGGAAAAAGTGCGGGTGATGCAGGCGAACTGGATCGGCAAATCGCGGGGTTTGCAGTTTTCGTTTACCACGGCCGGCGCGCCAGAGGGTTTTGACC
>CAIYZT010000029.1 GCA_903930735.1 uncultured Paracoccaceae bacterium | reverse complement strand
GTCAAGGATTGCTTGACGGATCGCGGCGGCGGCAGCGGCATCCACCCCCCAGGTCGGCTGGTTGATGACGATGACATCCGGGGACTGGCTCAGCTCTCGCCCAATCACGAATTTCTGCAGATTGCCGCCCGAAAGCGCCCGCGCGGCGACATGGCTGCCGGGGGTGCGCACGTCATAGGCCTTGATCACCGCCTCGGCGAAATCCTTGGTGGCGGGCCAGTCGATAAAGCCGTTCGTGACCAGCCCGCGCCGCACGCCGCCGGTCAGAAAGGCGTTTTCAACCAAGGACATATCAGGTGCCGCTGCATGGCCCAGCCGGTCTTCGGGGGCCATAACAAACCCGATCTTGCGCCGCTGCGCCGGGCCCATGGTGCCCACCAAAACGCCCGCCGCCTTGACCATGGCAGCCTGCGTCGGGATCTCGCCCGACAGGGCCAGCAGCAGCTCGTCCTGCCCGTTGCCGGCCACGCCGCCAATGCCCAGAACCTCGCCGCGCTGCACGGAAAAAGTCACGTCTTTGAGCGAGGTGCCAAAGGGAATGGGCGAGGCGGCGGTTAGGCCGCTGACCTGCAAAGCCGCATCCTTATCGCCCCAATCCTTGGGCGCGGCGCGTTCGGTCGGGGTCAGGGTGGCGCCGACCATCGCCTCGGCCAAAGCGCGCGCGCTGCTGGTCTTGGGGTCCGCCGTGCCCACAACTTTGCCGCGCCGAAGGATGGTCGCGGCGTCGCAAAGGCTGCGAATTTCTTCGAGTTTATGCGAGATATACAGGATCGCCGTACCCTCGGACGCCAACTGGCGCAGGGTCCGAAACAGGATCGCGACCTCTTGCGGGGTCAATACCGAGGTCGGCTCGTCCATGATAAGCAGTTTGGGATCCTGCAGAAGGCAGCGAATGATTTCGACCCGCTGACGCTCTCCCGCCGACAGATCGCCGACCATCCGCGCGGGATCGAGCGGCAGGCCGTAGTCTCGCGAGACCTGGGTGATCCGTGCTGCCAGCGTCTTCATCGGCGGCGGGTTTTCCATACCAAGCGCGACGTTTTCGGCCACGTTCAGCGCCTCGAACAGCGAGAAATGCTGGAAAACCATTGCCACGCCCGCGGCGCGCGCATTGCGCGGGGCGGCGGGGGTATAGGGGCCGCCGTTCCAGATCATCGCGCCACTATCGGGTTTGACGAGCCCGTAGATCATCTTGACCAAGGTCGATTTTCCCGCCCCGTTTTCTCCCAGAAGCGCATGAATCTGGCCCTTGGCGATGGCGAAACTGACGTCCTGATTGGCGATCACGCCGGGATAAGCCTTGGTTATGCCCTGAACTGACAACAAAAGCGGGCGGTCAGCGGAGGGGGCAAGGGTCAATTGAGTTGCTCCTGCAGAAGGGTGCGGCGGGGGTTCAGAATATGGGATGCGACGCCAATGGCAATGGCCTGTGGGTGCTTTCCCAAGGCCGGACTGCCGATCGGGCATTGAATCCGGGCGATGGCGGTGGGGGAATGGCCGAGGGCGCTGAGCCGGGAGCGGAAACGGGCCCATTTGGTGGCCGAACCGATCAGTCCGCAAGAGGCGAACCCATGGCTCAGGAGCCCGTGGCACAGCTCCAGATCAAGGCTGTGGGAAAAGGTAACAATCAGATGCTCTGCATCAAGCGGCGCAAGGGCGATGGCGCGCAGGGGGTCCGCGACAGGCAAGGCGGCGATGTTCTGGGGCAGAGGCTCCGGAAAGCGGTCCGCAGTGATATCGACCCAACTGATCTGAATTTCGGGCAGCGGGCCAAGTACATCGACCAAGGCCCGCCCCACATGCCCCGCGCCCCAAATCCAAAGGGGCCGGGCCCGCGCGGCAAACGGCTCGATCATCCAGCCTTGAATTTTTTGGGTATGGGCCGGGCTACCTTGGGCGCGGGCACGGTCCAGAATGCGCTGCACGGCGAGCGGCATGTCGCTGCCATCAAGGCTGCGGGCTATCAGCCCGGCGCGCGGTATGGGCAGGGTCTGAGCGCCGAAAACCTCGGTTACCAAGGTCACTGCGCCGCCGCAGCATTGGCCAAGCGCGGGGCCAAGCGGGACAGAGCGGACCTGCGCGGCCCCACCTGATAGCAAGGCGCGCGCCTCACATACCGCCTGCCATTCGAGCGCGCCACCGCCGATTGTGCCCGACTGGCCCGTAGCCCAAACCAGCATCGCGGTGCCCGCCTCGCGCGGGGCAGAGCCTGCATGCGCGGCAATCACAATCCGCGCGGTGGGGCCGTTCTGCGCGACGCAATCTGTCAGGGCGCCAAGATCAAACATCGGTGAACCCGCTGAATTTTCGAAGGAAATTCGTGCGGGCAGAACGATTTTCCTTCGAAAAATCTGAAGAGAAGAGGCTATGCATTTGGCATCTGCTTTTGAACCGCCATCAGCACCCGCTCGGGCGTGGCGGGGGCGTTCAGATCGGGATAGACCGTGCCATTCCCGCAAGCCGCAATCGCGTCGCGCAGCGCAAAGAAAGCCGAGATACCCAGCATGAAGGGCGGCTCGCCCACTGCTTTGGATTTGCCCACCGTATCCTCGCGGTTCGGCTGATCCCAGAGCGCCACGTTGAAAATGCGCGGTCGGTCCGAACAGGCGGGGATCTTGTAGGTCGAGGGCGCATGGGTGGTCAGCGCGCCCTTGGCGCTCCAGACCAGCTCTTCAGTGGTCAGCCAGCCCGCGCCCTGCACATAGGCGCCCTCCACCTGCCCGATATCCAGCGCGGGGTTCATCGAAGTGCCAGTATCGTGCAGAATATCGGCGCGCAGGATGCGGTTCTCGCCGGTAAGTGTGTCTATCACCACCTCGCTGACCGCCGCGCCATAGGCGAAATAGAGGAAGGGGCGGCCCTTGCCCTGAACCCGGTCCCAGGTGATTTTCGGCGTTGAATAGAACCCGGTGGAAGACAGAGATATCCGCGCCTGATAGGCCCACATCGCGACCTTAGCAAAGGGATGCGCCTCGCCCGCGACATGAACCAGCCCGGCGTCAAAGCGGACGGTTTCGGGCTGGACCCCGTATTTTCCGGCCAGAAACTCGGCCATCCGGCCCCGAATGATCAAGCAGGCAGCTTGCGCGGCCATACCGTTCAGGTCCGAGCCTGAGGAAGCGGCGGTGGCCGAGGTATTTGGCACTTTGGCGGTATCGGTGGCGGTGATCTTGATCTGTGCCGCCTCCAGCCCGAAGACCGAGGCCGCCGCCTGCGCCACCTTTTGGTTCAAACCCTGACCCATCTCGGTGCCGCCGTGGTTCAGTTGAACGGAGCCGTCCTGGTAGACATGCACCAAGGCCCCGGCCTGATTGAGAAAGGTCAGGGTAAAGGAGATGCCGAATTTGACTGGCGTCAGCGCGATACCGCGTTTAAGGATCGGGTTCGCGGTATTCCAGGCGGCGACTTCCACGCGCCGGGCCCGGTAATCGCTGGTTTTTTCCAGTTCGGCCACCAGGTCATGCGCGATGAAATCTTCGACCGGCATGAAATAGGGCGTGCTTTGCGGGGCGGAGTTCGCGGGCGAATGTTCGGCGCCATAGCGCTGGCCGGTGCCGGGCCGGACTGCGGTGCTGACCGCCTGCGATGCGCGGTAGAAATTCGCCCGGCGCACCGCCAGGGGCTCCAGTCCGGTGGCAAAGGCGATGTGATCCACCACCCGCTCGATCCCGATCATCCCCTGCGGGCCGCCAAAGCCGCGAAAGGCGGTGGCGCTTTGGGTGTTGGTTTTCAGCCGGTGACTTTCGATGCGGATATCGGGCAGATGATAGCAATTGTCGGAATGCAGCATGGCCCGGTCCGCCACGGGCAGCGACAGATCCTGCGCCCAGCCGCAACGGAACAGATGCGTAAACTCCAAGCCCATGATCCGGCCCGATGCGTCATGCCCGGCGCGGTAGCGGATTTTCAGATCGTGGCGCTTGCCAGTGATCATCATGTCATCGTCGCGGTCATAACGCATCTTGGCGGGCCGCCCGGTGGCGCGGGCCACCAGCGCGCAGGCGATGGCAAGCGCGTTGCCCTGGCTTTCCTTGCCGCCAAAACCGCCGCCCATGCGCCTTGTTTCCACGCGAATGGCGCTCATCGGCAGATGGAGGGCATGGGCGACTTTGTGCTGTATCTCGGTCGGGTGCTGGGTTGAGGACAGGATATGCACGCCTTCGTCCGAGGGAAGGGCGGCGGCGATCTGGCCTTCAAGATAGAAATGCTCCTGACCGCCGACCTCAAACGCGCCCTCGATGATGTGGGGCGCATCCGTCAAGGCGCTTGCGGCATCGCCCTTGGCCCAGATGATCGGGCCCTGTTCAAACCGGGAATTGGCGGCGAGCGCCTGTTCCACGGTCAAAAGCGCGGGCAGTTCGGTATAGGTGATCTTGGCCAGACGGACAGCGCGGCGGGCGGCCAGATGCGAGGTGGCGGCGACCACAAACACCGGTTGGCCGAGGTAATGGACCGTGCCGGTGGCCAAAAGCGGCTCGTCATGGGCCGAGGGCGAGCAATCGGGCATGTCGGGCAGATCTTCGGCGCAAAGAACGAGGGTCACACCGGGCGCGGCGCGGACCTTGCTCAGGTCCAGCGCGGTGATCTGGCCATGGGCCACGGTTGAGAGGCCAAAGGCCAGATGCAGGGCGTTCGCGGGCAGCGGGATATCGTCCAGATAGCGCGCGGCGCCGGTAACATGCAGGGGCGCGGAATCGTGGGGCAGGGATTTTCCGAGGCTCATGGTGCCACCTGCAAGACGTTTACCAACGTGCCGCTGAGATCATGGAAATAGCGGATCACCATGTTTTGCGCGGCGAGCAGGCGGTAGTCGGTCGAGGCGCGCATATCGGAGAGGGGCGCGAAATCATCGCGCAGGGCGGCGGCGGCGCGGGTGAAACTGGGCAGGGCAAAGGGCTGGCCGATCAGGGCGGCTTCGGTTTTCAACGCGCGTTTGGGGGTGCCGGCCATGCCGCCATAGGCGATGCGGGCAGCGGTGATTGTGCCGCCTGCCATGGTGAGATTGAAACAGCCAAGCGCCGCGGTGATGTCCTGATCAAAGCGTTTGGTCAGCTTGTAGCAGCGCAGGCCGGGGGCGGCGGCGGGCAGGCTGATCGCCTCGACAAACTCGCCCGGTAGGCGGTCCTGTTTGCGGTATTCGATAAAGAAATCCTCAAGGGGCAGGGTGCGGCGGACATCGCCTTGGCGCAGGTGCAGGCGGGCAGCCAAGGCGATCAGGGCGGGCGGCGCATCGCCGATCGGCGAGCCATTCGCGATATTGCCGCCGATGGTCGCGGCATTTCGGACCTGATCGGAGGCGAAGCGGCGCAAAAGCTCGGCAAAGGCGGGGTGGAGCGGGGTCATGGCGCGGTAGAGGGCTGAGATCGTGACCCCGGCGCCGACGCGGATCTGGTCGCCCCCTTGGGTGATGGTCTGCAGGTCGGTGATGCCGTTCAGAAAGCCGATCTGGGTGGGCTCGCGCAATTGCTTGGTGACCCAGAGGCCGACATCGGTGGCCCCGGCGGTCAGGGTGGCACCCGGATGGGCGAGGTACCAGGCGGCCAGCGCGTCACTGGTTGTCGGGCGGAAGGCGGCACCTTCGGCAGCCGCCGCCGCCGCCGGGTTGGGCAGGGCGCGCCCTATCAAGGCGCGGTCGTCGTGCATCCAGTCGGGGACGGGTGCGCTGGCGGCGGCCTGCGCGGCGCGGATGATCGGGGCATAGCCGGTGCAGCGGCAAAGATTGCCCGCCAAAACGGTGTCGTGGTCGCGGTCTGCGTTCAGATGGGCGGTGGCCATTGAGACGATGAAGCCGGGGGTGCAAAAGCCGCATTGGCTGCCGTGGTGTTCGACCATGGCAGCTTGGACCGGGTGCATCTGGCCTTCGGGGCCGCTGATGCCTTCGGCTGTGCGCACTGCTTTGCCCTCCAGCTGCGGCAGAAAGAGGATACAGGCGTTTAGCGCGCGCGATCCGGCTGCATCCGTCACCATCACGGTGCAAGCGCCGCAATCGCCCTCGTTGCAGCCCTCTTTGGTGCCCGTGAGGCCGCGGGTTTCGCGCAGAAAATCCAGGAGCGTGCGTGTGGCAGGCTGATCGGCAACGCGGATCGGCGTTCCATTCAGCACAAAGGCTGTGTCAGTCATGCCATATCCTGCCGCTTTCCCCGCCTCAACGGCCACCTGCATCCCCGCCCGCTGCGGTGTAAAGCCAAGGATGCCTTCTTCGTCCCGGCTTTTCGCCGGATGTTGATAGCCCATGAAGCCCAATGCACGGGATTCTGGCAAGCATTACCTTTCAGTTTGTTTTGACAGCAGTTTCAAGATTACCCGAAGGGTGCCTGCTGCGGCATCGGGGCTTTCGCCGACATGCGGGCTTGCGATAGGGTGGCGCCATGACGCCTCAGCCCCGATTCATCCACCTGCGCACCCATACCGAGCATTCCTTGCTCGAAGGCGCTGTGCCGGTGAAAAAACTGGTTGCGCTGGTGGCGGGCATGGGCATGCCGGCGGTGGCGATCACCGACAGCAACAACATGTTCGCGGCGCTGGAGTTTTCTGTGACTGCGCTGGAATCCGGGGTGCAGCCGATCGTGGGCTGTCAGATCTCGGTGGCCTTTGAGACGGTCCAGCCCGGCGAGCGGGCGCGCGCGCCGGCGCCTTTGGTGCTGCTGGCGCAGAACGAGGCGGGCTATCTGAACCTGATGCAGTTGAACAGCTGCCTTTATATCGGCGGCTCCAAGATCGGGCAGGGCGAGGTGCCGCAGGTCACTCTGGCCGAGATCGAGGCCCATTCGGCGGGCCTGATTTGCCTGACCGGGGGGCCGGATGGGCCGCTGGGGCGGCTTTTGCGGGCGGGCCAGGGGCCAAAGGCTTGCGCGCTGACGCAGCGGCTCGCGTCGGCTTTTGACGGGCGACTTTATGTGGAGCTGCAGCGCCATCCCGGCGAGGGCGGCCGCCTGACCGAGGCCGAGCGCCAGTCAGAACGCGGGCTGATCGAAATTGCCTATGATCAAAGCCTGCCGCTGGTCGCCACCAATGATGTCTATTTCCCCAAAGCCGCGATGTATGAGGCGCATGACGCGCTGATCTGCATCGCCGAGGGCGCCTATGTCGATCAGCAGGAACCGCGCCGCCGCCTGACGCCGCAGCACTATATGAAGACCGAGGCCGAGATGTGCACGCTCTTTGCCGATCTGCCGGAGGCGCTGCAAAACTCGGTCGAGATCGCGCGGCGCTGTGCCTTTGCGGTCTATAAGCGCGCGCCAATCCTGCCCAAATTTGCCGATGACGAGGTGCAGGAACTGCGCCGCTTGTCGCATGAAGGGCTGCAAGAGCGGCTCGCGGTGATCCCGCATTCGGTCAGCCCGGCGGATTATGCCGCGCGGCTTGATTTCGAGCTGGGCGTGATCACTCAGATGGGCTTTCCGGGCTATTTTCTGATCGTGGCCGATTTCATCAACTGGGCCAAGGATCGCGGCATTCCGGTCGGGCCGGGGCGGGGTTCGGGCGCGGGATCGCTCGTGGCCTATGCGCTGAAGATCACCGATCTGGACCCGCTGCGCTATGCGCTCCTTTTTGAGCGGTTCCTGAACCCCGAGCGGGTATCGATGCCGGATTTCGACATCGACTTTTGCATGGACCGGCGCGAAGAGGTCATCCAATACGTCCAGATGAAATATGGCCGCGACCGCGTGGCGCAGATCATCACCTTTGGCGCGCTTTTGTCCAAGGCGGCGGTGCGCGATGTGGGCCGGGTCTTGCAGATGCCCTACGGTCAGGTGGACCGGCTGTCCAAGATGATCCCGCTGGACGGGGTCAAGCCGGTGTCGATCACCAAGGCGCTGGCCGACGAGCCGCGCCTGCGCGAGGCGGCAAAAGAAGAGGTCGTGGGGCGGATGCTGTCCTTTGCCCAGCAGATCGAGGGCTTGTATCGCAACGCCTCAACCCATGCGGCTGGGGTGGTGATCGGCGATCGGCCCTTGGACGAATTGGTTCCCCTTTACCGCGATCCGCGTTCGGACATGGCGGCCACCCAGTTCAACATGAAATGGGTCGAGGCGGCGGGACTGGTCAAGTTTGACTTTCTGGGTCTGAAAACCCTTACCGTGATCAAGAACGCGATGGATCTTTTGGCGTTGCGGGGGGTGGCTTTTGACATCAACCTGATCCCGCTGGATGACAAGCCAGCCTACGATCTTTACGCCGCCGCCAAGACCGTGGCGGTGTTTCAGGTGGAATCCTCGGGGATGATGGATGCGCTGCGGCGGATGAAGCCGACCTGCATCGAGGATATCGTGGCGCTTGTGGCCCTTTACCGCCCCGGCCCGATGGAAAACATCCCCGCCTATTGCGAGGTCAAAAACGGGCAGCGCAAGCTTGAATCCTTGCACCCGACCATCGATCACATTCTGGCCGAAACCCAAGGCATCATTGTCTACCAAGAACAGGTGATGCAGATTGCACAGGTCATGGCGGGCTATTCGCTGGGCGGTGCCGATCTGTTGCGCCGGGCGATGGGCAAAAAAATCGCCGCCGAGATGGCCAAGGAGCGGCCCAAGTTTATCGAGGGTGCCGCCGCCACCCACGGCGTCAGCCGCGAAAAGGCGGGCGAAGTCTTTGACCTGCTCGAAAAATTCGCCAACTACGGCTTTAATAAATCCCATGCCGCAGCCTATGCGGTGGTCAGCTATCAAACCGCTTTTCTGAAAGCGAACTACCCGGCCGAATTCATGGCCGCCGTGATGAACTGCGATCTGCATCTGACCGACAAGCTGGCCGTGTACAAACGCGAGGTAGACAAGCTGGGCATCAAGACCATCGCGCCCTGCGTCAATGCCTCGCTTGCCATGTTTACCGTGCGCGAGGGGCAACTGGTCTATGCGCTGGGCGCGCTGAAAAACGTGGGCGTCGATGCGATGGGTCTGATTGTCGCCGCGCGCCGCCAGGAAAACGGCGCCGAGCAGCCCTTTGCCACCCTCTTTGACTTCGCCCGGCGCGTGGATCTGAAACGGGTCGGCAAGCGCCCGCTCGAAATGCTGGCGCGCGCCGGGGCCTTTGACGCGATGGACGCCAACCGCGCGCGGGTCTTTGAGGCCTTAGATTCGCTGGTCGCCTATTCGGCGGCCGTGCACGAGGCGCGGGCGAGCGCGCAGGTCAGCCTTTTCGGCGCGGCGGGCACCGATATCCCCGAGCCGCGCCTACCTTACCGGGACGATTGGCTGCCGCTGGAGCGGCTGACGCAGGAACATCTGGCCATCGGCTTCTACCTGTCCGGCCATCCTCTGGACGACTATATGTCCGGCCTGAAACGCAAGGATATCAAGACCCTGACCGAGGTGACCCTTCTGGCCGAACGCGGGCCTTTGGTGGCGAAGATGGCCGGTTCGGTCTCGGCGCGGCAGGAACGCAAAAGCGCCAAGGGTAACCGTTTTGCCTTTGTCTCGCTGTCTGATCCCAGCGGGCTTTACGAGGTGACGGTGTTTTCGGACGTGCTCGAAGCGTCGCGCGATCTGCTGGAGCCGGGCAAGAACGTGGTCCTGACGGTCGAGGCCACCTTGGAGGGCGAGACGCTGAAGCTGCTGGCGCGGGGCGTCGCGGCGGTGGATGCCGTGGCGGGCGCGGGCAGCGCGGCGGATATCCGGGTGCATGTGAATCGCCCTGAGGCGGTAAGCTCCATCGCTGTCCTGCTCGCGCGGGTCGAGGGCCGCCAGCGCGCGCAAGTAACACTGTGCGTGGCCGACGAGGCGGGGCGCGAGATTGATCTGACCCTGCCCGACAGCTATCCGATCACCCCGCAGATCAAGGGCGCGATCAAGGCGATGCAGGGCGTGGTGATGATCGAAGAGGTTTAGAGCGGATTGCCTTCAATCTGATTCAGATTGAAGGCAATCCAAGACCAGCACAGGCCGGGAATATTGCGGTTGCGCTCAATCGGGTGAACCCGATTGAGCGCAACACGCTCGAGGGTATAGCAGTTCTAGCCAAACCGGGCGCGCGAGCCCATCCTAGATAACCAACGATTGCGAAAATCAGCGAAAGCATGATCCGTCCATACGTACCGCGGGACCGCGGTTTGAGGGCGCATAGACCCTCATCGGCACCCTACCAATGCGGCGGTCTGACATTGGCGGCGGGGGCATCGCCGCCCGATTGCTCGCGCTCGGCCTCGCGCTCCATCAGCATATGAACGCGGCGGGTCAGGGTGTCGATTTCCTTGGCCTGGCGGGCCAGCACGTCTGACAGCTCCTCAACGGTGCGGATCAGATGGGCGCAGCGCTCTTCAAGGCTTTCCAAACGGTCCAAATCTGCATCCCCTGCTTGCCGAGCCTGATGCCAAGCGCTAGAGCAAACGCGGTTACGATGCAAAGGGCAAGTCCAATGTCGACAGGTAAAATCCGCCGTCCGCGCGCCGAGACCCCCAAGGGGTTTCGCGACTATTTCGGCGCCGAGGTCGGCGCACGCAACACCATGCTCGCGGCTATCGGGGCGGTTTATCATCGCTATGGGTTTGACGCCTTGGAAACCAGCGCGGTTGAAACCGTTGAGGCCTTGGGCAAATTCCTGCCCGATGTGGACCGCCCGAACGAGGGGGTTTTCGGCTGGCAGGATGAAGATGCCGATTGGTTGGCGCTGCGCTATGATCTGACAGCGCCGCTGGCCCGCGTCGCGGCCCAATATCGCAATGATCTGCCCAGCCCCTACCGGCGCTATGCCATGGGCCCGGTCTGGCGCAATGAAAAGCCGGGGCCGGGGCGGTTTCGGCAGTTTTATCAATGCGATGCGGATACGGTCGGCGCGCCCAGCGTGGCGGCGGATGCCGAGATTTGCATGATGCTCTGCGACGCTTTGGAGGCCGTGGGGATCGAGCGCGGCGATTACGTGGTCAAGGTCAATAACCGCAAAGTGCTGAACGGGGTGATGGAGGTCGCGGGTCTGGCGGGCGAAGACCGCGAGGCGGAGCGCGGCATCGTGCTGCGCGCCATCGACAAGATCGACCGTCTGGGCGAGGCCGGGGTGCGGGCATTGCTGGGCGCTGGGCGGCTTGATGAAAGCGGTGATTTCACCAAAGGCGCGGGGCTGGACGGGGCGCAGGTTGAGGTTGTCATGGGGTTCGTTTCTGCAGAAACGAAGATTGAGGACGAGCTTAGAGCCAAGGCTTCAAGACCTAAGGCAATTGGCGACAACGCAATGGTAAGTTATCTAGGATCGCCAACCAATTGGAATTTTGAGGTTTCCGATTACTTAACGAACTTGGTTGCCGACTCTGCTATCGGCCTTGAGGGAGTGACGGAGCTTGCGGAGATTTCTGACCTTCTCAGGCAGCAAGGCTACGAGTCTGATAGAATTCGCTTGTCTCCTTCCGTCGTGCGCGGGCTTGGCTATTATACTGGTCCGGTGTTCGAGGCCGAGTTGACCTTTGAAATCCTGGATGAAAAGGGCCGCAAGCGGCAGTTCGGATCGGTCGCGGGGGGCGGGCGTTATGATGATCTGGTAAAGCGGTTTACCGGTCAATCGGTGCCGGCCACCGGCGTTTCCATCGGGGTTGACCGGCTTTTGACCGCGCTGCAGGCCAAGGGCCGCAGCATCGGCGAGGCGGCGGGGCCGGTGGTGGTGACGGTGATGGACCGCGAGCGGATGGCGGATTACATGGGGATCGTGGGCGAGCTGAGGGCGGCGGGGATCAGGGCCGAGGTGTACCTTGGAAACCCGAAGAATTTTGGCAACCAGTTGAAATACGCGGATAAACGGGGCAGTCCGGTGGCGATCATCCAAGGCGGGGATGAGGCGGCGCGGGGGACCGTTATCTTGAAGGATCTGATCCTCGGCGCACAGATCGCTCAAAGTGCGACGCTGGAGGAATGGAAAGTTCGGCCGGCGCAGCTAGAGGTGGCGCGGGCGGATGTTGTGGCGGCGGTTCAGCGAATGCTGCGCGCATGAGGATCCGGGCCAACGAATTTCCATTCGAAAATTCAGGCCCGTTGCGGTGGTTGTTCCCATGAGCAGCAAAGCCGTGATCAGGGCGGAGGCCGAGCGTCTGTTTGCCGCCTTTGTGGCGGCGGGGGCGGTGCCGGTGGATGCCGATCTTTTGCTGCCAGCGGGCGCGCTTTTGGACCTGTACGGAGAGGATATTCGCGCGCGGGCTTATGTGACCCAAGATCCGGTGCTGGGCGAGATGATGCTGCGCCCCGATTTTACGGTGCCTGTGGTGGAGGCCCACATGTCGGGCTGCGCAGATCCGGCGCGCTATGCTTATCTCGGCGAGGTGTTTCGCGCGCAGGATC
>CAIYZT010000028.1 GCA_903930735.1 uncultured Paracoccaceae bacterium | reverse complement strand
GCGACGACATGGGCGGCGAGAAACCAGGTCTTCAGCGCCAGATGGCTGCGGTGCATGATCGTGCCGGCGGTCACCGAGGTCTGCCGTCGGCACGCCGCGCATTCCCACGTCGGCCTCCCCCGATCCAGCGCCCACCCCTTCCGGCCACCGCAGGCCGATCCGCCGCGCTTCCCATCTGGCGAGCGTGTCGGACGTGAGGCCCAGCTCGCCTGCCAGCTGCTCCTGGCTGATCCAGTCAGCTAAGAGGTTCAGCGGTTCCAGTGCCGCGGATGTTGGTGCGAAGGCGATCCTCGATTGGATCAAAACCTTCCTCACATGCACGTAGCGCAAGCTTGCTGGTGTCTGTAATCTGGGTCATGGCGTGATCTCTTCTGGCGGTGTCAGCCACCGGTTGGGTGGTTTGGTTCACCCAAAGATTACGCCACCTTCAAATTACCACCAACTTCGCGACACCACGCTCGGCATCGAGTGACGCTGTAACCGAAATGCGTTGCTCCGCTGTCAGGGGGTTGCTCTCAATTGTGTCGAAGAACTCCTTCCAGCGGACGAGTTCGGCGGCGACGAACGTGGAAATGGCCGCCACCCTTGCAGCAGCCGGTTCCGCGACGAACTTCCTGACCTGCGCAACACGTTGCGTTTTATCGGGACCGATAGTCTGGGGCTGCAGCTTTGACAAAAGCGCGGCGTCGAGGCTTCCGGCGGCGATCAACAGGGTCGTCATGCTGCAGGCGGCAGGATATCGGGTTGGCCGTGTCAAAGCCGAGACGGCTGCATGAATTCGCTCAAAGCGCCCGGCTTCCATTTCAAAGGCGGCGAGATTGAAGCTGATCCAAGCATCCTTGACGCCATGGGAAAACGTCCTGGCATCAACGTTGGACGCACCTTTCAAGACTATGTCGTCATTTTCGCCCGACGAAAGGATCAGCATCGTTCCGAGCGCACCTTTCTGAACCACCGGCGGTGCTGTCAGTCCCTGCAACGACATCGAAGTGGTCTGGCCACGCTTAGTGATCCGAAGTTGATGCCCATCGAGCTGAATAACCGTGGCAGCCGTGCCAGAGAGGTTCACAAGCAGTCCAAGCAAAGGGCGTTGTTGCAAGCGAATCAATGATCTGAGCCTTGTTGTCTATTCTCGAAAGCTTGTGCCGTGCGTGCCGTCGTCCGCAACCATGTTCAATCATCGGCGCGGCACTAGACTGGCGATAGCGAAGCATTCAAGTGGCTCGTCCTTGCGTGCGTCTTCATTCTTGCTTATCTTGAAGACAGAATCTCCGGAGATCCCCATGTCACAGACCACGACCATGACCGTGCGCATCAGCGGTGCCCTGAGCGAATTCGTGGCATCGAACGTCGGCGAGCGCGGTGACTATGAGAACATCAGCGAATATGTCCGCGATCTGATCCGGCGCGACAAGGAACGGGCGGAGCGCGAGGCGTTCGACCGGCTGAAGGCCGAACTGACTCGCGCATTCGCTGCGCCGGAAGACAGTTACCGCCCGCTGACTGCGGCCGAAATTATAGCCCGAAACCGGGTCTGACTGGATGGCCGCGCGCGTTCAAGAAGCCGCATCCCTTCGGCTTGACGAGATTTACCGCTACACGCGTGACAGATGGGATGACGAACAGGCTGATCTCTACATCACCGACCTGTTCGCAGCTTTCGACCGGATCGAGGGCCACGGCGTGGCGTCGCGGCCAATTCCGGCCGAGTTCGGCGTCGAGGGCTTCTACTACCGGCACGAGCACCATTTCGTCTACTGGCGACGGCTTTCGGATGGCGACATTGGCATCGTGACCATCCTGCACGAGCGCATGCACCAGACAGATCGCTTTCGCGATGACCTTGGCAACTGATTCCAGCCCCAAACGCAAAAGGCCCCCGCTGTTGAGGGGGGACTCGTCAAACGTTGACCAAGTGTTGACAAAGATTTCAAATGGCAAAATCCGACTGTTTAGGTCGGGTTTCATCTATCTGATATATTTTTTAGATTTGGTTGCGGGGACACGCCATGCGTTTAGTTTGCCAACACCTTAGGCTCAAGTTTCGAGTGCAACACCCAGCGCCCGCAGGGCATAGGATGTTGCGATGGACAGTCGATACAGGCACCTCACCAGCGAGGAACGTGGCGTGATTTTGGCGGAGAACCAGCGTGGGGCAAGCCTGCGGGAGATCGGCGGGTTGGCACATCTGCGGGATATTTCGCTTTTGGGCTTAAGTACCGGGTACGGGCGTTTGCTTACATGGTTGGGCACCGCCGATCCTCTGGCAATGCTGGAGCCACCGGCAGACCGGGTGACACCGACAACCGTATTCTTCGTCATGTGGCATATCCTTTTCTCTGTGAGAACTGCGGCGCGTCAACAACGCCTTGATATGCCACAGTTCGCGGTGCGGCCATAGCCACTTCAGTCGGCGCGGGAGGAACTGGATTTATTGAGGGAACCCTAGGCACAATTGGAGCCACTGCTCTATCAATCGTGAGCGCGCCAGAAGCCAGCTTCTGCGGTGTTTTGGGCACATGCGGTGGCGATGAAGTTGGACACTACCTTGTTACCAAGTTCGTGCATTCGTCAGACTTGCCCATCATCAAACGAGGCATGGTTGGCCTTGAAGAGCCTTGCATAAGTGCCACCTTGGGCGATCAGTTCCGAATGGCTACCCTGTTCAACGATCCGTCCCGCGCTGAGGATCAGGATCCGGTCCGCGTTGCGCACTGTGGCCAGACGGTGCGCGATGATCAGGCCGGTCCGGCCCCGCAGCAGGATTGCCAGCGCGGTCTGGATCTGCTTTTCGGTCTTGCTGTCGATGCTGGAGGTCGCCTCGTCCAGCACCAGGATCGGCGCGTCAGCGACGAGGGCGCGGGCAAAGCTGATCAACTGGCGCTGGCCCATAGACAGGTTCGCGCCGCGTTCGTTCAGTTCCGTTTGATAGCCATCGGGCAGGCGCTGGATCAGGTCATGCGCGCCAACGGTGCGGGCGGCCTCTATCACATCGGCATCGCTGGCGGTGGCTTTGTTGTAGCGGATGTTCTCCATCACCGTGCCGGTGAAAAGGAACGGTTCCTGCAAGACCATGGCGATCTGCGCACCAAGTGATCGCTGCGAGACCCGGCGCACGTCATGCCCGCCGACAAGAACAGCCCCTTCCGAGACATCATAGAAGCGGTGGATCAGCGACATGATGCTGGATTTGCCTGACCCGGTCGGACCGACAAGCGCCACCGTCTCACCGGGAGCGACGGTGAAGTCGACGCCGCGAAGGACCGGCTGGTCAGAGACGTAGGAAAATCGCACATCGCGGAATTCAACGGCCGCGGGGGTTCCGGGCGGCAGGTCAACCGCATCGGGCGCGTCCTTGATGCCGACAGGCACGTCCAGCACTTCGGTCAGGCGCTGGCCCGAGGCCATGGCGCGCTGCATCACCGAATACTGCATGGTCAGGGACCGCACCGGATCAAAGAAGCGCTGGATGAAGAACAGGAAGGCGACCATCACGCCCACGTCCATGCTGCGGTTCAGTACCTTCTGACCGCCGATGACGACGACGATGGCCATCGCAAGGCCAGTCAGCGCGTCAACGACGGGCACGAGCACTTGGGCGTAGCGTGCCGCAACCAGATGGGTGCGCAAGTTGGCGGTGGCCTTGTCTTCGAACAGTTGCATGTTGACTGTCTGGCGGGTCATGCCCTGAACCGTCCGCACACCGTGGATGCCTTCGGCCAAGGCCCCAGCCGTGACCGAGTTTGTGTCGTGCGCTGCGATGAAGGCATCGCGGGCGCGTGGCAGCCAGACGATGCGGACCAGAAAGAGGACTGGCAGGATCGACAAGGTCAAGAGACCCAGTTGCCAGTCAAGCCACAGCATGCAGCCGACAATGCCGAACAGAAGCACGAGGTCTCCAACCGAGATGACCGAGGTTTCCAGAAACTCTTGCATCGCGTTCACGTCGCCTTGCAGGCGCGACATCAGGCGGCCGACTTCGGTCTTGTCCATGAAGCTTTGCGATACGCGTTGCAGGTGGGCAAACATCGCCTCACGAATGTCGAAGAGCACGTTTTCGGCGACGCGCCCGACTATTCTTTCCTGAATTAAGCTGGACAGGAAGTTGACAAGGATCGCCACGGCAAAGGCCAGCACGGACCAGATAAGGGCGCTGCGCCCATCAGGCGCCAGCAAGCCTTCGTCAATCGCAGTGCGGATGATGATCGGGATCGACAGTTGCGACAGCGTGAAGATCAGGACCGAGACGACCGAGATCATCAGTTCCCGCCGGTAGGGGCGCACGAAAACCCAGATGCGGCGCATGACGTTAGTGTCGAAAACGCGGCCGAACATCTCTTCCTTGACGCGGTGCGAACCAACAACTGCACGCGGCGGGCGGCGGCCGTCTTCGCGCACCTCGTTGCGCTCCATCTCGGTCTCGCCGCTCATTGCCGGTCTCCAAAGGATTGGTGCTGCAAGTCGTAAAGCGCGCGGTAGCGGCCGTTCAAGGCCAGAAGCTCGGCATGGGTGCCCTGTTCGGCGATGCGGCCCCCATCCAACACCAGGATACGGTCGGCGTGCGACAACGTGTTCAGCCGGTGAGCGATCAGGATGGTGACGCGGCTTGCGACCTTGGCTCGGATGGCGGCGAAGATCCGCTCTTCAGTTCGGGCGTCGATGGCGGCGGTGCTGTCGTCGAAGATCAAGACGGCGGGATCAAGGATAAGGCTGCGCGCGATCGACATGCGCTGGCGTTGCCCGCCCGACAGCGAGGCGCCACGTTCGCCCACCACGGTGCGGTAGCGTTCGGGCAGCGCGTCGATGTAGTCATGCAGTTGCGCGTCGCTGCTGGAGGTTTCGATCCCGGCCTCGGGTGCCCAGGGATTGCCATAGGCGATGTTGTTTTCCATCGTGGTGGTGAACATGAACACGTCCTGCGTGACCACCGCGACCGCCTTGCGCACCGATGGCAGCGTCACCTCGCGGATGTCCTGACCGTCCAGGGTGATGGATCCGCCGGTCACATCGTAAAACCGCGGAATCAGCTGGGCGACGGTGGTTTTGCCGCTGCCCTGTTCGCCGATGATCCCGATCACCTCACCCCGGTGGGCGGTGAAGGAAATGTCGCGCAGCACCAGATGGTCGGGGGCCGAGGGGTAAGCAAAGCTGACGTGGTCAAGGCGCAGGGTGCCTTCGGTCAAGGTCAAAACGTGGGCCTCGGGGGAATTGGACACCGCAGGCTCAAGGTCCATCAGCGCAAAGATGCGCGCCCCGCAGGTTGAGGTGCGGGCGACCGAGTTGACCAGCATACCCAATTGGCGGACGGGCATCTGCAGGATCATCATGAAGGTCAGGAAGGCGGTCAGCGTGCCGACGGTCATGCTGCCGGCCTGCACTTTCAGCCCGCCAACCAGTAGGACCAGCCCCATCGCCGCGAAGAACGACAGTGTCATCGCCGAGGTGCTACGCACCCGCAGCTCCACCCGTTCATGCGCAAGGTCCAGCGCCCGTTCCGAAGCGGCGCGAAACTTGGCAAGCTCATGCTCTTGCGCGGAGAAGGCCCGCACGACGCGGATGCCTGCCAGGTTTTCTTCCATCACGCGGGTCAGGACGGACAGGTGTTCCTGCAAATCAAGCCAGGTCTGCCGCAGTTCAAGCTGCGACGTCGAGGACCGCCACCCGACATAGGGTACGAAGCTGAGCGCCAGAAGTCCGAGCACCGGGTCAATGGCAATCAGCCACCAGCCGCCAAAGCCGATCAGAACAACCAGCAGCAATAGGCGCACCACTCCGGTGGCAAAGAACATCCGCGCACCTTCAAGATCGAGCAGGCCAAGTGTGATCAGATCACCCGAATGCATGCGGTCATGAAAACCGAAACTCAGATGCTGAATCTTGTCGTAATAGGCCAGCCGCAACCGCAGGCCCGTGTGGTGCCCCACCGCCTCGCTGAAGTAGTTCTGAAAGGTGGCAAAAAGACCCCGCAAGGTGGATACGCCCAAGATCAGCAGTGCCGTGACAAGCAGTGCCTGTGTAGTGGCAGCGTGACCGCCAGCAGATACCACCTGCGACTGATCCACCGCCCGGCCCAGCAGCTGCGGGATGATCAGTTGCAGCACGGCCGCGAACAGGGTGGATACCAGCGCGAAGGCCATCTGCCAGGGCGTTTCTGTTCCGATGAGAAACACACGCCACATGGTGCGCAGTCCCTTGGAGGGGCTGACGGTATCAGTCAGTCCCAGCACCTCGACGGGGTGCTGGGCCGGATGTGTCTTCGTTTCAGCCATGGCCCCCGTCCACGGGCAGCACCTGACTGGTGATCCAGCCGGCATCAGGCCCGGCCAAAAAGGCCACAGCCCCGGCGATATCCTCGGGCTGACCCAACCTGCGGGTGTGGGTGGCCGACAGAATGGCTGCCTGTCGTTCGGGACTGTAGCTGTCCCATTGCGCGCGGCTGGCCGGGTTCGACAGGACAAAGCCGGGAGCCACCGAGTTGACCGTGATGCCGAACGGCCCAAGCTCTTGCGCCAGTTGGCGGGTCAGGCCGACCAGCGCGTGCTTGGCGGCGGCATAGGCTTGAATACCCGTCAGGCTGGCTCGCAGGCCCGCGCCCGAACTGATTGTGATAATACGGCCCTGCCCCACGGCCTTCATCGACGGGGCAAAGGCCTGCGCCAGGTGAAAGGCGCTGTCGACATTGGCGCCAAAAATCGCCTGCCAGTCGTCTTCGGGAACGTCCTCGACCGGGCGGCCGATCTGGCCGAGCACGCCGCCTGCGCTGCTGACCACGATCATGGGTGGCGCCGCGGCCATCCGGTCGGCCAGATCGCGGACATCATCAATCCTGCTCAGGTCGGCCGCATGGCCCGCGAGGCCCAGCACTTCGCGCGCTGCGTCGAAGGCGGGTCCGGGAAGGTCGGTCACGGTGACCTGCGCGCCGTCTTGCGCAAGGCGGCGGGCGATGGCCGCTCCGATCCCGCCGACCACGCCTGTGACCAGTGCAGTTGCCCCGTCCAGACTCAGGCCCATGGCCCCTCCATTGCTGCGCGGGTTTCCTCTACGCCAATCTGCCACAAGGCGTGGCTCACCTGGTCAGGTTTTTGCCAGGCACCGCCAAAATTGCCATCGCCCAACAAGACGCGCGACACAGCGGGCGGGCTGGCACGCAGTTGGTCGAAATCGACCATCGCCTTGTCCCCCGCCGGGGCTGTGGCGTGGGACAGTCGCGTCCAGGGAAAGTTCTCCATCCAGCTGGCATGGCTGCCTCCGCCCTGCTCTTGGACGAAAGCCCAGGTGCGCGGTGCACGCCACCAGTTATGAAACTTGATCGAGGTATCCCCCCAGTCGGCCATAAGTTCCTGCGCCAGCGCGTCGACTGGCGCGTTGCCGCCGTGGCCATTAACGATCAGGATCTGCCGGAACCCTGCCCGTCGGATTGACGCCAGAACATCGCGCATCACCGCCAGCAGCGTTTCCACCCGCAAGGTGACAGTGCCGGGATACTCGGCAAAATACGGCGCAAGGCCAAAGGGCATCACCGGCCAGACCGGAAGGCCCAACGGATCTGCCGCATCAAGCGCGACTTTTTCCGCCAGGATCATATCGACGCAAAGCGACAGTTGCGCGTGCTGTTCGACCGACCCGATGGGCAGCACCGCGCGAGGATCTAGCGCGGCGGCGGCTGTAACATCCGCCCAGTTCATGTCGGCAAGTTTCATAACGGCGATCCGCGCCGGTGGGTGCCGCCCTTTTCGGACCGCACGGTGACAGTGACGGGACCTGTTCCGCGCACCAGCCATTCCACCTTGCGCGCCACCGGCGACCATTGCTGGCCCCAGTTGGAATATTCATAGTTGCGTTCGTTCCGGCCCGCCAGATGGCCCAGATCGACTGTCGGCGGGTTCATGACCACTTCGGCTCCTTCGACGGTGACGGTGACAGGTTTGGCGACCTTGTTCTTGACGGCCACATCAGACAGATTTGTGGGCAAATAGCCGTGATTGGCAATGATCGCCGTCACCTTATGCAGGTCAGCGCCCAAAGCTTCCACGGTTACGCTGTCGACCAGCACGCGGGGGGCAGCGGCGGCATGGCGGATGTTGAACAGCGTGTTGTCGTGACACACCTTTTCCAGCAGCTTTCCGGGCGGGTTGCGATAGCTCCAGATATAGACCATGCCGCCCACCTCGACCGGACCCAACTGCGGATGATCAAACGCGCGCCATTCGCGAAAGCCCTGTTCGCCAACATTGGCCAGAACCCAGTCGAACAGCTTGCGCTGCACCTCTGCATTGCGGGGCCGCAGGTTGTAATACCCCTTCTTTTCAACTCCGGCGGCAATTTCGATGTCCCACAGTTCCGTCGAAAAGCAAATGATGCCCTTTTCCTCGTATACCCAGTCCTTGAGCGAGCCGTGGCGGACCTTGGACTTGTCGGGGGTGAAATCCTCATAGGTCGAAATCACCGGATAGCCTGTCAGCCGCGTGCCTACCTCGCCCAACGCCTTGTAAAGCGCCAGATCACGCGGGCTCATCTCGGCATCGGTCGCCATCATTGACGGGCGCAGGATGATACCGCCATGGGTGTGGTAGGCGCACATGCCGCAGATGTTGGGATGATCAAGGATGAGGCGTGCCATGCCCATCGTCTCGGGTTCGGAAAACGGGTATTCGCCCGCGCCATATTCCTGCGGCGACCAGTTGATCGGAAAGTTGCGGTTCATGTTGCCGTCGTCTTGCGGCAGGATTTTCACGTCGGCGCCGTCGAAATCGGGGATCAGGCCCTCGGGGTAGATGCGGAAATAGTCTCCGCCTTCTTCGCCGGGTTCGCGCTGAATCATCAGTCGCGGTTCGGTGGGGTCTTTCTTCCATTCGCCCTTGGGGTCGGGGACGCGCATGTTGACGATGTAACCATCGCCGTTGATATCCTGCGCCTGCAAACCCTCCAGCCGGTCTTCGCCTGGCAGAACTCGGCCGTTGCCGCACCAGGGGTGGTAGGGGGCCTTCAGCGCGTATTCTGCCCCATCCGGGTTGATGCGGGGGATGATGTAGAAGACCTGACCATCCACCAGCCGCGTCACTTCGGGGTCGATGCCATAGCGCGTCAGCAGATAGTTGATCGCATAAAGCGCTGTGGCCGAGGTTGCGTGTTCTTCGGCGTGGATTTGCGCGTCGATATAGAAGCCGGGTTTTTCCAGCGCAGGGCCGGTCTCGGGGTTGGTGATCTGCATGAACCACACGTCGCGCCCACGATGGCTTTTTGCGATCGAGGTCAGCGTGGCCAGGTGCGGATAAGCGGCGGCCAGTGCATGCAGATGCGCCGTCATCTCGTTAAAGTCGTAGTAGCGGTCAAAGGCGATTTGCATCAGCTGCGTCCCATCTTGCCGAAATGTTCCATGATGGCGGCGGCGTATTTGATGCCCATCAGGTATTTGTCGATATGAATGTTTTCATCTGGCGCATGCAGGTTCGCGCCGGGGTTGGCAAAGCCGGTCAGCACGCAGGGAATCCACACATGTCGCAGGATCGCGCCTTCGGCTGACACCCCGTTGACGATGGGCAATTGGCCGTAAACCTCGGTCGCGGCGGCGATGATGGCCTGACTTATGTCTTCTTTGACGCTGATCTTGTAGGGCGGTTCCGCTCCATCGAACGCCTTGACCTCGATATCGCCAAAGCCGTGCTTGATCAGATGCGCCTTGAGCCGCCGGATCGCGGCATCGGGCTGAATATTGGGGATCAGCCGGAAATCCAGCCGCGCGCGCGCCTCGTTCGGCACAATCGTCTTGGTGCCGGGGCCGGTGTAACCTGCGATGATGCCCTGAATATTCGCAGTTGGCTCATAGCTGCGCGCACGGATGGCATCGATGCCGTCACGCCCGAGGGCAAATTCGGAAATGCCCCATTCTTCTTTCATCCCGGCCAGATCGACACGCCCTGCCTTGTCAACCAATTGCTGTTCGTCATCGGGCCCTAGCTGCCAAAGGCCTTCATACCAATCCTCGATCAGGATGCGGCGGTTTTCGTCCATGATCGTGTTCAGTGCGCGGATCAGGTCCCAGACCGGTATGGGCACCAGCGGAAAATTGAGCGAATGAATATCCCGGTTCGCCCCGCGCGCGATCAATTCCACGAATAGCACCGATTTCAGGCCAAGCGACACATCCGGCACGTCGGTTCCCGTCTCGATTGTCCCGTCCAGACAGTGCATGCCGTCGGCGGCCAGCAATTCCTTGTTCTTCTCGGCCCATGCAGCGAGGTTTGGTGAGCCGATTTCTTCCTCACCCTCGATCATGAACTTCAGGTTTGCGGGCACCTCGCCACGAACGGCCATAAAGGCCTTGGCCGCTTTGGTAAAGGCCAGCACGCCGGACTTGTTGTCAGTCGCCCCGCGCCCGTAAAGCACACCGTCCACGATGGCCGCCGACCAAGGCCCGCCATGTGACCACGCCTCAATCGGTTCCGGTGGCTGTACGTCGTAATGGGCATAGCACAAGATCGTCTTGGCCGGTTTTGCGGCTTTGAGATGCCCGAAAACGACCGGTGGACCTTGGTCAAGTTCATGGAAATCCGCAGGCAGCCCGTCGCGGCGCATCATGTCGCGAATCAGCGTCGCACATTCCCGCAAACCGATGTTCTGCGCACTGATGGACGGCTGCTGCACAAAGGTTTGCAGGTCCTTGATGCATTCATCGCTGTTGGCGTCGATCCAGTCGTAGATGGCCTGCATTGTCATGCTCGGTTTCCTGTTGCGAGAGTTGCCACGCATCCAGCCTTTGCCCAGACAACGCCATTGGCCGGTCGCGGGCCAGCATTGCAAAGGCAGGGGCAAGGCGGATCGGATCGATCCACTTGGCGCGTTGTTCGGGGCCATATGTCGTTTCCGACATCGGCGTGTGCATCAAATGGCCCGGCGTGATGGTGTAGGACGCGATTCCCTGCGCCGCCCCCTCCATCGCCAGACATTTGGAAAAGCCTTCAAGCGCATGTTTGGCAGCACAATAGGCGGTTTCGTCGACAAACCCTTCGACGCCGGACCGGCTGGAGACAAAGACCAGCGCGCCTCCCCCCGCCTTCATCGCCGGCCAAACGGCTTGGGTCAGTTGAAAGGCCGCCTGAATGCCAACATTCAGTGTCGCCTGAAACGTGGCCAGGCTGACCACATCCACCGGTTCCACCCGCAGGATCGCGGCATTGTGGATCAGCGTATGCACCGGGCCCGGGATCTTTGCGATGGCGCGCGCGGTATCGCTTTCGTCCGACAGATCCACTGTGATCGCCAGTGCCCCGGGACTGAGCGTCTGGGTCTGCGCCAGCCCTTCGGCGTTGTAATCCATCAAGACCAAACGCGCACCCTGCCCCGCCAGATGGCGTGCGATAGCGGCACCAAGACCCTGCGCAGCGCCAGTTACCACAATGGTCTGGTCTGCCAGTTTCACAGCCGGACCCAGCGCCGTTCAGTGCCCGACAGGCGCACGGCATCAAGCACCTTCTGGTTGGCAAGCCCATCAACAAAGGTGGCCCCGCGTGCAAGCGGCCGCCCTTCGCGGATCGCCGCCGCCAGGTCCCGAATGACGGCCACAACAGACACATTCCAGATGCCGGGGTTCAGGCCCGGCAGGGCGGCGTTGGGGTCTGCCTCGGTGATGTCTTCAAACCCTTGTCCGGCTTTGGCAAACCACAGCTTTTCATCGGCATTATCGAGGGTGACGGTGCCCTTGGAGCCAAAAACCTGCGTCAGGTTGCCGACATTGTGGGCTGCCACACCGGACATGAACACCTGCGCGAGCGCACCGGACTGCATCTCCAGCCCCATCCACGCCAGATCGTCGGCGGTTGCGATCCAGGCAGCACCTGTCGCTTTGTCGCTGCGGTCGGGGATGATAACAGGTGCGGCACCGGTGACCCAAGCAACCTCGCCCAACCACCAGCGCAGCATGTCAACCTGATGACTGCCATTGGCCCCCAGCCGCCCGCCACCCTGATCGGCCAGCGACCACCAGTCGCCTTTGGGGCGGCTGGCGGGGTTGGCCCAGCTGTTGCCGATATTGGCGATGTTGACATGCCGGATGTCGCCCAGATCGCCCTCGGCAATCATCGCGGCAATCCGCGCGCGGTTCGGGTTGAACCGCAATTCATGGTCGATCATGTGAACGCGGTTGGCCGTGATCGCCGCATCCAGCATCGTCTGCGCCTCGGCTGCATTCATCGCCGTCGGCTTTTCACAGAGCACATGCGCGCCCTTGGTCAACGCCTTCAGCGTCTGCGGCGCATGCAGCACGGTCGGCGTAGCGATGCAGACCAGATCAACGGGATGACGGTCGAGCATGGCCTGCCAGTCATCATAGGCATGCGGAACGCCAAATTTGTCGGCCGCCGCCTGCGCGCTTGTCAAACGGCCCGACGCGATGGCCACCACTTCGGCGCCGTCCACATGCTTCAATGCCGGCAGATAGGCGGCCTGCGCAAAACTGGCCCCGATGATTGCAACCTTCACAACACTGTCTCCCTTATTTCAGTGGCCATCGACACATGCACGGCCCGCCCGGATCAGCTTCGTTCTTTCAGTCGCGGATCAAGAAAATCGCGCAGCCAGTCGCCCATGATGTTGAACGACAGCACAGTGAACACGATTGCCAGGCCCGGGAAGATTGCCAGCCACCATTTGTTGGCGATCAGCTGATCCCGACTTTGTGCCAGCATGGATCCCCAGGTCGGCACCTCGGCCGGAACGCCCAGGCCAAGGAACGACAGCGCTGCCTCGGCCAGAATGACCGAGGCCACATTGAACGAGGCGATCACGGTCAGCGGTGCGATGATGTTGGGCAGGATCGTGCGAAAGATGATCGACGCTGTGCTGTCACCCATGGCGCGTGCGGCCTCCACGAATTCCTTTTCGCGCAAGGACAGGGTCTGTGCGCGCACGATGCGGGCATAAGTCACCCATTGACCGATGCCCAGCACCACAATCAGATTGAACAGGCCCGGCCCCAGCACGACCAGAAACATGATCGCCAGCAGTATAAACGGAAACGCCAGCTGGATATCGCCCAGGCGCATCAGCACATCGTCGATCCAGCCGCCGAAGTAGCCAGAGACGAGGCCCGCCGAAACGCCCAACGTGCCGCCGACCAAGATCGCAGACACCCCGACCAGAAGCGACACGCGCGCGCCGTAAAGCAGCCGCGAAAAGGCATCGCGCCCCAACGCATCCGACCCCATGAGGAATATCTGACCATTCGGCCCATCGGCCATGGGTGCTGCAAGTCGCAATATGATGTTCTGTCTGTTAGGGTCCATCGGCGCGATCACGGGCCCAAAGATTGCCACAACCAGCACGACCAGCAGGATCATCAGCGCTAGAATCGGCCATTTGGCCGCAACCATGCTGCGTGCACCGCGACCGAACTCGCGCCGAAAGCGCGAGCCGGTCTGCGGTTGCAATACAAAGGCGTCGGTTTGTTCGGTCATGGCCGTCCTACAGTTTCACGCGCGGATCGATCCGCACATAGATCAGGTCAACAATCAGGTTGAGGGCGATGAAGATCACCGACAACACGATCACCGAAGCCTGCACCACCGGGATGTCGCGCTGGTTTATCGCGTTGAACACAAGCCGGCCGATGCCCGGCCATGAAAACACCGTCTCGATCACCACAACCCCGCCAAGCAGGAACCCGAACTCCAGCCCGATCATCGTGACGACGGGCAGCCATGCATTGCGCAGCGCGTGATTGACCACAACTGCGCGTTCGCTGATCCCCTTGGACCGCGCAGTGCGGACGTAATCCTGCCCTAACACCTCAAGCATTGAGGACCGCACCAGCCGCGCGTTGCGCGACAGCGAATAGAACCCCACGGCGATGGCTGGCATCATCAGATGATAAACAGACGACGTCAGATTGCCAAAGGCAGTAGCCAAATTGCCATGAAACAGGGGTTTCAGAAAGGGAATATGACCCGAGATTGGGAACCACCCCAGATACAGGCCAAAGAACAGGATCATCATGATCCCCATCCAGAAACTTGGGATCGACTGGCCAAACATCGCCAGTGTCATGATCCCGCCATCCACCGCAGTGCCCCGGTACAAAGCCGCGAAGACACCAAACGGAATGGCAAGCGAGATAGCCAGAAACATCGAAAACAGAGTCAATTCGATCGTTGCGGGCAACGCGCCCAGCACGATCCCCATGGCCGGTTGCCGGTAGCTGAGTGAATTGCCGAAGTCGCCCAGCGCCACGTTCTTCAAATAGGTCAGGTATTGGATATGAAGTGGTTTGTCGAAGCCCAGCGCCTCGCGGATCATCTGGATCTCTTCTTCTGACGCGCGTTCGCTGACGAACAGAAAGGTCGGATCGCCCCCCATCTGTAAAGATATAAAGCTGATCAGCGTCACGCCCAGAATGACGATCACGCTTTGCAGCAGGCGTCTGACGATGAACGTCCACATCAGATCAGCAGTCCTTTCATGGGTGGGTCAGCACGCAGCGAAATGCTTCGCTGCGTGCCATTTGTCTGATCAGTTCAGTGCAGCTTTGAACAGATAGACCTTTTCATCCGGACGTGCGGTCCAGTTCAAACGGTTGGACACACCATAGAAATCAGGCTGGAAATACATGTGCAGCCAGGGGCCGTCGTCGTAGAACACCTTAAGCATCTCGTCGATGATGACACGCTGCGCTTCGGGGGTTTTGGCGGCCGAGATTTCGGTCCAACGGTCAAACCACCGCGGATCGTTCCAATGGGTGTAGTTGGTACCCGATTCCACCTTGGCAAGATCGGTCATGTCGTACAAAGGCGACCAGAGCGCACCGCCCGACCCCAGGAAGAACAGTGGCCCGACATTGCGTTCGCGGATCAAGGGTACGTAGACCGAACCCCATTCCATCACATCAAGTTCGATGTTGATGCCGACGTCCGACAGATATTGGGCAATCGCCAGAACGACGTTTTCATCATTCAGGTAGCGGCCCTTGCCAGCCTGAAAGCGGATGGTAAAGCGGTTGCCATCAGCAAGCCGGGGCCAACCGGCCGCATCCAGAAGTTCCTCTGCCTTTGCAGCATCATAGGGGTAAGGTGTGAGTGACTGGTTGGCGTTTGGCGGGTTCACAATTCCCGTGGCCCGCACACAGGGAAAGTTCAGCAGCTGTTCACAGATCGCCGGGACATCAATCGCATATTGCAGTGCGCGACGGACGTCCGGATTCTGGATCGCATCACCGCCCGGCATGGCGGCAAAGGGTTCGGACAGGTTGAAACCGACATACATCCGCCGGGTGCCCTGCACAGCCTGCACTTTGGCCGTGCCGGACGCATCGATAGCGTCGATCTGGTCAGGTGCTACGTTGGTAATGATATCAACGTTGCCCGCCATCAGTTCGGCAGACCGGGTCGATGCTTCTGGAATGATCCGGTAAACGATGTTCTGGAAGTTGCCAGGATCGGAGACCTTTTCAAGAACCACTTCAGACCCGGGCGTCCAGGTAACAAGCTTGTAAGACCCTGATCCGATCGGTGTCGTTGCCGCCTGCTCCAGCGTCATGGCGGACTAGCTGTCCTTGCAGTGGATATAAACCTCGGCCAGCAGGCCGAAAGCAATCGTGTTTGGCGCTGCTATGTTGATCTGGACGGTGACATCGTCAACGGCCACAGCATCGACAAAACCAACCGAAGAGAACACGAAACCGGGCGTGTTACCAGTGAAGGCATTGGCCGGGTCCTTGGCGCGGTTAAAGCTGTAGGCCACATCTTCTGCTGTCAGCGCCTCACCATCGTGGCAGGTGCGGCCTGCCTCAATGGTATAAGTATAGGTCAGGCCATCCTCCGAAATGGAAAGATTCGTGGCCAGATCCGGCACGACAGACCCATCGCCTTCGATGGAGAACAGCGTGTCGAATATGTGCCGGACGATGTTGGCATTGTCCCGCGACGAAATCGCCGCAGGCTCAAACGTCGTTATGTCAGCGCTCAGCCCGACAACAAGTGTATCGTCGGATACCTGTGCTGTGGCGGTCTGCGTCAGCAACATGCTGGCAGAGGCTGCTAGGAGAAGGCGTCGTACGTTGGACATCAGTGCTTCCTTATCTATGTTGGACCTTAGGGGAAGAGTGTCGTGTCGGTTTTGTCCGGCCATCTGGCTCCGCTAGGTTTGTCAGGCTGGCCGGGTTGACTGTTGTACCGGTGGCGCTTGCAAGGATGCAGGCCTCCACCATGCGGAGCGATTTCAGGTGATCCGCGCCCGAACAATTCAAAGGCGCATCATCAAAAAGGTGGCCGACAAAGTCGGCCAGCAAAGCCGCAGCGTCATCACGCCAGATTTCGGTTTCGGGCAGTATGACAGGTGTCATCGTGGGATCGTCGCGCCGTGCAAAGGACAGCGCGCCGAACATCTCAGCCTGCACGGCAATGCCTTTGGCGCAATCCGTGCGCCAGTTGAAACCAAGGTTGTTCCAGTTCCCGGCCCAGGTGCCCTGATAGGTCACTTCTAAGCCGCCCTCAAACGTGATGAGGGCCGACACATTCGCATCACCGCG
>CAIYZT010000027.1 GCA_903930735.1 uncultured Paracoccaceae bacterium | reverse complement strand
GGCGAGTGCGGTGCTTCATTGGCAAACCAAAATTGCAGGGTTCTGAAGGAAATCATACGAAACCTTGCAGCAAACAGCGAGCAAAACCGAAGTGATCTCACGTAAAATCAATGAGATGCAGGGTGTTCAGGGCGAACTGATGATACCCTGCTCGGATCATATGGTACGGATATCTGCAATGGCGGCGCCGGGAACGATGGTCTCGAGGGCGGCGGTGATTTCGACTATATCAGCGGCGGCGATGGCACCGAAAGTTTGTGCGGCGGCAATGGCAATGACACCTTGAATGGTGAGGGCAATTCTGGCCAAATACATGGCGGAACGGGCAAGGATGTCTTTGTTTTCAACACCACTCCGGACACCGCGACTAACACCGACATAATCAGTGATTTTGTAGTGGTGGATGACATAATGCACTTGGACAATGCGGTGTACCAGGCCTTGCCGAACGGCGCTTTATTGGCCACTTCGTTCAGGGTTTTGGGCAGCGGGAATGTGGATAGTTCAGACCGGATTATTTATGATCAGGCGTCGGGCCGGGTCTATTACGATGCGGATGGCAGCGGCAGCGGAGCGAAAGTGCAGTTTGCAGCGGTAACGGCTGGCACGGTCTTGACCGCAGCCGATTTCTTTATCATCTGAACCCGCAGGCGGTGGCCGAACAAGCGAAATCCGCCGCGGCCTCCCTGCATCCACTGGACCTTGCCGCCCTCGCTGGTATAAGGGTCCGAACCCTGCGGAGGCGCCTTTATGAACTTTCTCTTGCGCTTGTTGACCTGGTGGAACGGTCAGACGATCGGCACCCAGCTGCATACCTGGCGGCGCGGGCAGCGGGTCGGCAGCGACGCGCAGGGTAATATCTTTTACCAAACCCGGGACGGCAAGCGGCGCTGGGTGATTTTCAATGGCGAATCCGAGGCGAGCCGGGTCTCGCCCGATTGGCACGGCTGGCTGCATTTCACTTGGAATGACCCGCCGACCAAGGCGCCCTTGCTGCACAAGCCCTGGCAGGCGACACATGTTGAAAACCTTACCGGCAGCGCGGCGGCCTATGCACCGCCCGGATCGATCCGCTTGGCGGGGGCAACTGCGCCCGCCCGTGCGGATTACGAGGCGTGGAAACCAGAATAATGGCGCATGACCGGCTTGAAGTTTTGGCGGGGGCGGTGGTTTTGGCAGTGGGCCTTGGCTTTGCGGCCTTCGCCCTTCGTGAGGTCGGAATGGCGGGTGAGGCGGGAACCTATCCGCTGAAGGCCTCTTTCCGCTCTGTCGACGGGATCGCTGTCGGCTCTGAAGTGCGGCTCGCGGGGGTTGCAGTCGGCAAGATCACCAGCCTGACGCTGAACCCGGAAACCTATTTTGCCGATGCGGTGGTTCAGTTGGACAGCACCATCATTCTGCCAGACGATTCTGCGATTCTAGTCTCGTCCGAGGGGCTTCTCGGCGGAAATTACATCGAACTGCTGCCTGGGGGATCGCCCGTTAACCTAGAGCCAGGCGACGAGATTGAAGATACCCAAGGTTCGGTTTCGCTGGTGTCTTTGCTGATGAAATTCGTCTCGGGGTCCAACGGCGACGAAGCGGCGGCACCGTGATGCGCGCGGCGCTGGTGCTTGCGGCGGTGCTGATCGCGGGGGCGGCGCTCGCGCAAGAGGCGGTCGAATCGCCCGGCGGTAGGGTGCGGGTCCTGGACAAGCTGACCGGGCAGATCACGGATCTGGATCTGTCGCGCGGTCAAGCGGAAACCGTCGGGCGTCTGACGGTGGGCCTGCAGGAATGCCGGTACCCTGCAAAAAACCCGGCCTCGGACAGCTGGATGCATCTGACAATCACCGATACTTCGGTCGCGGATCCGGTGTTTAGCGGTTGGATGATCGCCTCCAGCCCGGCTTTGTCTGCGCTCGACAATCCGCGCTATGACGTCTGGGTGCTGGGCTGCGTTCTGCCCGAAGGCGTGATCCCGGCGTTCGAAGAAACCCCTGCGGTCGAGGGCTGATATCCCGCCGGACAGAACGTGGCGGGGGCCAGAAGCGCCTCGGCCAGCCGCTTGCGATAGGCGGCGCGGGTGATCTCTATGGCGCCTAGGCTTGCCAGATGATCGGTCAGAAACTGAGTGTCAAACAGGGTAAAACCGCCCGCGCGCAGCCGGTGTATTAGCCATGCCAGCGCAGTTTTTGAGCCATTGGTGCGCCGCGAAAACATCGATTCGCCGCAAAAAGCCGAGCCGATCTGCACCCCATAAACCCCGCCAGTCAGCGCACCGTCCTGCCAAACCTCCAGGCTATGGGCCATGCCCAGGCGATGCAGCTCGGTATAAAGCGCGTGAATCTCGGCGTTGATCCAGGTTTCCGGGCGATCTGCGCAGGCCTGCATAACGCCCGAGAAATCGCGGTTGACCGTCACGGTATAGTCCGCGCCGATCAGATGGCGGCGCAGAGAGTGTGAAATGTGAAACGATTCCAAGGGGAAGATCCCCCGGTGGGTCGGGTCGATCCAATGTAGCTCGGTGGATATAGCGGTCCGCGCCATGGGAAACAGACCCAAGGCATAGGCTCGCAGCAAAAGCTCCGGCGTCAGTTGCCTTTGATCAAGGCGTGGGCCCGGATCAGGCGCCAAACTTGGTCAGGAGCCATTTTTCCAACCAGTGGATGTTGTAATCCCCACTCAGGATCTCGGGCTCTTCCAG
>CAIYZT010000026.1 GCA_903930735.1 uncultured Paracoccaceae bacterium | reverse complement strand
GAAGAACTCCAACACCTGCGCTCGCCTCAGCTACTTGCGCAGGATCGCCCGACCCGCGCCGTCAGCCCCATGCACCTGAAACACGTTCTTCGCCAGATCGAGCCCGACCGTGGTAATCTGCGACATGACCGCTCTCCTTTGCGGATCCTCGCAGACCCACCTTGGCACATTGATGCCGTCGGGGGGCCGTTACATCATCAGAGCCGAGGAGTTACATCAAACAAAGACCAATGGGTGGGCTGGGGAGTGGATCATGGGAAACAAAAAACCCGCAACGCGTTGATGTCGCAGGGATCTATTAAGAAATTTGGTGCCCCCACGACGATTTGAACGCCGGACCCCCTGATTACAAGTCAGGTGCTCTACCAACTGAGCTATAGGGGCAATTTATCGTGCTGTATCAGGCTGAGGGATCTTGGGCAAGTCAAACCAGGGATGAGGCTGCGCCCGCTAACGGCCCGCGCTTTGGCTGCGCAGCAAGGCCAGAACCGCCGCCAGCCCCACCGCGACGACCACCAGCGCCGCCGGGGCCGCCTCACTGAGCCGCTCCAGACTGGCCAGCTCGTAGGTGCGGGTGGACAGGGTGGAAAAGTTGAAGGGCCGCAGGAGCAGCGTCGCAGGCAATTCCTTGACGCATTCGACAAAGACCACCAGCAGGGTAGTGGCGAGCGAGCCTTTGATCAAAGGCACATGGACGGCGCGCAGCACGGCCCGCTCACCGAGGCCCAAGGAGCGCGCCGCGAGCGGCAAGGAGGGCGCGATCCGGCCAAAGGCAGCGTCCATCGCAGATTGCGCAATGCCGAAAAATCGCATCGAAAACGCGAGTATGAGGGCAAAGGCGGTGCCCGTCAGCATCAGGCCGGGATCGGTGCCGCTGATCGCCAGAACGGTGTCCGCAAGGAGGTGATCAAAGGCCGCAAGCGGGATCAGGACGCCCACGGCCAGCACGGCTCCGGGCGCGGCATAGCCCAGCATGCTGATCGGAACCAGAATCCGTGCCGTGCCCTTGTGCAGCTTACGCAGACCAAAAGCGGCCACAAAAGCGCCAGCAACCGTGATCAGCGCAGCCAGAAACCCGACAAAAACCGTATTGCCGAAGGCCTGCGCCAGACCCGGATCAAGCCAGACCTCGGGGCGGCGAAGCGCATGCCAGCCCATCACCGCCACCGGCAGGAAGAATCCAAGAACGGCGGGCAGGAGGCAGAGGAAAAACGCGAATGCCGCCTGAAACCCCTTCAACTGGCGTGGCAATACGGGGCGGTCAGCGCGGGCGGGCCGGTTGAACCGCGCGTTCTTGCGGCCCAGACGCTCCACCAGCAACAGCGCGAGGATCATGCCCAACAGCAGCAGCGCAATCTGCGCCGCGCCCCCGGCATCGGCGCCGTCAAGCCAGGTGGTAAAGATGCCCGTGGTCAGGGTTTGTACACCGAAATGCTGCACCGCGCCGTAATCGGCGGCCGTCTCCATCAACACCAGCGCCAGCCCAGCGGCCAGCGCCGGGCGCGACAGCGGCAAGCCCACGCGCCAAAACATGCCAAACGGCCCGGCTCCGAGCGCGCGGGCCACCTCATAAAGCCCGCCCGACTGCTCTTTCAGCGCATTGCGAACCAGAAGATAGACATAGGGGTAAAAGGCGCTCGACAGCACCAGAATGGCAAATCCGATCGACCGGGTTTCGGGAAACCAGTAGTCGCGCGCCGAGGTCCAGCCCATCGCACCGCGCAGCAACAGCTGAACTGGCCCCGAATAATCCAGAAAGTCGACCAAGGCATAGGCCCCGATATAGGCCGGCAGCGCCATCGGAAACAGCAGCAGGCCCTGCAGGAGCCGGCTGCCGGAAAAGCGGTACATCGTTACGATCCAAGCCGCCCCGGT
Source organism: uncultured Paracoccaceae bacterium (assembly GCA_903930735.1). Taxonomy (GTDB): domain Bacteria; phylum Pseudomonadota; class Alphaproteobacteria; order Rhodobacterales; family Rhodobacteraceae; genus CAIYZT01. Next base: position 743 of record CAIYZT010000026.1, on the reverse strand, counting down.
GCCCATGGCCGCGCTAAGCGCCCCCACCCCGGCCATCAGGATCAAGGTATTGCTCAGGTAGCGCGGCAAAACCGTGCCGCTCAGATGCGGCCAGATGTTCTGTTCGGGCTGAAAGGCCAGCGCGATCACCGCAAGAACTGGCAAGATCGCCAGCAGCGAAATCGCAATGCCCAGCAAGGACCAGCCCGACAGCGGCCCGCCAGACTTTAGCAGCCGCGTTTTGCGCCTTTGCCAACGGCGTTGGGGCTTTGCCTGAGTGTTTCGCTTGGGTAACATGCGCCCTCCGATAACAGGAAAGCGGTTTCCCTGTAAAGAAAGCCCGTGTAGGCTGCCCAGCAAAAAGCAAAAACTGGCAGGCCCGTTTCATGGAAATCGTCTATCATCTTGGCGCGCATTGCACCGACGAAGAGCGACTGCTGCGTTGCCTGCTCAAGAACCGTGGCGCGCTGTCGGCGCAGGGCATCGTGGTGCCCGGCCCGGCGCGCTACCGCAACCTGCTGCGCGATACCGCCATCGCGCTGAAAGGCAATCCGGCCAGCCGCGATACCCAAGCCCTGGTGCTGGAACAGATCATGGAAGAGGATATTGCCAAGCGTCTGATCCTGTCCTGGGACAGCTTTTTGTCCTATCCGATGTGGTCGCTGAAGGGCCGGATGTATCCGACCGCCGCCGAACGCGTCCGCGCCTTTTCAAACATCTTCCCCGATATCAAGGCCGAGTTCTGCATCGGCGTCCGCAACCCG
>CAIYZT010000025.1 GCA_903930735.1 uncultured Paracoccaceae bacterium | reverse complement strand
TGAACTCAGGATCGACGCGGAAATCCGGACGGGAGGTCATCAGACCCAAGGGGGTCGCGTAACGGCGCCAAAGGGCGGCAAGATCAAGCAAAGGCGCGCCCCAAGAAGCTCGTTTCCCCGAAGAACTGGACGAAAAGATCCATGCTGTGCTTGGTTGCGCTTTTTTCCAGACGGGGCTGCATATTCTGGAAAAAGTTCACGAACAAATCGGCCTGCACCACCTTTTGCCCGCAAACAAAGCTGTCCAACTCGCCCTCAGCGTCCAGCGACCATTCGACTTCAAAGGGTTTGATCGCCCGGTTCAGCGGAGCAGGATCAGCCGTCTCGCTAAGGTAGACTAGGGGCCCCGGTCCGATACCGCCGCATTTTTCCACGGTGAGCACGATGGTGCGCAGAGTATCCAAGGCGCTGTGCAGATGTCCCATCACCTCGAAGATAAAGGGCGGCTCTGGCGCGCGGTCCACCAGGGCTTTGGGCGCGGTATCCGACTCTGGCAGCAAAAGACAAAGCTTGCTGCCCGTCGACAGAACCGGATCAGGCGCGTTAGCCCAAGGATTGCGGCTGTGAAGAATGATCATTGTCCCGTGCTAACAGAGTTCGAAGCCCCTGTTCAATCCCAATTTGGGGTGACCAATCCAGGGCGCGCCGCGCTTTTGAAATGTCCAGAATGCTGGATTTGACATCCATCAGGCTGGGCGAGACGGCACAGGTCAGGTTCTTGCCTGTCAGCTCTGATATCAGGCGCATCAACTCGTTCAGCGAAGTGCCCTTGCCCGAACCGATATTGATGATCTCGCATTGCTGTTCCGATTTGCGCAGGCAGGCCTTTTCAACGGCGATCCGGAAATCGCTGATATGCAGATAATCGCGCTGTTCTTGTCCGGTGCCGATCAAGGCAAAGGGCCTCTGTGTCAGGGCCGCCTCAATCATCAGCGGGATAACCCCTTGTTCTGGCTTTCGAATAGCTGCGCCGTAGGGGTTGGCCACCCGCAGCACTGTCAGACGAAACCCGTGACGGCGGGCCAGAAAGGCAAAGCTTTCCTCCAGCAGGATCTTGGAAAGGCCGTAATCGCTTTTTGGCGACAAAGGCGCGGTTTCCAGGATCGGCAGAGCCGTCACATCGCCGTAAACCGTCCCGCCCGAGGACAGGAAAACCAGATGCCCGCGCCAGCCGCGCGCCACCAGCCGTTCGATCATGGCCACTTGCGGCGCGACCTCGTCAGCGAGCAGTCCCGCAAAATTGGCAAAGGATCGGCGCGGATTGGCCATGCCGATGCAATGGACAATCGTAGCGTCGGTGTCTTGGGGTGCCAGCCAGTCCGGGTTCAGCGGTGCGGGGGTGACAAGATGGGGCAGGTCCGCGCCCAAACTAGGCAATGCACGCCGGGACAGGCCGATGACATCGCTGCCCGCACGGCTTGCAAGGTGCCCCAGCACCTCGTTGCCAAGCATTCCGGAGCAGCCGGTCACATAAATACGCATCGTTTTCAAATACCTTTAAGCAGATCAACAATGCAAGAAGCAGGGCAGGCGAAGGACAGAACATGAAATCCAAGCTTTCGTTCCGATTTTGGATTTTGGCGTGATCGAAGTCAACCGGCGCGTCAAGGGTCGGGGGCGGCCTGGCCCGCAAGGCCAAGCCGCGGAAAGGTCATGCGTCCTTGTAATTCACCGATTTCACATCCGTATCCGGCGCCGTCTTGCCGCGCCGCACGATCAGCCGGTTCAGCGCGTTCACATAGGCCTTGACGCTGGCCACCACGGTATCGGTATCCGCCGATTGGCCGGTCGCGATCCGCCCGTCTTCGGATAGACGTACCGAAACCGTTGCCTGCGCATCGGTGCCTTCGGTGACGGCATGGACCTGATAAACCTCCAGCTTGGCGCCGTGCGGATAAAGCATGTCCACAGCATTGAAGGCCGCATCCACCGGCCCGTCGCCCGTCGCATCAATCGAGGCCTCGATCCCGCCGACCAGCAGCGTCAATTCCGCCTCGCGGGGCCCTTCGGTGCCGCAGACGACCCGCAGCCGCTTGATTTGTAGATGATCGCCCTCGTCCGTGGTCGCCTCATCGGCCACCAAGGCGATCAGGTCGTCGTCAAACACCTCTTTCTTCTGATCTGCCAAGGCCTTGAAGCGCACGAAGACATCGTTCAGCTGGTTATCGGCCAGATCAAAACCCAGATCTTTCAGCTTGGAGCGCAGGGCCGCGCGGCCCGAATGTTTGCCCATGGTCAGGTTTTTCTGGCTGAGGCCGATATCCTCGGGGCGCATGATCTCGAAGGTTTGCACATTCTTCAAAACGCCGTCCTGATGGATGCCGCTTTCGTGCAGAAAGGCGTTTTTGCCGACGATGGCCTTGTTGAACTGCACCGCAAAGCCCGAAACGGCCGATACGCGGCGGGACAGGTTCATGATCTTTGTGGTGTCGATCCCGGTGTCATAGGGCAGGATATCGTTGCGCACCCGCATCGCCATCACGACCTCTTCAAGCGCGGTGTTGCCCGCCCGTTCTCCCAAACCATTGATCGTGCATTCGATCTGCCGCGCGCCTGCCTCGACCGCGGCAAGCGAATTGGCCGTAGCCATGCCCAGATCATTGTGGCAATGGGTGGCAAAAATGATCTGGTCCGCGCCCGGAACCCGCTCCAGCAGCATCTGGATCAACTTGGCGCTCTCAAAGGGATAGGTATAACCGACCGTATCGGGGATGTTGATCGTGCTCGCCCCCGCCTTGATCGCAATCTCGACCGTGCGGCACAGATAATCATGCTCGGTGCGCGTCGCGTCCATGGGCGACCATTGAACGTTATCGCACAGGTTCCGGGCATGGGTGACCGTGTCGTGGATACGCTGCGCCATCTGGTCCATGTCCAGATTGGGAATGGCGCGGTGCAAGGGTGAGGTGCCGATAAAGGTATGGATGCGCGGGCTGCGGGCGTGTTTCACCGCCTCCCAGCAGCGGTCGATATCCTTGTAATTGGCGCGCGCC
>CAIYZT010000024.1 GCA_903930735.1 uncultured Paracoccaceae bacterium | reverse complement strand
TGAAATCCGAAAAGATCGGGTTCATGATCTCGTTTTTCAGATTGCCCGAAATCACGTAGACGACGGCATGCGAGCGGCCCCTTGCCAGCCGGATCGCCCGTGAATTGGGCTGGTAATCATAGGGTTTGGCGGCGGCATCGACCCGTTCGCGCGTGGCGGCGTTGACCTCGGGATAGCCGTTCCGGGCCCGGCTCACGGTGGTCGGCGACAGATTCAACTTGAGCGATAGTTCCTTGAGGTTCATCGTCGCCCTGACATGCTGCTTTAGATGGATCGCAAGCCGGGCCTGCATCGCATTATTATCGAAAACTATCCCTTGGGAGAAGGGGCTAGGTGGACCCCATCGCGTTTTTCGGCCGCAACTCAGCCTTGATAGCGCAAACATCGCGCCAGTCAAAGCGGTTTGAGCCGATCCCGGCATTTGCACCAATGATGCCGATGTGGTTCAAAGGCTGTCAGCACTGCAGACTAGGACCAAGAGGAGCGACGGCGATGGCGATGGTGATTTCTCAGCAAATGATTCAGGACTATCAGACCCTGGGCGCGGTGGTGATCAAGGGGCTCTGGGCCGATTGGGTGGATGTTTTGCGCGCTGGGATCGAGCGCAATATGGCCGCGCCCGGCCCCTCGGCGGCTGAAAACCTGAAACCGGGCGAGCCGGGGCGGTTTTTCGACGATTATTGCAATTGGCAGCGTATCCCCGAATTTCAGCAGGTCATCGAGCAATCGGGTGCGGCCTCGGTGGCGGCGCAATTGATGGGCTCGGACTATGTGCAGCTTTTTCATGACCATGTTCTGGTCAAAGAGCCCGGCACCTCGCGCCCGACGCCCTGGCATCAGGACGGGCCCTATTACTTTGTCGGCGGGCAGCAGAATGTCTCTTTCTGGTCGCCGCTGGACCCGGTTCGCGAGGCCAGCCTTCGCTGCGTTGCCGGATCGCATCTTTGGCCGCGCGAGGTCTTGCCGACCCGCTGGCTGGCCGAGACCAGCTTTTATCCCGATGAAAACAAATACATGCCCGTGCCGGATCCTGATGCCGAGGGGATGCAGGTCTTGGAATGGAAGATGGAGCCAGGAGACGCCGTGGCCTTCAATTTCCGCACCCTGCACGGCGCGCGCGGCAATACCACGGATCAGCGCCGCCGCGCCTTTTCGCTGCGCCTCGTGGGCGATGACGCGCGCTATATCCAGCGCCCGGGCCGCACCTCGCCGCCCTTTGAGGGCCATGAAATGCAACCCGGCCAGCGCCTGCGCGAAGACTGGTTTCCGGTTCTGCGGCGCTAGGATCTTAGATCAGCGCGGTCCAGGCCCGGGCAATCTGCAAGCCATGGGCGTCCGCAGCAACCCCTTGGTTCTTGGCATGGCTCTCAAACTCATCGGCCCAGCCGGGAGCAACGGCATCAATGATGGACCGAAACTTGGCGCGCCAATCGGCGGCAACGGCCCGGCTCGCCTCAAAGTGAAACTGCATGCCATAGCCGGCCCGGCCATATCGATAGCACTGCACCGCTGCGACACTTGAGCGGGCCAGAACCTCGGCACCGGGCGGCGGGGTGAAAGTGTCGGAATGCCATTGAAAGATGTCAAAGGCCCCGGGCAGGGTGCCTAGCACGGCATCCTGCGAAGCCTGCGGATGCTTGGCCACTTCGCACCAGCCAAACTCCGGCGCACGGCCCAAGATGTTCTGCGCGCCAAGCCCGCGCGCAAAAAGCTGCGCGCCAAGGCAGATCCCCAAAACCGGAACGCCGCCCACCGCCGTATCGGCCATCAAAGCGGCCAGATCGGGCAGATAGGGATGCAGCGCGTCATCCATCGCCGATTGCTCGCCGCCGAAAACCACCAGCGCGTCAAAGCTGTTGGGTTTGGGTAAAACGCCATCGAGCCACGGCTTGTAAAGGTCAATCAGCGCCGCCTTTTCGTGCAGCGCCACGCCCACCTGCCCGTGATGCGTTACCTTGGTGTTCTCTACAATCGCAACCCGCATCGCCTGGTCCCCAAATCACTTTTGCCGACAAAACCGTGAAACACCTCTGGACGCAAGCCACCCCTTGCCTTTTACCGGCATCGATGAAATGGGGAGCCGTCAAACGAACCCACTCCCCAAAGCCCCCCAAGGAGGATTTCATGGAGATTCGCGAGGCACTTACCTTTGACGATGTGCTATTGGTCCCGGCCGCCTCTTCGGTGCTGCCGTCCGATGCTGATACCTCGACCTATGTGACCAAATCGGTGCGGATGAACATCCCGCTTTTGTCTTCGGCGATGGATACGGTCACCGAGGCGCGGATGGCCATCGCCATGGCGCAGGCGGGCGGGATCGGCGTGATCCACCGCAATCTGACGACCGAAGCGCAGGCGCGCGAGGTCAGCCGCGTCAAACGGTTCGAATCCGGGGTGGTTTATCAGCCCATCACCCTGCGCCCTGAACAGACGATGCGCGACGCCAAGGTGTTGATGGAGCGTTATCAGATCACCGGCTTTCCGGTGGTCGATGCGGCGGGCCGGGTGCTTGGGATCGTGACCAACCGCGATATGCGCTTTGCCACCGATGAGAATACGCCGGTTTCGGTGATGATGACATCGACCAACCTGGCACTGCTTCATGAACCGGTGGACCGCGATCAGGCCATCAGCCTGATGAAGGCGCGGCGGATTGAAAAGCTGCTGGTGACCGACGGCGCGGGCAAGTTGACCGGGCTTTTGACGCTGAAAGATACCGAAACCTCGGTTCTGAACCCGCATGCCTGCAAGGATGAGATGGGCCGTCTGCGGGTCGCCGCCGCAACGACGGTGGGCGATGCGGGGTACGAACGCTCGATGGCGCTGATCGAGGCTGGGGTGGATCTGGTGGTGATCGACACCGCGCATGGCCATTCCGAGGGCGTTGCGATTGCGGTCGAGCGGATCAAGCGGCTGTCGAACAAGGTGCAGGTCGTGGCCGGCAATGTGGCCACCGCCGAGGCGACGCGGGCGCTGATCGGGGCGGGGGCGGATGCGGTCAAGGTCGGCATCGGTCCGGGATCGATCTGCACCACGCGGATCGTGGCCGGGGTCGGGGTTCCGCAATTGACCGCGATTTTGGATGCGGCGCGGGCGGCTGGCGATATTCCGGTGATCGCCGACGGGGGCATCAAATATTCGGGCGATTTCGCCAAGGCGATCGCGGCAGGCGCGAGCTGCGCCATGGTCGGCAGCGCGATTGCGGGCACCGACGAATCCCCGGGCGAGGTCATTTTATGGCAGGGCCGCTCGTTCAAAGCATATCGCGGCATGGGCAGCCTTGGCGCTATGGCCCGCGGCTCGGCCGACCGCTATTTCCAGAAAGACGCCGCTTCGGACAAGCTGGTGCCCGAAGGCATCGAGGGGCAGGTGCCCTACAAGGGCTCGGTTTCGGTCGTCCTGCATCAGATGGTGGGGGGGCTGCGCGCCGCCATGGGCTATACCGGCAACCGCACCGTGGCCGAGATGCGCGCCAATTGCACATTTGTGCGCATTACCGGGGCGGGGCTGAAGGAAAGCCATGTCCATGACGTCCAGATCACCCGCGAAAGCCCTAATTACCGTTTAGGCTGAGGGCAACCTCAGCCCATCCCGAACCAATTCAGGCTCATGTACAGAACCGATTGAAACGCTGCCCAGCCGGCAACCGCCAACAGCGCGGCCGCCATCCCCGACATGAACAGCCCCGTCAGCACCCAAACCCCGTCGCGCCCTATCAGGCCCAGCGACAGGCAGATCAGCGCCAGCGCCGGCATCGCATTGCCAAGCGGGATCGGCAGCATCACCGTCAGCGCCAGGATGACCCCGAGCAGCCCTAGAAACCGCTCGGCGGGGCCGGTGGTCAGGATCGACAATCGGGGCCGGATCAGCCTTTCCACCCGCAGAATCCAAGGCTGCGCCTTGTCCAGAATCGCTTCGAGCCAAAGGCGCGAGATGCTGCGATCCGACAAAAACCGTGGCAGCCATGGCGGGCGCTGCAGCGCCATCTGCACGCAGAGAAACACCAGTGGCAGCCCGGTCACTGCCGAGGTTCCGGGCACGCTGGGAATAAGGTTCGGCAGGGCAAACAGAATAATCAAGATGCCGCGCGCCTGATCATCCAACTGCCGCACGACCTCGGCCAGTGACAATCTTTCGGGGAACTGGCCATCCGGCGCGTCGTCGCCCGATGTCAAGGCACGCAAAGTCGCATTCAAACTCAGTGCTTTATCCGGCCCAGACACCCAAAACTCCCCCCGCGCGCGTTCCCGCTTTGCTAGATGGGGCAGGCAGGGGCATAATACCAGAGCGATTGCCCTTCATTGCGCCAAAGGTTAGGGAAAAGCACTGCTTTCCTTTGGACATTCCCCCCATGACCCCGCCTGCTCGCCTTTCCGGCGCGATGGAAATTCTCGACCGGATCCTGAACGGCGAAGGCGCCGAGCAAGCGCTGACCCATTGGGGCCGGGCCAACCGCTTTGCCGGATCGGGCGACCGCCATGCCATCCGCGATCTGGTCTTTGCGGCCCTGCGCTGCAAGCGTTCCTACGCGGCGCTTGGCGGGGCGATGACGGGGCGTGGATTGATCCTTGGGCATTTGCGCCGCGAGGGCACGGACCCGCAGGACCTATTCACCGGCACGGGCCATGCCCCCAGCCCTTTGGGTGCGGCCGATGCGCCCCTCGAAGCGCTGCCGCTGGAGGCGCTGGACTGCCCCGACTGGCTTGGCCCCCAAATGCAGGCCTCCCTGGGCGAGAATTTCGCCGCCACCCTGTCAGCGATGCAACACCGGGCCCCGACCTTTTTGCGGGTGAATGGGCGCAAAGCCACGCCGGCGGCGGCGCTGGCTTCGTTAACAAAGGATGGGATCATCGCGCAAACCGATTCCGCGAACGAATGGGGTCTCGAAGTTTTAGAAAACGCCCGTAAAATCAATACCTCCGAGGCTTATCTTCAGGGATTGGTTGAACTTCAGGATCTATCCTCGCAAAGCGTGGTTCTCGATCTGCCGCTAAAGCCGGGCGACAAGGTACTTGATTATTGCGCGGGCGGCGGTGGCAAGAGCCTTGCCATGGCGGCGCGGGTGGATGGGCATTTCCATGCCTATGACCATTTCCCAAATCGGCTTAAGGATCTGCCGCTGCGCGCCCAAAGGGCGGGGGTCGAGGTGGCTATTCTTGCGGATCCGGGCAGCAAAGCCCCCTATGATTTGGTCCTGTGCGATGCGCCCTGTTCGGGTTCGGGCAGCTGGCGGCGTGATCCGCAGGGCAAATGGGCCCTGACTCCGGAAAAACTGCTGGAAATCTGCGGGTTGCAGGCTGAAATTCTTGACCACGCCGCACAAATAGTTCAACCTGAAGGTGTGCTCGTCTACGTGACCTGCTCTGTCTTGCAGGCCGAAAACGAAAATCAGGTTTTGGCCTTTGAAAGCCGTCATCCGGATTGGCGCTGTGAGCGGTCGAAAAGACGGGGAGTTACGGGCCAGGGCGACGGTTTTTTCTCCGCGCAATTCAGGCGCTTGCCGGGGCCGGGTTAAACATGGGTTAACTTTTGTAGGCAACTGTGGGTACAGCGATTCTTGCGGGGGGAAAAGTGGCTATTGCCGAGATCGCCATACCGTTCAAACGGCCAGAAGCCAGCCGCCATTGGATATTGCTTCTCGTAGCGGTGGCCTTTGCCGCCCTGGCCCTAATCGTGCACGCGCCGGAATATCGCTTGATTGCGACGATTGTGGCCACGACGCTTTCAGTTCTGACCATTTTCTTGCGGATCCATGCAGCAATCCTGCAGAGGGCGCTGTTCCGCGAAGACCTAATGACCGTCGAAATCGTGGCGCGCGATTATTCGTCCTGTTTCATGACCGATGCCCATTGCCAGGTTCTGTACCGCAACGAGGCGGCCGCAACCCGGTTCGGCGGCGACAACCGGGCCACCCTGACCAGCCTGCTCAGCGAACATTTTGCCTCGCCGGGGGCGGTCCTGTACCGGCTGCAAACCCGTGCCTTAAGCGGGCTCAAATCGCGCGAGGATGTGGTCACAAGGCACGGCCATAGCCGAATATCGGCCCATCGCACCGGCCCGGACCGGGTTCTTTGGCGGCTGGAAGAGTTCCAGGATCGCACCGGGGCCGGGCGCGGCGCCGAACAATTAAGCTTGCCGATGCTGACGGCGAATAAAAACGGCGTGGTCCTTTACTCGAACGAGGCGATGCGGCGGCTTTTGGGCGCGCGGCCAAAACGGCTCGACAGCGTCTTCAATCAGCCGACCCGAAACAATGGCGAAGAGGTGGAGATCAATACGGCAAACGGCAATGTCCGCGCGCTTTTGGCCGAGATTGAAGGCACGAGTGAGCGGCACGAGATCTATCTTTTGCCCGTATCCACCTCCGATCGCAGCTCGCGCGTGCTGGCGGATTTCGAGTATTTTCCGGTCGCTCTGGCCAAATTCGCCGCCGATGGCCTGCTGTGCGGCGCCAATCTGGTGGTGCGCGACCTCTTGGAATTGAAGGTCGATGAGGAGGCGATGTTTCACGACCTTTTCGAGGGTCTGGGCCGCCCTGTTTCGGATTGGCTCTCCGATGTCCATGCCGAACGTCTGCCCGGCGGCAGCGAAGTCATGCGTGCCCGCAAACTGACCGGCGAGGTGTTTTTCCAAGTCACCCTGCGCCGCATCGTCGAACTTGGACGCCCCCATGTTCTCGCAGTTTTGCAAGACGCAACCCAGTTCAAGCGTCTTGAAGAGCAGTTCGTCCAAAGCCAGAAAATGCAGGCCATTGGCCAGCTTGCGGGTGGGGTCGCGCATGATTTCAATAATCTTCTGACCGCTATCTCCGGGCATTGCGATCTGCTTTTGACCCGTCATTCGCGCGAGCATGTCGATTATGGCGATCTGATGCAGATCCATCAAAATGCCAATCGGGCGGCGGCCCTCGTCCGGCAATTGCTCGCGTTTTCGCGGAAACAAACCTTGAAACTGGAGAGTTTTGATCTTCAGGACGTCCTGTCGGAACTGACCCATCTTTTGAACCGACTTGTCGGAGAACGGGCGAATTTGCGGCTCGTTCATGACTCAAATCTGCGCACCATGCGCGCGGATAAGCGACAGTTGGAGCAGGTCATCATGAATCTGGTCGTGAATGCCCGCGATGCCATGCCCGTCGGCGGAACCATCGTGATCGAAACCGAAGCGGTCCATCTGGCCGAACCGCTGGAACGTGACCGGGCGGTGGTTTCGGCCGGAAACTGGGCGGTGATCCGCGTTTCTGATACCGGCACGGGCATTTCCGAAGACCTGCGCAACAAGATTTTCGAACCCTTCTTCACCACGAAAAAGGTGGGCGAGGGGACGGGGCTTGGCCTGTCGACGGCCTATGGGATCATCAAACAATCCGGCGGCTTCATTTTCGTCGATTCGGTTCTGGGTAAGCGCACCATCTTTACCCTTTATATTCCAGTGCATGAAAACACTGAGGCCGCGCAGATTGACCCTGAACCCGCATCGCGCCGCGTCTTGCACAGCCGTGCAGGGCAGGGCGTTGTCTTGCTGGTCGAGGATGAGGCCCCGGTGCGCGCCTTTGCCTCGCGCGCGCTGCGCATGCGCGGCTACACCGTCTTGGAAGCGGCCAATGCCGAAGAGGCGCTGAAAACCCTCGAGGATCCGGCTCTGCGGGTCGATCTTTTCGTCACCGATGTCGTCATGCCGGGCATGGATGGGCCGAGTTGGGTGAAACTTGCAATGCAAGAACGTCCCGATGTAAAAGTGATCTTTGTGTCGGGCTATTCAGAGGATGCCTTGCAGGAGCATCAAGCGCGGATCCCAAATTCAATCTTCCTGCCCAAGCCTTTTTCCTTGGCCGAACTGACCCAGACCGTTCAGGGGCAACTTCACTAGCCCTCGGCGAGATGGCTAGGAAATTTAATCAGTTGCCGAGAGCAGGTCAGATCGACCTGAGCGATTTGTAAAGCGCGATATCTTGGGCAAAATGCGCGGGGATCAGCTCCTCGGCCGCTGCGGACAGGTCAAGATCACCTTTCGGCGAGACGTTGAGATGCGGCAGAACGATCTCGAAATCGAGGTTATCTTCCAGAAAATGCACGAAATCCTCAAGATGGTCATAGGCGAAAATGTGATCCACCCTTAGGTCTGGTCTGGGCGCGAGAGTGTCAAATTGCCGACCCACGCGGGCAAAAAGCGGCGGCTCGGGGCTGCAGGCAAGGCGCACAAACTCTTCAAAACTGACGTCATGGGTCGAGGTTTCCTTGGCCTCATCGTCCCTTTGTCGATTGCGATACCAACTTCCCAGCCAATCGCGCGGCGCCCGCATCAGGGCCGTTGTGACGAAATCGATCCCCGTCGTCGCCTTAAGATAGGGCTGAAGATGGGCGCGAAAAAGGCTGATATCCGTGTGTTTCAAAACCTTTGGATGGGTCATGGACAGGCTTGCCAAGCTGCCAAGGGCCGCTTCGATCGCCGTTGACGCAGTTTTTGGGGTCGCCAGAAAGACCAATCCGGGCTTTAGGAATACCAGCATGGGAGGCTCCGATAGGGTGTTCTTTTCGATCTGCCGTAAACCAGTTGTTAAGAAAAGCGTGAAATGTAGAAATGACGAAGATTTACATTGAATTGTTCTTTCTTTGTGCTCATACACCATGAGAACAAGTCATGAACAATCCGGGCGATTGCCGCTTGGTCAAAGCTATGGAATAAGGGGACCGACGATGGCTGGTGCAAACCTTTTCGACCTGAAGGATAAACGCGACATGGACAAGACCAAAGCCTTGGAGAGCGCGCTGGCTCAGATCGAACGGCAGTTTGGCAAGGGCTCGATCATGAAGCTCGGCCAGGACAATCCGGTGATGGATGTCGAGGCAACCTCGACCGGCTCGCTGGGTCTGGACATTGCCTTGGGCATCGGCGGTCTGCCAAAGGGCCGCATTATCGAGATTTATGGCCCGGAAAGCTCGGGCAAAACGACCCTGACGCTACATGTGGTCGCCGAAGAGCAGAAAAAGGGTGGCGTTTGCGCCTTTATCGACGCTGAGCACGCGCTTGATCCGCAATATGCCAAGAAGCTGGGCGTCGATCTGAACGAGCTGTTGATCAGCCAGCCCGATACCGGCGAGCAGGCGCTGGAGATTGTCGATACCCTCGTCCGTTCGGGAGCTGTTAGCCTGATCGTCATCGATTCCGTGGCAGCTCTGGTGCCGAAATCGGAAATTGAAGGCGATATGGGGGATATGCAGATGGGTTCGCAGGCCCGTTTGATGAGCCAGGCAATGCGCAAGCTGACCGCCTCGATCGGCCGCAGCAATTGCATGGTGATTTTCATCAACCAGATCCGGATGAAGATCGGCGTCATGTTTGGCAGCCCGGAAACCACGACCGGCGGTAATGCGCTGAAATTCTACGCTTCGGTCCGTCTGGATATCCGCCGCATTGGCGCGATCAAGGACAAGGACGCGGTGGTGGGCAATGCCACCCGGGTTAAGGTGGTCAAGAACAAGGTTGCACCACCCTTCAAGGAGGTTGAGTTTGACATTATGTATGGCGAAGGCATCTCGAAGACCGGCGAGCTGGTTGATCTGGGGGTCAAGGCCGGTGTCGTGGAGAAATCGGGCAGCTGGTATTCCTTTGGCGATGAGCGGATCGGTCAGGGGCGTGAAAACGCCAAGCTTTTCCTGAAATCGAACCCCGCCGTGGCGCAGATCATCGAAGAAAAGATCCGTGCAGCCAATGGGCTCGACTTTTCGGTCTCTCCGACGACGGAAGACTTGATCGACGAATAAAGCCGCCAAACCAAACGCATTAAAAAAAGGCCGTGGCACCCCGCCGCGGCCTTTTTTTCGTCAGGTGTGGACAGGGGCGGGCGTGGCGGCTAAACCGGGCGAAATCGCCTTAACCAAAGGGTTTTTACGCGCATGGCCTCGTTGAACGACATCCGCTCCACCTATCTTGATTTCTTCAAGCGCAACGGCCACCGCGTCGTGGACAGCAGCCCCTTGGTGCCGCGGAACGATCCGACCTTGATGTTCGCCAATTCGGGCATGGTGCAGTTTAAGAACTTGTTCACCGGTGTTGAAACCCGCGATTACAAACGGGCGACGAGCGCCCAAAAATGCGTGCGCGCCGGGGGCAAGCATAACGATCTCGACAATGTCGGCTATACCGCGCGCCACCATACCTTCTTCGAAATGCTCGGGAATTTCTCCTTTGGCGACTATTTCAAGGACCAGGCCATCGCCTTTGCCTGGGAGCTTTTGACCAAAGATTTTGGCCTGAACAAGGACAAGCTTTTGGTCACCGTCTATCACACCGATGACGAGGCGGCGGAAATCTGGAAAAAGGTTGCGGGCCTGCCCGATAGCCGCATCATCCGCATCCCGACCGATGACAACTTTTGGCGCATGGGGCCGACCGGGCCTTGCGGGCCTTGCACCGAGATTTTCTATGACCACGGCGACCACATCTGGGGCGGCCCGCCGGGCAGCGCCGATGAGGATGGCGACCGGTTCATCGAGATTTGGAACAACGTCTTCATGCAGAACGAGCAATTCGCAGATGGCTCCATGCGCCCGCTTGACATGCAGTCGATCGACACCGGC
>CAIYZT010000023.1 GCA_903930735.1 uncultured Paracoccaceae bacterium | reverse complement strand
CATTTCCCGATCTCTACAGGCGGCCGCCAAGTAACGCTGCAGGATACAATTCAGAGCGGCGACTTGGGTTAAGACCTTGCCCAATTCAGTAAATTCTCACATACTATAAACGTAAGTATCCATATCTGGGCGAAAGAGGCCGCGTCAAGCGGATCAGATTCCGGCTTGAATAGGCGGCGGGTGGCGCAGCTGGACCAGACGCGATTGTTCAACAAGGGGTCGGCGCCAAATTCTATTGCGGCACTGCTGTTGGGAACGATTTTGGCTGTGGCGACCGAAATTGGATGACAGCTGGTTTCCCGCCGCCATGTAGCTAGTGAAAGCCGGCCTCAGACGCCGGATTATCATTCAAAAAACTCATATTTTGTTATAAATAGATCGAAGTTTATTTTTGTCTGTCAGCAAAATAGAGATTATCTATCCTTGAATTCAGGCGTTCGCGCTCTGCTTCCAGATTGGCGGGTCAGAACCAAACCAGACCAGATTTTAGTGTTTGTTTTAAGGGCGCGTCCTGCAGCGCGCCTTGTCGAGCGAAATATCAGCGAACGTACGCTTCAGTCGCCTGACCTCCGACGGCATAAGGCCGCCGTACTTCTTGCGCCACCGCTAGAATGTCTAGTAGGAAACGCCGCCCTTCAGGCAGTCCTCGTCAATGCCAAACCCGTCATCGGCCTGCTTCAGAAGCGGCGCTATCGGCTGCGCGGAAAATCTCGAAGCTTTCATAGATCTCCTCTCCCATGCGAGGGATCATTGGAAAAGCCTCGTTTTGAACGCTTCAGTTTCCGGGACGAACACCAGCTTGACTATAGATGGGAAAGATCAAGCCGCCCCCTCAGCAAAGCCCTGAAGGAAGTTGCGGAGCTAGCCTCAACCAAGGATGAGGCGACCGGCACAGCCAAAGTCAGCGATGGGCTTGAGGCCGTCGAGGGAAGAAACGTCGCATTCTTCCTGCTGTCCCGATTGCGGCCTCTTCTACCCAGACATAATTCATTTCATTTATGATCCGCGCAGACATACCGAGTTGGGCCGGACACAGTATAAATGTTTTCTTAATTGCGCGGCCGCCGAAGGCCTTCTACATTGCCCGGAATCGGTCCCCTGCTAAGTTTGCATCAAAGATCCGGAGAGCGCACGATGATCCACATAATGAAGCGATTGGCCTTGGGCGTTTTCGTTTGCCTTCAGGTCGGCCTGTCCGTGGCGATTGCGCAGCCGGCGCCGAACACACAGATTCGCGTCGCGGTTTCTCCGACCTCGCCGCCGTTGCTGTTCGAGGAAAACGGCAAGCTCACCGGCGCGGATCTTGAGATTTTCGAGCTTTATTGCAAGTCGCGCAGCTGCAAGATCACAACTACCTCCTATGATTGGCAGGGCATGCTCGGAGCTGTTTCGAGCGGGCAGGCGGACGTCGCTTTCTCAGGTATTTCCATCACCGAGAAGCGCAAGGCCGCGATGGATTTCTCGTCGCCCTATTATGACAACGCATGGCATCTCGTCGCGCGGACGGACCGGAAGATCAGCATTGATAAGCTCGAGCAGCTGAAACCGTTCTCCATCGGCTATCCCCGCGGGATGGCCTATTCGGACTTAATCCAGACGGAGCTCGAGCCCAAGGGCTATTACGCGGTCAGCCGCGCCAAGCTCTATCCGTCCTACAACGAGGTCGTCGCCGATCTCATCAATGGCAATCTTGACCTCGCCTTCATCGAAGAGCCAGTCTTCGCGGATTTCAAGTTCAAGAAAAAGCTGCCGATTGATTCCGCCTACACGTTCAAGGGATTCGATACTCTTGGCTTTGCCTTCGCCAAGGGATCGAAGATCCGTCCTGACTTTGATAAATTTCTGGCAGAGCTTGGCCCGGTAAAAATCTCAGCTCTTCTCGACAAATGGATGAAGTAGGCGCAGCGTTCGAGGCAGGCCCGTGAATTTTCTCGACCGGAAACCCGCTCTGGCTCTCGGGGTAATCAGTGGGGTAACTCCTCGCGATGGCCTCCACTGGCGGCCTTATCCCCGGAACCTGCCCTGCCTAGCTGTCCTTGTGGGAGAGCTAGACCATCGGGGCTCTCTGGGGCTGACGGCGGGGGCACTGCACTTCTCCGGTCAACTGCCGCGTCCGCGCGGTAGGTCCGATGGTCAAGAGCGCGAAGGCTCAGCTCGGGGGGCCGTTCGTAGCCGAAGGAGTGTATGGCGGAATTCCATATCGGGTTTTGCCAAGCTACCCGAAGAAGCAGCCATGCTCGTCTTTCTGTACGAGAGCGAGAAAGTCTTCGATGGATGCGACTTCGGGGCTGGGCTTGTAGCCGTGCCACTTTAGATCAGCCCTGCGCCAGAAGACCTTCCAGTTTCTTCTGCTTTTATTGTAGGTAGCCTTGGCGAGCGGGTGTTCCAGCACCTTGCTTTTGTCTCGCCAATGGCGACGGACCTCGAATATCTCGACGCTCTGCCCTTGCATGCGGAACGCGAGATCAACCTCGGTGCGAATATGCGGTGGTGGGCGCCGACGTTCGATGAACTCGGTGACGAGCTTCTCGCATCTCTTCGCCTCGAATTCACTGAGCGTCACGATTGATTTGCACCTGACATCTACCCGCTAGCGCGCTCATGAACTCCGCTAGGTTCATCTCACTCGCGTTAAAGCTTTTTCGGTCAATCTTCAGGCAGGCCTTGAAGACCGGTGTGTGGTTCCGGCGCGGTCGTCTGCTCATGATCTCTCCTGATTCGCAGGCACAGCGTGCCCGCCGTCAGGCAGAAACTCCACTTAGCGTCCTGTGCAGATTTGCGGGACCGGCTCTAAAGACCCTAGTCATCTG
>CAIYZT010000022.1 GCA_903930735.1 uncultured Paracoccaceae bacterium | reverse complement strand
GGTATCATCATCTCCACCGGCTCGATGAATTTCGGCGCGATCGTGGCGGCGCAGGACGGCGATTATGGCCTGCTGAACTGGTACTGGCTGCCGCATTTTCCGATGGTCTTTTTGTTCTTTATCTCGGCCCTTGCCGAAACCAACCGCCCGCCCTTCGATCTGCCCGAGGCTGAATCCGAACTGGTCGCGGGTTTCATGGTCGAATATTCCTCCACGCCCTACCTGTTGTTCATGGCGGGCGAATACATCGCCATCTTCCTGATGTGCGCGCTGATCTCGCTGCTGTTCTTCGGCGGCTGGCTGTCACCAATCCCCGGGCTGGCCGATGGCTGGTGGTGGATGGTCGCCAAGATGTGGGTCTTTTTCTTCATGTTCGCCATGGTGAAGGCCATCGTGCCGCGCTACCGCTACGACCAATTGATGCGAATCGGCTGGAAGGTTTTCCTGCCCCTGTCGCTGGGTTGGGTCGTGTTGGTGGCCTTCCTCGCCAAGTTTGAAATTCTGGGCACTTTCTGGGCCCGCTGGACCATCGGAGGCTGAGCCGTGACCCAAATCGACTGGACCCGCGCCACCAAATACTTCTTCCTGATGGATTTCATCAAAGGCTTTGGCCTCGGGTTCAAGTATTTCTTCGCCCCCAAGGCCACGCTGAACTATCCCCATGAAAAGGGCCCACTGTCGCCTCGTTTCCGCGGCGAACATGCCTTGCGCCGCTATGCCAATGGCGAAGAGCGCTGCATCGCCTGCAAGCTTTGCGAGGCGATCTGCCCGGCCCAAGCCATCACCATCGACGCCGAACCGCGCGATGACGGAAGTCGGCGTACCACGCGCTATGACATCGACATGACCAAATGCATTTACTGCGGTTTCTGTCAGGAAGCCTGCCCGGTCGATGCCATCGTCGAGGGGCCGAATTTCGAGTTTGCCACAGAGACCCGCGAAGAGCTGTTTTACAACAAGGAAAAACTGCTCGGCAACGGCGACCGCTGGGAATCCGAGATTGCCCGCAACCTTGAAATCGACGCGCCGTACCGCTGATGACTGACGCATTTACCAATATTTTCAAGCATATGATGGAGCAGGGCCAGCAGATGGCTGCTGCCTTCAAACCCAGCTTGGAAGGCTTGGACGTAAAGGGTTTTGAAAAGCTGTTCGGGGTCATGCCGGCCGATATGGCCGAGGCCTGGTTTGGCAAGACCTTCAACCCCGAGGGTCTGGATGCCCGCACCCGTTTGCTGGTGAGCGTGGCCGCGATGACGGTTCAGGGCGCCTTGTCCGAGCCGCAAGTGAAACAGACCATCCGTCAGGCGCTTGCCTCCGGCGCAACCCAGCGCGAAATTGCCGAGGTGATCTGGCAGATGTCGATGTTCGGCGGGCTGCCCGCGGTGCAAAAATCGCTGGAGATCGCGCAGGCCGTCTTTGCCGAGACGGCAGCCGAAACGGGTGCCCAGACTGAGGAGAAAGCGAAATGACCGTTGCCGATTACGCCTTTTATGCCTTTGCGAGCGTGACAATCGCCGCGGGCCTCTTGGTCACCGTCGCCAAGAACCCGGTCCATTCGGTGCTCTGGCTGATCCTGACCTTCCTGTCCTCGGCCGGGCTTTTCGTGATGCTTGGGGCCGAGTTCGTCGCCATGCTGCTGATCATCGTCTATGTCGGCGCGGTGGCGGTGCTATTCCTTTTCGTGGTCATGATGCTGGACATCGACTTTGCCGAGTTGAAGGGCGAGATGAGCCGCTACATGCCGCTGGCGCTGCTGGTGGGCCTCGTGATCTTGATGCAGCTGGTGCTTGGCGTCGGCGCTTGGGTGCAGGCCGACGGCGCCATGGGCCTGCGCGCCTCGGTCACGCCGGATGCGGCGCAGGTGGAAAATACCCGCGCGCTGGGGCTGCTGATCTATGACAAATACATCCTTCTGTTCCAGCTTGCCGGCCTGATCCTGTTGGTCGCGATGATCGGAGCCATCGTTCTGACCCTGCGCCACCGCACCGGGGTCAAGCGCCAGAACGTGCTGCACCAGATGTGGCGCGACCCGGCCAAGGCGATGGAACTGATGGATGTGAAACCGGGGCAGGGGCTCTAGCGCGCGGCAAACACCGACTGGCGGGGAAACCCCGGCTAGAAGAAAAGTCAAGACAACGGGCAACGACCCGGAGGGACTGAAATGGTTGGACTAGAACATTACTTGATCGTCGCGGCGGCCCTGTTCGTCATCGGGATCTTTGGCATCTTCCTGAACCGGAAGAATGTCATCGTCATCCTGATGTCGATCGAGTTGATGTTGCTCGCGGTCAACATCAACTTTGTCGCCTTTTCCTCGCAGCTTGGTGATCTGGTGGGTCAGGTCTTTACCATGTTCGTCCTGACCGTTGCCGCCGCCGAGGCCGCGATTGGTCTGGCGATTCTGGTGGTATTCTTCCGCAACCGGGGCACCATCGATGTCGAAGACGTCAATGTGATGAAAGGTTAAACCATGGCATCCTTCATCCTTCTTGCCCCGCTCTTGGGCGCCATACTCTGCGGTTTCGGCTGGCGCCTGATCGGCGAATTTGCCGGTCAGGTCATCACCACCGCGCTGATCTTTGCCGCCGCGATCCTGTCTTGGTACATCTTCCTGACCTTCGACGGCACCACCCAGCACATCACCCTTCTGCGCTGGATCGAAAGCGGCTCGCTGTCGACCGATTGGGGTATCCGGCTGGACCGTTTGACGGCCATCATGCTGGTTGTAGTGAATTCGGTGTCGGCGCTTGTACACCTGTACAGCTTTGGCTACATGGCGCATGATGAAAATTGGGGGCATGGCGAGGCCTATAAGGCGCGTTTCTTTGCCTATCTTTCCTTCTTTACCTTCTCGATGCTGATGCTGATCACCTCGGATAATCTGGTGCAGATGTTCTTTGGCTGGGAAGGGGTTGGCGTCGCCTCATACCTTTTGATCGGTTTTTATTACAAAAAGCCCTCGGCCAATGCCGCCGCGATCAAGGCTTTTGTGGTCAACCGGGTTGGCGACTTCGGGTTTGCCTTGGGGATCTTCGGGCTGTTTTACCTGACCGACAGCATCCGTTTCGATGATGTTTTCGCCGCCGCGCCAAAGCTGGCCGAAACGCAAGTGCATTTCCTGTGGACCGAATGGAACGCGGCGAACTTGATTGGCGTTCTTCTGTTCATCGGCGCGATGGGCAAATCGGCGCAGCTTTTCCTGCATACCTGGCTGCCCGACGCGATGGAGGGGCCGACCCCGGTTTCCGCTCTGATCCATGCCGCGACCATGGTGACCGCCGGGGTTTTTCTCGTCTGCCGCATGTCGCCGCTTTATGAATATGCGCCAGATGCCACCACGATGATCACCGTCGTCGGGGCCACGACCGCCTTTTTCGCCGCCACCGTTGGCCTTGTGCAGAACGACATCAAACGGGTGATCGCTTATTCGACCTGCTCGCAGCTGGGCTATATGTTCGTCGCGGCGGGAGTGGGCCTTTACCCCGTGGCAATGTTCCACCTCTTTACCCATGCTTTCTTCAAGGCCATGCTGTTCCTGGGCGCGGGCTCGGTGATCCATGCGATGCACCACGAGCAGGACATGCGGAACTACGGCGGGTTGCGCAAGAAGATCCCCTTCACCTTCTGGATGATGATGATCGGCACGCTGGCCATCACCGGCGTCGGGATCCCGCTGACCCATTTCGGCTTTGCGGGTTTTCTGTCCAAGGATGCGGTGATCGAGGGCGCCTATGCCGGATCGGCCTATGCCTATCCGCTTCTGGTCCTCGCGGCGGCCATGACCTCGTTCTATTCATGGCGCCTGATGTTCATGACCTTTTACGGCAAGCCCCGCGGGGATGCCCATACCCATGACCACGCCCATGAGGCGCCTTTGACCATGCTGGTGCCTTTGGGCGTGCTGTCCATCGGCGCGATGTTCGCGGGGATGATCTGGTACGGCGTTTTCTTTGGCGACGAGGCCAAGATGCGGACCTGGTTCGCGATGGAGCCTGCCGTGGCCCATGGCACCGAAAACGCCACCGAAGAGACCCACGCTACGGACGAGACTGCGACCGAGGAAACGGCCACCGCCCATACCGAAGAAACCGTTGTAGCGACCGAGACCGCCAGCGAGCAAGCGGCGCATGCCGCCGTCGCCCCTAAAGGCGCCGTCCTGATGTTGCCCGAACGCGGCATCCTGCACGCCGCGCATGAAGCGCCGACCTGGGTCAAGGCTTCGCCCTTTGTGGCCATGGTCCTCGGCTTCCTGCTCGCCTTTCAGTTCTACATTCGCAAGCCGCATCTGCCCGCGCAACTGGCCACTCAGCAGCGCCCGCTTTATCTGTTCCTGCTCAACAAATGGTACTTTGACGAGCTTTTTGACTGGGCGATCGTTCGCCCGGCCAAATGGCTCGGCCGGTTCCTGTGGCAAAAGGGCGATGGCGCGGTGATCGATGGGACGATCAACGGTATTGCCATGGGGATCATCCCCTTCTTCACCCGTCTGGCTGGCCGTGCCCAGTCCGGTTATGTCTTTACCTATGCTTTTGCCATGGTGCTGGGGATTGCTGTCCTTATCACCTGGATGACCCTCGGGGGGCGCTGAGACCATGAATAACCTCCTGTCGATCATCACGGTTCTGCCGGCGATCGCTGCGCTGATCCTGGCCCTGTTCCTGCGCGGCACGGACGAGGCGGCGCAGCGCAATGCCAAGATGCTGGCCCTGATCGCCACCACAGCGACCTTTGTGATCTCGCTGGTGCTGCTGGCGCAGTTTGATCCCGCCAATACCGGGTTTCAGTTTGTCGAGGACCGGCCTTGGATCGCCGGGCTGAACTACAAGATGGGCGTTGACGGAATCTCGATCCTTTTCGTGATGCTGACCACCGCTCTGATGCCGATCACTATCCTGAGTTGCTGGGGCGTCAGCAGCCGCGTCAAGGAATACATGATCGCCTTCCTGATACTGGAAACCTTGATGCTCGGCGTGTTCTGCGCGCTCGATCTGGTGCTGTTCTATTTGTTCTTCGAGGCCGGCCTGATCCCGATGTTCCTGATCATTGGCATCTGGGGCGGGGCCTTGCGGATCTACGCTGCGTTCAAGTTTTTCCTCTACACCTTCCTCGGCTCGGTGCTGATGCTGGTGGCGATGATAGCCATGTATTTCGCGGCTGGCACCTCCGATATCCCGACGCTGATGGCCTTTGATTTCTCTTCTGAGCCCATCGCGGTTCTGGGGCTAACCATCACCGGGGGCTTGCAGACCCTGCTGTTCCTCGCCTTCTTCGCCAGTTTCGCAGTGAAAATGCCGATGTGGCCGGTCCATACCTGGCTGCCCGACGCCCACGTGCAAGCGCCCACTGCCGGCTCGGTCGTGCTGGCTGCGATCCTGCTCAAAATGGGCGGCTACGGGTTCCTGCGGTTTTCCTTGCCGATGTTCCCGGTCGGATCGGACGTGATGACCCCGGCGGTGTTCTGGATGTCGGCGATTGCGATCGTCTATACCTCGCTGGTGGCGCTGGCGCAGTCGGACATGAAAAAGCTGATTGCCTATTCCTCGGTCGCGCATATGGGCTATGTGACCATCGGGATTTTCGCCGCCAACCAACAGGGCGTCGACGGCGCAATCTTTCAGATGCTCTCGCACGGCTTTATTTCGGGTGCGTTGTTCCTTTGCGTCGGTGTGATCTATGACCGCATGCATACCCGCGAGATTGACGCTTATGGTGGCCTCGTAAACCGGATGCCCGCCTATGCGCTGGTCTTCCTGTTCTTCACCATGGCCAATGTCGGCCTGCCCGGAACATCGGGCTTCGTGGGTGAATTTCTGGTGCTGATCGGTATTTTCCAGGTCAATACCTGGGTTGCAGCGGTGGCCACCTCGGGCGTGATCCTGTCGGCGGCTTATGCCCTCTGGCTTTACCGCCGCGTCGCGCTTGGGGCGCTGGTCAAGGAAGGCCTCGCCACCATCACCGATATGTCGCGCCGGGAGCGCGCGATCTTCGCGCCGCTGATCGTGATGACCCTGCTATTGGGCGTCTATCCCGCCTTGGTCACCGATATCATCGGGCCCTCGGTGGCCCAGCTTGTAGCCGATTACCATGCCGCTCTGCCCCTTGTGGCAGAGGCTGCTTCGCACTGAAGGACCATACAGATGACTGGCGTTGATCTTCCCATCCTTCTGCCTGAAATCCTTCTGGCGCTTTACGCGATGGCCGCCCTTTTGGTTTGGGTTTACGGCGGCAAAGACAAATGGGCCGGGGCGCTGACCTGGACCACGGCGGCGGTGCTTGTGGCTATGGCCTTGATTGTGGCCACGAAAAATGGCGTGGGTTCCATCGCCTTTGGCGGCATGTTCGTCGATGACGCCTTTTCCCGCTTTGCCAAGGTCACCATTCTGCTCTCGGCGTCCGGGGTTCTGGTCATGGGGCGCGTTCACGCGGCGCAGCGGGGGCTGGGGCAGTTTGAATATCCCATTCTGGCCACACTTGCCGTGATCGGCATGATGGTCATGGTCTCGTCGGGCGATCTGATGACGCTTTACATGGGGCTCGAATTGCAATCGCTGGCCCTTTACGTCATGGCGGCCATGCGCCGGGATTCGGTGAAATCGACCGAGGCGGGGCTGAAGTATTTCGTGCTCGGCGCGCTGTCCTCAGGTATGCTGCTTTACGGCGCCTCCCTGGTTTATGGCTATGCGGGCACGACCTTGTATTCGGGGATCCTGTCCTCGCTCGGCACAGAAGTGCCTGTGGGCCTGCTGATCGGTATGGTATTTATCCTCGCGGGTCTGGGATTCAAGGTTTCGGCCGCGCCCTTCCACATGTGGACCCCCGATGTCTACGAAGGCGCGCCAACACCAGTTACCGCCTTTCTGGCCACCGCGCCGAAAGTGGCGGCCATGGCGCTGATCGCGCGTGTCGCACAAGATGCTTTTGGCGCGATCCCAGGCGATTGGACCCAGGTTCTGGCCGCTTTTGCCGTGGTCTCGATGTTCTGGGGCGCGGTTGCCGCCATTGGGCAAACCGATATCAAACGGCTGATGGCCTATTCCTCGATCGCGCATATGGGCTTTGCGCTGGTGGGCCTCGCGGCGGGCACGGTTGGCGGCGTTCAGGCCATGCTGATCTATATGGCGATCTATGTGACGATGAACCTCGGCACCTTCGCCTTCATCCTGTCGATGGAGCGCGGCGGCGTACCGGTGACCGAGATTTCCAGCCTGAACATGTATTCCAAAACCGCGCCGCTCAAAGCGCTGGCGCTGCTGGTCCTGCTGTTCTCGCTGGCCGGTGTGCCGCCGATGCTGGGCTTTTTCGGCAAGTTCTATGTGCTGAAGGCGGCGGTCGATGGTGGCATGGTCTGGCTCGCGCTCGCAGGGGCCGTCGCCTCGGTGATCGGGGCGTTCTACTATCTGCGCGTGGTTTTCTACATGTATTTCGGCGCCGAAGGGCCAAAGCTGGACAGCCGCATGTCGACGGTTCAATGGGCCGTTCTGATGGGCTTTGCGGCGATCATGCTCTTGGGCGTTATCAACCTCTTCGGAATCGAGGCCCCGGCGCTGGCCGCTGCCGAGGCGCTTCTTGGCTGAGGCGCCTTGGCCTCCGGGTGTCGGGCGCCATGTGCTGCAAAGCGTGGACAGCACCAATGCGCTTGCCCTGCGCCTTGCGCCCGACCTGGCCGCGCCCGCCTGGTTTCTGGGCCTGACCCAGACATCGGGCCGGGGGCGGCGGGGGCGGCCATGGGTCAGCCCGCTGGGAAATTTCTACGCCACCTTGCTGACTCATCCCCAAGGCAGCGCCCAGACCATCGCCCTGCGCAGCTTTGCCATTGCACTGGCGCTGCGCGATGCTTTTGAGATCTTGACCGGCGCCCCGGAGATATTCGCCCTGAAATGGCCGAATGATGTTCTGCTGAACGGGCAAAAGGTGGCCGGGATTCTGCTGGAATCGAACGGGGCTGGCGGGCGCATTACCCATCTGGCGATTGGCGTCGGCGTCAATTTGCTTGCCGCCCCGGACGCGGCACTGCTGGAGCCGGGGGCGCTGCGGGCCGTCTCCCTTTTCGACGAAACCGGGATCAAGGTCGCGCCCGAGACATTTCTGGACCATCTCGCCCCGGCCTATGCCCATTGGGAAGACCTTCTGATCACCCAAGGTTTTGCGCCCCTGCGCGCGGCCTGGCTTTCCCATGCGGCGCGTTTGGGGGAAAACATCACCGCGCGCACTGGAAATGCGGCCTGGGCTGGCCGCTTTGAAACGATTGATTTACACGGCAACCTGATGCTGCGAACAGAGCACGAGCTGCGGGCGATCCCGGCGGCGGATGTTTTCTTCTGAGGGGGCGCGCCCATGCTTTTGGCAATTGATTGTGGCAATACCAATACCGTCTTTTCCATCTGGGATGGCGCGCGCTTCGCCGCGACCTGGCGGATTGCTACGGATCACCGGCGCACGGGCGATGAATATTTCGTCTGGCTGTCCAGCCTGATGATGCTGACCAAGACCGAGGCGCAGATTTCCGAGGTGATCATCTCCTCCACCGTGCCGCGCGTGGTCTTCAATCTGCGGGTTCTGTGCAGCCGCTATTTCGATTGCCGCCCACTGCTGGTGGGCAAGCCGGAGTGCAAGCTGCCCGTGGCGCCGCGTGTCGATTCGGGCACCACGGTTGGCCCGGACCGGCTGGTGAACACGGTTGGCGGGTTTGACCGGCATGGCGGCGATCTGATTATCGTTGATTTTGGCACCGCAACGACCTTTGACGTGGTCGACAGCGACGGCGCCTATGTGGGGGGCGTGATCGCGCCCGGCGTGAACCTCTCGCTAGAAGCGCTGGCTTCGGCCGCCGCCGCCTTGCCCCATATCGACATCGCAAAACCCGCCCGCGCCATCGGTACGAATACGGTGGCCTGCATGCAGTCGGGCGTGTATTGGGGCTATGTCGGGCTGATCGAGGGCATCGTGCGCGAAGTGCGCCGCGAGCGGGACAGGCCCACCAAAGTTATCGCGACCGGCGGGCTTGCCTCGCTCTTCGCTCAAGGAACCGAACTTTTTCATTCTATTGAGGACGATCTGACCATGCATGGCCTCGTCCTGATCAACCAATTCAACAAGGATACCCCCTGATGGCAGGCGAGCGCCTCATCTATCTACCTCTCGGCGGTGCCGGCGAGATCGGCATGAATGCCTATGTTTACGGCTATGGCCGCCCCGGAAAAGAGCGGCTTCTGCTGGTCGATCTGGGCGTGGCTTTTCCCGATATGGACAGCAGCCCCGGCGTCGATGTGATCG
>CAIYZT010000021.1 GCA_903930735.1 uncultured Paracoccaceae bacterium | reverse complement strand
TGACTACAACAATGTCAGGCCGCATTCATCGCTGGGCAACCTGACACCCGCCGAAGCGCGCCGGGCGCTTGAGCAATCTGACGGCAACGCACCCGGCGCGCTTGCCCAACCCGAAACCGACGACTATCAACAAACCAGACTGTCGTTATGAATGAGGGACGACCGGGGGGCAGGTCAACAAAATGGCCGCATGAATTCTACGAATGCACCCCGTTAGAAATGGGGGGATTACCCGTGAAAGCCGCTTTTGTCACCTCTCGGATTTTGCCCGTGTTGCCTATAGGTTCCGTGAGACAGGCCAAGGCAGGCATAGCCCCCATCTTGCAGACCCCAAATCCAGATATGGGTCAGACGCCCTGGCCGCCCAACATCGCAAAGACCTTGTCGCGTTCGGAGTGCACCAGGAGCAGGGCCAGATCGCCGGGGCCGACGAGGTTCATGATTTTTGCCACGCCAGTTGCAGGGCTATCTTCGAGCAAGATATTTTCGGCAGCGATGCCTTGCGCAAGGCACTCGGCGCGCAGGAGGGCGGGGATTTCGCCAGGCGCGCGGCCGCGCAGGTAGCCCGGCAGTTCGGTGATCACCACCCAATCGGGGCCGAAGGCGCAGGCGCCGCGCGCGAGGCCGCGGATGTCCTCGTCCGAGCGGTCTCCGGCATGAGCGAGCGCCACAAAGCGGCGCTTGGTGGGCAGGGCGGCGAGTGCTCCAGTGACGGCGGCGATGGAATGGGGGTTATGGGCGAAATCGACAAACAGCCGCGCGCCATTATGGGCGAATTCGTTGAGGCGGCCGGGGTTGTCTTTGGGGTCGGAATGAAAGGCGGCCAGCGCGCGGGCGATGGCGGCGACATCAACCCCCAGCGTATGGGCAAGGCAGGCGGCGGCCAGCGCGTTGGAGATGTTGTAGCGCGCCGCGCCGCCCATCGCGATCGGGATATCGGCGAGCGCAATCACGCGCTGGGCGGTGGGTCCCTGTTGCAGCCAGAGGGCATTGTCGCGGGCAAAACCCACAAGCCGGCCTGCGTCCCGCGTTGCCGCCACCTGTGGCGCATCCGGATTAAGCGAGAACCACACGGCTTGCAGGCCCAGCCTTTCGGCCTCGGCCACCACGGGGGGATCGTCGGCATTCAGGATCAGCGTGCCACCCGCGCGCAACCCGTGGCGGATGGCGAATTTCACCTGCGCGAGGTCGTGCACGGTGTTGATGCCATACTCGCCAAGGTGGTCGGCGGCGACATTGGTGATCACGGCCGCCAGCGCTTGGCGGACCGGCAAGCCGCGCCGCAGGATGCCGCCGCGCGCCAGTTCCAGCAGGCCCAATTCAAGCCGGGCGTCGCGCAAGAGTAGCCGCGCGCCGCCGGGACCGGAGAAGTCGCCCCGCTCCAGCACGTCGTCCCCAACCCGGACCATATCCGTTGAGGTCAGGCCCGCGACCTTGCCCGCCGCCTGCGCCATTGCCATCGCTAGCCGCGTGGTGGTGGTCTTGCCGTTGGTGCCGGTGATCAGACCGAGGGGCAGGTGGCCGATCGTGTCCCAGTCGATTGTCTGAGGCTCCGGCAAGCTGCCCAGCGCCCAGCTTTTTGCCCGCACGCCATGGCCAAGGGTGACAAGATCCTCATCCGCCAGCACCTCGATCCCCCGCGCCTCGGCTGCCTTTGCCAAGGCCAGCAACGCCGGATTAGCTTCGCGGGCCATGATGGCGCGCAGGTCGGCCTGCATGGCAGCCAAGTCGGCGCGAGGTTGCCAAAGTAGGTCGGCGGCGACAAAATGCCAAGCGGTCTGCAAGACGAAAGTCGCCGAATAAAGCTGATCCTGCGGGGCGGTGATCGCTACCGCGATGCCGCCGTCAAAGTGCCGGTGGCTGCTGGTCTGTGACGGCCAGCCAACCCCGTCCAGCACCCGGCGGGCATGGTGATGCCAAAGGGCGGCAACCCGGGCGGGGGGGAGGCCCGAAAACTCGGCCTCAAGGGCCGCGCCGGGCGCGTTCTGCAGCAGGCTCGGACCGGTCAGCCGGCGTGCCTCGCCGGTCTGCAAGCCCTCGGAAGACGCGATAGGCACCTCAAGGGCGTCGGCGATATCGTCGCTCATCTGGGGTCAATCGCCACCTTCGCCGCCGCCCCGCGCCAGACGCACGCCGCGCTCGTCGCGCACGATGGTGTCGGCGTCGGTGATCAGATCCTCCATCCCTGCAACGACCGGGCGCGGTTTGGCGGCGGCGGTGGCTTGTTCGACCTTGTTGGGATCCTTGAAGTAGATGATCTGCTTCCAGCAGCGCACGGTATCATCGCCGTTGATCACCAAAAGATCGCCCTCTGCGGCCATGTTCAGACCAAAAGCCAGCGCCTCGACCTCATCGGGGACGATGTGGACGGCGCTGGCATCGACGCCATTGTCCAAGAGGGCCGCGCGCATCAACTGCGGGATCTCGTCATTGCCGCGACCGCGCCGGTTGTCGTCGGCCTTGCAGATGAAGACGTCGAAATGCGAGGCGAGGATGCGGGCCGCGGTCGCCACATCTTCGTTGCGCCGATCGCCGGGGACCGACAGCACAAAGATGCGCTTGCCCGCGATGTCCAGCTGATCGACCAACCCCGACAGCGCGGTAAAGGCGGCTGGGTTGTGCGCGTAGTCCAGAATGACCTTGAAGGCATGTTCGTCAAAGACATTCGTGCGCCCGGGCACCTGGAAAAAGCTGGTGTCAAAGGTGCGCAACCCATGCCGGATATTGTCGAGGTCAACGCCAAAGCTGAAGGCCATAGCGGCGGCGAACATGGCGTTTTGCACGTTATAGGCGGCTTTGCCTTCCAAGGTCGCGGGGATCAGATGCGACCATAGCACCGGCAAATGGGTTCCGTTGTTGTAGATCGTGATCATGTCGCCGTTCATGCCGCGCTCCAGCACCACGGCGCGGCCGCCGGCCTGAATATGCTCTTTGACCAGGGCATGGTTGGCGTTCATCGTGGCATAGCAGATGTTCTTGGCGGTCACATAATCGGCCATCCGCAGGCAATGGATGTCATCGGCGTTCAAGACCACGGTTTCGGTGGCGCTTTCAACCACGACCCGTTTGATCTTGGCCATATCTTCCAGTGTGTTGATGCCGCCTAGGCCCATGTGGTCCTCGGTCACATTCAGGCAGGCCGCCACGTCCGAACGGCGATAGCCGAGACCCGCGCGCAGGACACCGCCGCGCGCCGTCTCCATCACCGCGAAGTCGACGGAAGGATCGCGCAGCACCATCTGCGCCGAGGTCGGGCCCGTCATATCGCCCTTCACCGTCACTTTGCCGTCCACATAGACCCCGTCGGTCGAGGTCAGGCCCACGCGGTGGCCGCATGATTTCATGATATGGGCCAGCATGCGGCTGGTGGTGGTCTTGCCGTTGGTGCCGGTGATCGCGGCAATCGGGATCCGCGATTTGCTGCCCAGCGGGAACAGCATTTCCATCACCTTTCCCGACACATCGCGCGGCGTGCCTTCAGAGGGCGCCACGTGCATCCGGAATCCGGGAGCGGCGTTCACCTCCACAATCGCACCGCCAATGTCCTTGTAGGACTTGGTGATGTCGTCGATCAGGAAATCGACGCCGCCCACGTCCAGCCCGATGGCGACGACGGCGCGTTCGGCCATGTCCTTGTTATCGGGGTGGACCGTGTCGGTCACGTCAATCGCGGTGCCGCCGGTGGACAGGTTGGCTGTGGAGCGCAGGTAAAAGAGCCGCCCGGCTTCGAGCACGGACTCCGCCGTCAACTCAGCCTCTTGCATCAGGCGCTCGGCCTGCGCATCAAGTTCCAGATTGGTCAGCACCTTTTGGTGCCCGATGCCGCGGCGCGGGTCCTTGTTCACCTCTTCGACCAGTTGGGCAATCGTCATCACGCCGTCGCCGATCACATGGCCCGGCACGCGCTTGGCCGCAGCCTCTAGCGAGCCGTTGACCACCAGCATCCGGTGGTCAAAGCCGGTGATGAAGCTTTCCACGATCACGCCACTGGATTTGCCTTGGGAATAGGCCTCGGCATGGGCGATCTCGACCTGCTCGTCGGACATCAGATTGATCGACACGCCGCGCCCGTGGTTGCCGTCCAGGGGTTTGACCACCACCGGAAAGCCGATGCGGCGGGCGGCCTTTGCGGCCTCTTTGGCGGAATAGACGATCAATTGGCGCGGCACGGGCAGGCCCAGATCGTTCAGTAAACGTGAGGTTTCGGATTTGTCGCCGGCAATCTCGACCCCGATGCAGCGGGTTTCCGAGGTGATCGTCGCCATGATCCGCTTTTGGTATTTGCCATGGCCAAACTGCACCAGGGAATAATCGTTCAGCCGCAGCCAGGGGATATCGCGTTCCTCCGCCGCCTTCACCAGACTTGCTGTCGAAGGGCCAAGCTCACGCCGCTGGGCTGCCTTGATAAAGCTGGTCAATTCGGCGGTGAAATCAAACTCCGGGTCGAATTCATAATCGACCATCACCTTGACCGGCTCAGGCAGGATATGCATCAAGAGCCGGATCGCAAGCGTGCAGGCATCAAGCCCCACATCACGCTGCTTATAGGCAAAAACCATGTTGTACTGGCCCGGCACGCCTGTTGACCGCGTGCGTCCGAAACTGACGTCCGACCCCGCACCGCCCTGAATTTCCAGCGCGCAATGTTCCAGGATATGACCCATCCAGGTGCCCTCATCCTCGCGCAAGCGGCGCAGAAATCCGCCCTCGGTCCGGTAGGAACAGCCGTGCTCGCCCAGACCCGGAAGCGCCGTCACCAGCGCATCAATGAAACCCGCGCCCAGCTTGACCGAGGGCCAGTCCTCCAGCACGCCAAGGTCGATCACATGGCGGATCACGGGGAAACTCGCCCAAAGATTGGGGCCGACAAAGACATTGCTCGAAACGATCTTCATGGCGCGTGGGCTCCCCTTTGTGCGGCGATACATGCCCCCGCACTTTGTTGCATAGTCAGATTTCCCTGGTTCCGTCTTCAGCAGCGATCTGGCCCAGGCCAAGCTCGGCGTCGGGCGGAAAGGCCATACGCGCGCGCAGATCATAGCGGCAACCCTCGCCCATCACATCCACGCGCAGACCGAGAAGGCTGAGCGCTTGGCCCGGCCGCGCGTTCCACATCGAGGAATGGGTCATCTGCCCCGCGTCGACCACGGTGACGGTGCCGGAGCCTACGACTTCGAGCACGTTATCGGGCCCGATGAAGGCGGCGGTATCTTCGTCGATGCCAAGGCCGATCAGGAATGGGTTAAAGGACGAGGCTGTCAGCAGGCGCCCCAGCCGGTTCCTTTGGGTGAAATGCTGATCGATAATCACCGCATTGGTCAGACCCAGACCGGGCGCCAGCGTCACCGCGCCTTCAATCGGGCCCACATTGCTCTGCCCGCCGCCGATCATATGCTCGGACATGATCGAGGCCCCCGCCGAGGTGCCCGCAACCGCCACCCCCGCCGCATTGCGCCGCCGGATCGCCTGAGCAATCGCGGTGCCGCCAAGGATCGTCGACAACCGCAGCTGGTTGCCGCCGGTGATAAAGATGCCGGTGGCGCGCTCCAGCATCTCGACATAGCTGGGGTCTTCGCAGTCGGCGCGGCTGTGGATCGACAGGATTTCGACCCGCGCCGCACCAAGATCACGGAACATCCGGTTGTAATCCGCCCCGGTGGTTTCCATCTGCGAGGCGGTCGGAATGACGACAATATTGGCCGCGGCCCCGCCGGAGAGTTCGACAAAAAGGCGGTGGATATGCATGTCCTTGACCCGGTCCTCACCCCCGCCAATAGGGATGATAAAGCCGCGTTCTCCGGTCGGGTTCAGCTTCGCAGGGCACATTCGCCTGATATTCTTTCAATGGAGTTCGGACCGCAAGGCCGGAAATTGACCGTCTTCCCCCCAAGGCCCCCCGGTCTTGCGACCCTATCCGCCTCTGGGCGTCATAAAGCCAGCAGTGGGGGCAACCATAACCGCGCTCGCTTGCTGATCGCAACCGCTTTTGTTGGGCAGATTGGGCGGGGATGCGGTCCAATGGGTCGCCCTTGGACAGAAGGGGCGCGATTTTTGATCAGGGCGGCTGACCCCAGATCAGCTATGGAACGGAGCGGCCCCTTGGCGGCATGATGACAGGGGATAGCGGTGCTGACCCGAGTCCGGGCGCAACGGCCCTGCCTCATTTGATGCCAATGCTTGTCTTGCCCATTGATCACGAGGCCAGATGTTCGAACAATCGCGCGACGGCTTCGGCGCCGGGGTCGATGTGGCTTATCAGCTGAGCGGCGTTGATATAGGTGCTGCGCCCCGCCTTGGCTTTGGTCAAAGTCGCGGTGTAATCCGCGCCCTCCCGCGCCGCGACCGCTGATTACGTGATCCCGCCGCCAAGCGCCCACCCGCGCCGGCATCAGCGCATCGACCATGGTACGATCGCCGGGATCTGCGCCACCAATCTGCAGCACCCGCGCCAGACCCACTTGCAAAGCCTCGCGCACTGGCAGGCCCGAAGCCGAAGCATCCCCCGTAGCCGAAGCATCCCCCGTAGCCGCAAAGAAAATCGCCAGCAAAACCCCCGCGGAGCCGCCCATGGTCTGGCTCAGCTCCAGCCCGATGGCACGGTGGAGTTGCGTGTGATCGGCCAGCGGCAGGGTATCCATCGCCTCAATCAGCGCCCGCACCGCGCCTGCCAAGGTTGAACCCATGTCGCCGTCGCCCGCTTTGCCATCCAGCGTGTTCAGCTCCTCTTCGGCGGCAATCAGCACCTCGCAGCAGTCGGTCAGAAAGGCTTTGGTCGGGGCATGGGCCGAGGCGGGCGCGCGGATTGGCGAGAGGCCGTCAGGCAGGGGCAGGACTCGCGGCATCTGAACGGCGCGGCATCTGAACGGTGTGGCAGACGGGCCAGCCCGGACAGCGTACCGGCTGGGCCAGCAGCTCGGCGTCGCCGTTACCCAGTTCCATCATCGACACCGAAACGCCGTGCACATCCAGCCCGGTCATCATTGCCGCTGGTCCAACGATCAGCTTGATATGTCCGCCGATGGGCGAGGCAAAAAGCGCGTGCGTCAGGATCGACATTTCCAGCACCGAGGTCGCGCAAAGATCGTTGACCAGCGCCACATGTGGCGTTTCGGGCATGGTGGCGGCCAGTTTGGCCGTGACCCGTGCCTGCGCGCCTTTTGCCCGGTCGAGGCGATATGTTCGACCCCCGCCTCGCCGTGAATCCCAAAGCCCAATTCGGCCATGCCATGCGGAATACGGTCCTCTTTCAGCGACCCCGGAACCGTGCAGGTACAGATCTGTAGCCGCGCTTGTTCGTAGGGCATCGACAACCTCGCGGCGGGGGCGACGGCGCGGGCCCTGGAAAGGACAGACTTGTCAGGACCGCCGGTTCAAGGATATCAACTTTTATCGCCGCTCTTTCGGACCGCCATGCATCTTTTCGCCACAATGCTTTGCGACAAAGAGCCGAATCCTTTTGATGGGGACAGGCTACCGATGAAAACCCTCGCGCGATTGATCCTTCTGGCCGCCGCCCTTCTTGCCGGGACCGCCCGGGCCGAGGAGCGGGTGACGCTGGGCTGGGGGCGATTGTTCACCAATGATGCGCTTGGCGACGGCGAGGACCGCTGGAACACCGGCTCTTATGCGGTCAGCAAGGTGACGGGGCTGCGTTGGGGCGGTCAGCTTCCCGATCGGCCGGGTGAGATTTGGGAGTATCGCTTTTCCGCCACTACGATTGCCCCCGCAAATCTGATCACCCCGGACCCTTCGGACCGGCTTTATGCGGGCGCGCTGTCTTTGGGCGTGACAACCTATTTCGATCTGCGCGGCTTTGATGTCAGCCTTGGCGGCGGTCTGACCTTTATCGGTCCCAGCACCGGGTTGGGTCAGTTTCAGTCGGCGGTCCATGAAATCCTGGGGCTGGATATGCCGACAAGTGTTCTGGACGATCAGTTGCCCGATCAGATCCATGCCTTTTCCACTGCCGAGATCGCCCGTGATCTGGCCCTCGGTCCTGCGGCACGGCTGCGGCCCTTTGTGGCGGCTCAGGCGGGCACGGAGGATCTGCTACGTGTCGGCGCCGATCTGATCATTGGCCGTTATGGCAAGTCCGATCTACTGCTGCGCGACGCGG
Organism: uncultured Paracoccaceae bacterium; assembly: GCA_903930735.1. Classification (GTDB taxonomy): domain Bacteria; phylum Pseudomonadota; class Alphaproteobacteria; order Rhodobacterales; family Rhodobacteraceae; genus CAIYZT01. Next base: position 2,716 of record CAIYZT010000021.1, on the reverse strand, counting down.
TCACCGGGCATCTGGTCCGCGGCGTCTCGGGCGATAGCGCGCCGCAGTTCAGCTTTTTGATCGGGGCCGACCATGCCCAGGTCTTTAGCAGCGTCTTCCTGCCCGAAGGCGGGGCGGCGGTAATGACCCCGCAACGGGACCGGATCCGCGCCGGCTATTTCTGGCAGGGCAAAAGCGCGACCGCGTTTTGCGGCCTGACCTGGCTAAGCCCGGAATTTGACGCGCAGCCCGAGGGGCAGATCCTGGGATCCTTCAGCCTGTCCTTTTCCTTCTGACCTTTGGACGCGCCTGATTTGGTGCAAATGAAATCACTGTTGCCGAATTGTCATTGCCCTGTTTCGCAACCGCTGTAGACCTTTTCGAACAAGAACAAATAAAAAACGAAAAACGGGCAGGCAGACACGGGCATGAAGACGGGCTTTCAAGGCACGTTCGTCATCTCATGGACACAAACCGAAGCTGACGGGCTGCAGGGCCCTTTATTGGACGGGCTTCGCGTCGGTGCCTCCTGGCGCTGGAGCGGTGTGGCTGTGCGCGTGGACGGACCACAGGACGTTCTGATCCCGAACGGGGCAAAGAGGTGACCGAGATGCGCCGGCGCGCCGCGCGCATCGTGCGGCGCCTCGTTGGCGTTGCCGTGACGCCCAACAGGGCGGCCTCTAGCGAGCCAGAAGACGACTTTTTTCTTGCAGAACAAAGCTTCGTGGTAACAGATGGCCGTCAAAGTTATGTGCTGACGATCGTGCCTGTCCCCGACACCGGCGCGAGTATGCTGATGGTCGTGGGCGCGGTGCCCCCGCATGACAGCGATCTTTGGGTGGTGCGCACGGCGCTGGAACGGGCGACGGGCCCCGCAGGGCAAAGGCAGGCATGCGGCGTGATCTGCTTTACCCCTTTGACCAAGATCCAGACCGAGTCCGGGCAGCGCCTCGTCGAAACCCTGCGCCCTGGCGACAAGGTGCAAACCCGCGACAATGGCTTGCAAGAGATCTTGTGGACCGGGAACCGGCGCATGTCCGGGGCGCGGCTGCATGCCATGCCCGGCCTGCGCCCGATCCGCTTTCGCGCCGGGGCCTTGGGCATCGGCCGTCCGGACGAGGATCTGCTGGTCAGCCCGCAGCACCGCATGTTGATGCGCGGCCCGGCGGCGCAGGCCCTCTTCGGCACCGAAGAGGTGCTGGTCTCGGCGGCGGATCTACTGAATGATCTGACGATCACCGTCGATCACGCCCTGCGCGAAGTGACCTATGTCCACCTGCTCTTGCCGCGCCACAATATCTTGTGGGCGAACGGGTTGCAGACCGAAAGCTTTCACCCCTCCAACACCTCGATCGAGACGATTGACGCCGATAAGCGCGTGGGTTTCCTGGAAATGCTGCCCTTTGCGGCCCAGACTCCGCAGGATTACGGTGACTATGCGCGGCGCAATCTTTCGGGCTCGGAGGCTGCGATCTTGCGGCATGAAATGGCCGCCTGACGGGCTGTTGACTCTGGGCAATCCCCCTGTATAAGCCGCAAACGTCCCGGAGGAAATTCCGGGGCTTTTCATTGGTGTTGGTGGCCTTCGCAAGAAGAAACCTGTCGGACCTTCGGGTCAAAGGACAACGCCCTTCACTGCTCTGCGGCCCCAAAAATTGGTTTACCGGTTTTTGGATCAGCCGAAAGAGTGACATAGATAGAAGGAGATCAGCCGTGACCAAACGCACGTCTGCCAAGTATAAAATTGACCGCCGCATGGGCGAGAACATTTGGGGCCGCCCCAAATCTCCCGTCAACAAGCGCGAATACGGCCCCGGCCAGCACGGCCAGCGCCGCAAGAACAAGCTGTCCGATTTCGGCACGCAGCTGCGCGCCAAGCAAAAACTCAAGGGTTACTACGGCGATCTGACCGAAAAGCAGTTCCGCAAGATCTTTGGCGAGGCCGAGCGCGTCAAGGGCGACACCGGCGAGATGCTGGTGGGTCTGCTGGAGCGGCGCCTGGACGCGGTTGTCTACCGCGCCAAGTTCGTCCCGACGATTTTCGCTGCCCGCCAGTTCGTCAATCACGGCCATGTGACCGTGAACAGCAAGCGCGTGAACATCGCGTCCTACAAGGTTTCCGAAGGCGACATCATCGAAGTCCGCCAGAAGTCCAAGCAACTGGCCATCGTGCTGGAAGCCGTGGTTCTGGCCGAGCGTGACGTGCCCGATTACATCGAAGTTGACCACAACAAGATGACCGCAAAGTTCATCCGCCAGCCCTCGCTGTCGGACGTGCCCTATCCGGTGGTGATGGAGCCGAACCTGGTCGTGGAATACTACGCCAAGAACTGATCCTTTCGGGGTCAAACAAAAGGGCCGCCCCAGCGATGGGGCGGCCCTTTTCATTTGGGGGCAGGGCAGGGCGCGCATTCCTCCGCAAATCCCGCCGATGCCACACTCCCCCTGCCTTCGAACCGACCTGAAAACGCTCCAGTGGAGCGTTTTTCGGTTCGTTGCCCGAATGTCGGGACGACGTTTGGGCAAGGGGCTATCCGCAATCCCAATCAGTCGGACGAATTTGGCCGCGCCTGCCGGGGCAGGCAGGCGCGGCCAAATTCGATTGAAATCAAATTTGGCAAAAGGATAGTAGATCGAGGTTGTTCTCTATTTTGAAGAAGGGCTCTTGACCTGCCCCCCGGTCGTCCCTCATTCATAACGACAGTCTGGTTTGTTGATAGTCGTCGGTTTCGGGTTG
>CAIYZT010000020.1 GCA_903930735.1 uncultured Paracoccaceae bacterium | reverse complement strand
GTTTGCGTGAAAGCCCGCTGGTCAGCGCGATCCGCACCGCATCCTTGCGAAATTCATCCGTCCTAACTGTGCCCATAGTTCATCTCCTTTGCTGCACATTACGCTATCAAAGGAGCGGCACCAAACCGCGACAAGACCACTTCGATCTGAATCAGATTGAAGGCAATCCGCTCTGATCCCGGCTTGCCGAAGCCGAATCCCCGTCACCCGACGACTGCGGGCATTCCATCGTTGACAAGCCAAAGCGGTTCCGGTAGTCAAAATGGAACGTTCCACAAGCGCCTCTCAGCATCCCTGTCGGGTTGGGCGAGGCCGTAACGCGGGGCGACTGTCAGTCTGGAGAGAGAGCAATGACGCAAGTCAGGGTCGCAGTTCTGGGGGCGTCTGGCTGGATGGGCAAGGTCCATACCATGGCCTATCAGACCTTTCCGCATTTCTTTGGCACGGCAGGCGGCACGGCATCGGTCGTGGCCATGGTCGAGGAAAATCCCAAAGCTGCGGCTGATCTGCGCTTTCGCGCGCCGGGGGCCAAGATCTTGCGGTCCTGGCGCGAGGCGGTCGATGACCCCGAGGTTGATCTGATCGACATCTGCCTGCCCGACAGCCTGCATTATGAGGTGGCAAGGGCCGCCCTGCTTGCGGGCAAACACGTCTATTGCGAAAAGCCGCTGGCCGATACGGCCGCGCAGGCCCGCGAGCTGGCCGATATCGCCGCCGCAAAGGGTCTGATCACGCGGGTTGGCCACGCCTTTGCGCGCAATCCGGTCCATGATCTGGCGCGTGAGATCATCGCGGCGGGCGAGATCGGCGAGATCAAGATGTTCAAGGCCAGCCAGCATGTCGATATCTATGGCGACCCGCTGGCCCCCTTCATGTGGCGCGCGGACGCCAACCTCGCGCCGACGGGCATCATCGGTGATACCGGCACGCATGTGTTCAGTTTCATGGATTTTCTGGTCGGCCGGGTCAGCGAATTGATCGCCGACAACTTCATCGTCACGCCGCGCCGTCCTGTGGTTGCGGCCTCGGGTTACGGCGAGCAGGCGGCGCTTTCGGGCAATGAGGCCTGGGCTGATGTCACCAACCCGGACGGCTGCAACATCCTGTGCCGATTTGCCAACGGCGCGCGGGGCTTGGTCGATTTCAGCCGCGCCGCGACCGGGCGCAAGTTTCAACAGACCTACGAGATCTACGGCACCAAAGGCAGCCTGTCCTACACCTATGACGAGGTGAACCGCCTGCGGTTCTACTCCAGCGCCGACGCCAACGGCCGTCGGGGTTTCCGCGAAATTGATGTGGGCCCCGAGAATGAGACCTTCCGCGCCTTCCTGCCGCTGCCGAATTTCGCGCTGGGCTATAACGAAAGCAAGATCATCGAAGCGGCCGAAGTGATCCGGTCGATTACCTCAGGCCAGCAGATGTGGCCGACGTTTGAGGCTGGGCATCACATCTGCCAGATCGTAGACGCCTGCATGGAATCCTCCCGCCTTGGGCGGTGGGTTACCCTCGCCTGACGCCAGAGATGGAGCATCGCCCCGTGCCTGAAACCATTCCACAAGACATCCTGAATGCCCTGACGGATGTGGATATGCCGCGCCTGCAGGCGGAGCCGGAGATCGACACTTTTGTAACGGCACTGGGCTATCGGATTCCGGTTCATGCCTGCGGCGCGGTGGTGATGGGCAGCGGTGCCGCCGGATTGCGGGCCGCGGTCGAGTTGAAACGGCGCGGCGCCGATGTGGTTGTGATCAGCCAAAGCGCCTGGGGTGGAACCTCGGCCTGCTCGGGGTCGGATAAACAGACGCTGCATACCGCGAACACCTCTGATCAGGGCGACAATTTCAAGGCGATGGCCCGCGCGATCCGGGCGGGCGGCGCGATGGACGAAGACACCGCCTATGTCGAGGCAGTGGGGTCGGTCCGGGCAATGGCCTCGCTGCAGTTCCTGGGCCTGCCGCTGCCACAAGACGGGTTCGGCGGCACTTTGCGCTATCAGACCGACCATGATGATGTGGGCCGCGCCACCAGCTGTGGCCCGCGCACCTCGCGGCTGATGGTCAAGGTGCTGGCGGGCGAGGCGATCCGGCTGGGCATCCCGTTTTTCAATCAGATGACGGGCGTGCGCATTCTGGTCAAAGATCAGGGCGGTCAGCGCCGGGTTGCGGGTATTCTGGCGGTGCGGCCAAAGGCGCAGACGCCGGATAATCCCTACGGCCTGACGCTGTTCCGCTGCGGCGCGATGGTCATAGCGGCGGGCGGGCCGGGCGAGCTGTACCGCGATTCCGTGTTTCCCAATGGCTGTTTTGGGTCACTGGGTCTGGCGCTGGAGGCGGGCGTTGATCTGGTCAACCTGACCGAAAGCCAGTTCGGCATCGGCACCAGGCGCGAGGGGTTTCCGTGGAATCTTTCCGGCACCTATGTGCAGGCCATGCCCTATATCTATGCGCTGGACGCGGCTGGCACCGAGCATAACTTTCTGGCCGGCTATTACCGGACCACGCAGGAACTGGCGTCGAACATCTTTCGCAAGGGCTATCAATGGCCCTTTCATGCCAGCCGGATGCTGGATTTCGGCTCCAGTCTGGTCGATCTGGCGATCAGCCGCGAAAATCAGGCGGGGCGCCGGGTGTTCATGGATTTCAACCGCAATCCCGAAGCCGTCCCGGGCGATCTGCCGTTCAGCCTTGACCGTCTGGATGCGGATGTTGACGCCTATCTGGGCAAAGCGGGCGCTGGGCAGGGGCTGCCGATTGACCGCCTGCGCCACATGAACCCGCTCTCGATCGAGCTTTATCTGCGCTACAAGGTCGATATCCGGCGGGATCCGTTGGAATTTGCCGTCAACAACCAGCATATGAACGGTGGGATTGCGGTCGATACCTGGGGGCGCAGCAATCTGGTCGGGCTCTATGCCATTGGCGAGGCGGCGGGAACGCATGGCGTGACGCGGCCCGGCGGGGCGGCGCTGAATGCGGGCCAAGTGCTGGGGACCCGCGCCGCCGAACATATCGCGGCGACTGGGCGGGCAAATGCCGTGCCGCAAGGCCCCTTTGGCACTGAGCTGGACCAAGCGATCGGGCAAATCGAGCGGACCCTGCGCGCCGATAGTCCGCTGGATCCGCGCACTATAAAGGACGCGGTTCAGGCCCGGATGAGCGATCACGCCGGTATCTTGTGCACGCCGCAGAATATCGCGGGCGCGCTGCAGGCGGCTGCAGGTCTGAACCACGCCATCCGCGCCAACGGCATTTCATTCCAACGTGCCAGCGAGGTCGCGCGGGTTCTGCAATGGCAGCAAATGGCAATGGCGTCAGAGGCGGTGCTGACCGCTTTGCATCACTACATCGCCCAAGGCGGTGGCAGTCGCGGCGCGCGGGCGATTTGCGATCCCGCCGGCGAGGCTACGCCGATGGTCCGATCTGGCCCCCTGCACGATATGCGTTTCCGAAAGGAGCGTGAGCAGGATCAGGGCGAGCAGATTTTGGTGCGGCTGGTGGACGGCGAACTGGAGGTCTCCGCGCGCCCCAACCGCAGTTTTGATGCCGCCGCCAAGCCCTTTTTCGAGCGTGATTGGCCGGCATGGCTGACCGGCGGCGTCCATGATCTGGACGAAGGCCCGGCGGGCAATGATTGATTTCAAGAATCTGAACGCGGTGGCGGTGGGCGAGGCCATGGTCGAAATTGCCCCGGTCGGCGGTGGGCAGTATCGGCGTGGATTTGCGGGCGACACTTTCAATACCGCTTGGCATCTGGCGCTGGCGCTGCAGGGGCGGGCCAAGGTGGGCTTTGTCACAAGGGTTGGGCGCGACCGGATTTCCGATGCTTTTGTCGCGGAACTGACGGCGGATGGTCTGGATGTCTCGGCGATCAAGCGCGATCCGGCACGCATGATGGGTCTTTATCTGATCGAGTTGGAGGGGGTCGAGCGCAGCTTTCACTATTGGCGCGAGACCTCTGCCGCGCGAAGTTTGGCCGCCGATGCGCAGGCTTTGGCGCAGGCTTTTGCCGGGGTGGGGCTGATCCATTTGTCCGGCATTTCCTTGGCGATCCTGCCGCCTGAAGGCCGCGCAACCCTGTTTGCCGCGCTGGCCGGGGCAAGGGATACGGGCGCGCGGGTTTCCTTCGATCCCAATATCCGGCCCCGGCTTTGGGCGTCGATGGAGGAGGCGCGGCAGGTCGTTGCGCAGATGCTGGCGCTGACTGACATTGCCTTGCCCAGCTTTGACGACGAAGTTTCGGTCTGGGGCGACGCCGCGCCGGAGGCGACGATCGCGCGATTTGCGGACGCTGGCGTTACCGAAATCGCGGTCAAGGATGGGGCGGGGTCGGTTTGGACCTTGTCCGGCGGTCAAGTCAATTCGCAGCCGACGCCGCAGGTTCAGGGCATCTGCGATACAACGGGCGCGGGGGATGGGTTCAACGCGGGCTATCTGGCGGCCCGTTTGCTGGGGCAGGAGCCGCCGAGGGCCGTCACCGCCGGGCAAAGATTTTCGGGCGAGGTGATTCGGCATTTCGGCGCGCGCCTGCCGAAGGACCAGATCCCGATCATAGCCTAAGGCAGGTCAACTGGCGCCAATGGCGCGTCCGCTCGATTGCCGAATGGACAGACTGACCGCCGTGCGGGTTTCGGGCGGCGGGGCGTTGCGGTTTTCCAGCCAGTCCACAACCGTCATCGCCGCCCGCACCCCAATCCCCGCAATGTCGCAGCGCACCGAAGAGAGCGCCGGATAGGACTGCGCAACCTCTTCGATATCGTCAAAGCCCATGATCCGGAAATCCGTTCCGATCTGCCAGCCGACCTCGCGGCAGCCCGACAGCATCCCCAAGGCTACAAGATCATTGAAACACACGGCCGCATCCACCCCGCTGCGGGCGTCAAACAGCTGGCGCGCGGCGTTGCGGCCAAAGGCGCGGGTGGCCTTGCCGGTCATGATGATCGGCTCCATCCCTTCTTGCGCCAGCACTTCCAGATATCCGGCCTTGCGCTCTTCT
>CAIYZT010000019.1 GCA_903930735.1 uncultured Paracoccaceae bacterium | reverse complement strand
GGGCTCTTTGAGCCATAATTCGCCCGTGCTCTCGGCATCGGTGCCGCGCGCAAAGGCTTCAGCGAGGGCCAGATGCCGGGCCTGCGCCTGATCCAGCGGCAGATCGGGCGGCAGGGGCAGGGCATCCAAACACAGTGCGAGTCTGGCGGCCCATTCGGCGGCGAAGGGGTCTTTTTGCTTGCCCGCCCAGCCGACAAGGCTATCAGCGGTCGGAAAGGCCGGGCCATACCGGCGCAGCGACAATTCCAGCTCGCGCGTGAAACGCAGATGATCCCCGCGCCGCGCCCCGCTGTGGCACAAGGGGTGTTTCAGCAGGATCAGCAGCGCGTCCGATGTCAGCTTTTGGGTCATCATCCGCGCGATCTGGCGCAGAAACCGGCCGGGCGCAGAGAGGGCCAGCGGCTTGCCGGCGGCATCGTCGGGCAGGATGCCCCATCGGGTCAGCGCTGCGGTGACGCGGCGGCCAAGCGCGCGGTCGGGGGTGATCAGCGCGGCGCTGATGCCCCGCTCGGCCGCATCGCGCAGGATCAGGGCCAGACAAGCCGCCTCTTGCTGCGGGGTTTCGGCATGACACAGGGTCACGCCCTGCATCGCGGCGGGCAGATCCTTCAGGCGCTGCCCCTCGGTCAGCCACTGATCCGTCACCGGCGCGGGGCGCAGCGACAGGGACAAAACGGCATTGCGCGCCGGATCGGGGGCCGGGCTTGAGGGCAGCCAGGGGGCGACATCAGCACAGCGGGCGCCCAAGGCTTCGATCAGGCGGCGGATCCGGAACTGGGGGTGATCCTCGGCGGTCAGGGCGTCCTTCATCGCTGACCAGACCTGCTCCGGCATCGAATCGTCAAATCCGGGCAGCACGATCGCGCCCTGCGGCAGGCGCGCGACGGCCAGCATCAGGCGCAGGGTCGGCCCGCGCGAGCCGGTGGACCCGGCCACGATCACCGGGCCGGGGGGCGGGCTCTGGGCCCAAAGCGCGGCAAGCCGATCGGCCGCGATGCGGGGGCGGGCAGCGGGATCGGTACTGCCATCTTCGGCAAAGAAGGGCGCGATGATAGCCAGAAAAGCCTGCGTTTGCTGCCAATAAGCGGCAAACTGGTCCATGGGCAGCGCCGAGATGCGCGCCGGGGTCACGCCTTCGGCCTGCATTTCGTCCATCAGATCGGACAGGGAGGCGGCCAGATCAAAGGCGGCACTGCTGGGGGCCAGCCCGTCGCTACGCTCCAGCAGGCCCTGGACCAATTGGCCCAGCGTCAAGAGGCGGCGCAGGCGTGGTTCGGGCGCGGGAAGATCAGCGAGAATCGGGTCGGCACCCATATCAGTGACGATTTTGAGGCGTGGCAAAAGGCGGGCGCCGGCGCTCGTCAGCGCCTCGGTGACCCGGCGACGCATACGCTCGGAGTTCAGATAGACGGTGACGCGGGCCAGAGCATCGGGCGGCTGGGAGGCATAGCGCCGGATCAGACCGCGCGCAAAATCGGCGGCGAAATCGGCGCCTGGCGGCAGCTGGAACAGGCCGAACCGATCCTCAATCAAGCGGAACCCCTTAACACATCTTCGGCCAATGCGATGCCGGCAGGACGCCCAACGTCGCACCAGCGCCCCTGATGGCGCAAGCCGAAAAGCCTGCCCCGGCAAATCATCCGGTCCCAAACCTTGTTGAGGGAGAAGATATCTTCGGGGATCTCGTGCAGATCCTCGGGTTTGAGGATCTGTGCGCCGAGATAGGCATCGCCCTTGTGCCCCATAGCCCGCGTCAATCGGCCGTCCGCGTCGGTCAAAAAATCGCCGGGGATGTGGAAGTCGGGCGTCTCAGCGGCGGGAAGGGTCATCAAAAGACCGTCCATCCGGCCCGGCTCCCACGCCTCGGCAAGGGCGATCAGCGGGTTTGGCCCGGTCCAGACCGCGTCGGAATTCAAAAGCATCACCGGGCCGGGGCCAAGCAGCGGCAGCGCGGCGCGCAGGCCGCCGCCGGTTTCAAGCAGGATGGGCTCATGGCTGAGGTGGATGTCTTGCCCGGCCAGATGCGCCGCGATCTGATCGGCGCGGTAATGAGTGTTGACCACGATGGGGGCGCAGTCCGCTTGGCGGGCAAGGTTCAGCGCGTGATCGATCAGCGGGCGGCCCGCGACGGGGATCAGGGGTTTGGGGAGGAGGTGGGTCAGGGGCTGCATCCGGGTGCCCTTGCCAGCGGCAAAGAGCATGAGGGCAAAGCGGGTCATGGCTGGACCAGCCTTTGCAGGATTTTGGGGCGTGGCTGCGGCAGGATCCGGCAGGCGGCGCGCAGATCGCTCAGCGCGGGATGGGCAAGGCTGTGCTGCAAATGGTCCCAGACCCGCGGCATCAACACGAGGTATTGCGGCTTTGCGTTTCTGGCGAGCCGGGCGAAGATGCCCATGATCCGCAGGGCGCGCTGGGCACTCAGAGCGGCGTAAGTAGCGGAGAAACCTATCGGATCCAAGCCAAGCGCCTGCGTGTAAAGCCCGATCATCGCGTCCTGCGTGCCGGGGCTGACATCCCGGCGGGCGTCTTGGAGCAGCGAGACGAGGTCATAGCCGGGCTGGCCAGCCTGCCCGAGTTGAAAATCCAACAGCCCCACGCGGCGCAGTCCCCTGCGGCGCGGCAAGAGCAGCAGGTTTTCGGCATGATAATCGCGGTGGATAAAGATCCGGGGGCCGTCGGCAAGGGTTCGCAGGACGCGGGTCAGCGCCCCTGTGAAAGCGCCGGGGTCGGTAGGGCCGATCAGCGGGGCGGCGTAGTGGGTGAGGGCCAGAGTGGCGGCCTCAGTCCAGTTTTGCGCGGTCAGATCGGGCAGGCCGGGCGGTAAGGGGGCGCGGGCAAGGTGGATCAAGATCTGCGTGGCCGCCGCGTAAAGGGCGGGCTCGCGGGCGGGGTTTTTGGCCAGAACCGGGGCAAAGACAGCGTCACCGAAGTCTTCGAGCAGCAGAAAGCCTTCGGTCAGATCCTGGGCCAGAATCCGGGGAGAGGAGAGGCCGATGCGGGCCAGATAACGAGCTATCTTGATGAAATCGGCGGGATCATCGGCCTGGCCGGAGGGGGAGTTCATCAAGATGGCGGTCTTGGTGCCCTGCGTCAGACGCTCATAGCTGCGCGCAGAGGCGTCGCCCGCCACAGCTGCGCGCTTAGCACCGGCCCAGCCGGCTTGGACGAGGAAAGCGCTGGCGGCGTCAAGCATTGCGCAGCTGCCGCGCAAGATCGCCGTCCAGCGTGTTGAGCTCGGCACTGCGGCCTTCGCCTTGCAGGGCAAGGGTCAGGTGGATCGCTTCGGCGGGGGCCAGATTTCCCAGACGGTCCGGCCATTCGATCAGGCAGATCGCGCAGCCCATGGTCTGATCAAGGCCAAGCTCCAGAACCTCGTCGGGATGGGAAAGGCGGTAGAGATCGGCGTGCCAGATCTCTTCCTGCCGGCTTTCATAGGTCTGCACCAGGGTAAAGGTTGGCGAGGGAATGTCGCCCTCATAGCCAAGACGGTGGCGGATGAAGGCGCGGGCGATATGGGATTTTCCAGCGCCAATCGGGCCGCTAAGCAAAAGGCAGGCGCCGGGCGGGACAAGATCGGCAAGGCGGCGGGCGAAAGCCGCGCTCGCCTCGGGGTCGGGCAGGAAAAGGGTTACGGTATGACGGTGCGGCTGCATGGCGCCAATCTGCCCTGCGCGGGCTGGCATCGCAAGCGGATGCAGCGTGCTTTTGGGTCTAAGGTTCAGGCGCGCAGGGATTGGGCGGGGGCGAGCTCTTCTTCTTCGGCCGGCGTGGGGCCGGTGCGCCCAACAGCCAGAATGCCCGATCCCAGGATGCCCGATCCCAGGATGCCGGGAACCAACAGGTTGAACCGGATCAACGTAGCCCCGCCCTGAAGCGGCGTCAGGTCACAGTCGATCATCCGGCCATCTGCCATCCGCACATCGGCGCGCCATTTCAACCGGTCGCCCGGATTGGTCAGAAAGGTTTCGACCCTAGCCCAAAACTGGGATGCGGCGCTTTGTTCGGCCCAGTAGCGGCACAGGGTTGCAACCGTCGCCTCGCTTAGGTTTTCAGAAGGATCATGCGACCAAAGCGCGGTATAGGCGCTGTTGGTCATGACCAGCTGCCCCTCGGCGGAAAAAACCGCGATTGATTCGTTCAGCCCGTCCAGAACGGCCTGCCCCAGCTCCAGATCAGCCTTGAAACGCCGGGTCCGCAGCATTTCGGACGAGATGTCTTCGAGGATCAGCGCCAGTGCCCCATTGGGGTGCGGGCGGCCAATGACGCGATAGGTTTGCCCGTTGGGCAGGGACCAGGTTTCCTCGTACAGGCCGCTGGCCGCCGCCTTTTCGATATCAATCATCTGCCGGCGCCAGTTGCGATAATCCTTGGGCTCGGGAAGCATATTGCGGTCGCGCAACCCGTCCAGCACCGCCGAAAGCGTGGGGCGCGATGAGAGAAAATCGATCGGCAGGCTGGTCAGGTCCAGAAGGGCGGGGTTGAACAGCTGCAGCTTGCGGTTAGAATCGAAAATCGCCAGACCGACCTGCAATTGGGCAAAGGTCTTGGTTAGGTTCTGCATGAAATCGCGCAGCGAGGTTTCGGCCTGCACCGCGGCATCGGCGGGCAGGCCAAAGCATATGCGCCCCTCACCATCCGCAAAGGTCACCAAATCGTACCAACTGGCCCGGCCATCCGCGCGCTGCACCTTTTGGCGCTGCCCCGCCTCTGGCCGCAGGCTGGCCGTCGCCTCAAAAAGCAGCGGCAAGGGCCAGCTGATCTCTTTGGGATCGTCGGTGGTTTTGGTGACGGCGGCCATATAGGTGGGATTGGCCCAAAACACCTCGCCCGCCTTGTTCTGGCGCCAGACCAGCACGGGCACCGTGTTGATCATGCCGCGCAGCATGGCCAATTCTTCGGTTTGCGCCCGGTAAGAGATCGGGTCGTGCTGAATAAGCGCGTGATCGGCGTCAAGATCGTGCAAGGCGATCCGGGTCAAACCGCCGCGCAATTCGGCAATCATCAGGATCGGATCGCCATGCGCGGGGTCCGAGGCAAGCGACACCGTCCCTTCGCGTGCCAGCCGCAACAGGGCTGCGTTTACATCGGGAAAACGGGCGTTGAGAAAGGACATCAGCTGCTGCCAAACCGGGCTGCGGCTGGTGTTAGAGGCAAAAATCGCCCGGGCAGAGGGCGAGGAATCGATCAGGTTTTCACCGTCGAACAGAAACACGGCCTCTTCGGACTGCCCAAAGCCCATCGCCGAGGGCAGCCGCCCCGATCGCGCGGGCAAGAAATGCACGAGCAGCACCCCGATCAGCGCCGTGATCGTCGAGGTCAGGACCAGCCCGAACCCCAGCAGCCATCCAGCATCCATTGGTATCTACCTGACTTTGGTCTGTGGCCTTTCAAGGATGGGACCGAAAGGTTTAATGACAGGTTAACAAGTTGCGCTTTTCAGTAAACAACCAATGGTAGTGTAACTGTTGTGATCCGTGTCAAAGCTTCCCGGCCACAATGACGTGAGGTCATCCCTAAAAGGGTTGGTTTTCGCCCGATCCAGCGCCTTCGGGGGCCTCGATCATCGGGCGCGCCCAGTGCAAGGCGACGACCGCCCCGGTCCATTCGGGGCGCTGCGCAGGGGCCCGCAGCCCGCGCGGCCCGTTGCCAAAGCTGATTCGGGCCCCGCTGCGTTCCAGCAAGGTCTTGGCGATGAAAAGCCCAAGCCCCATGCCCTCGTATCCCGGCCGAAGGCTGTGTGCCGCCTCAAGCTCGCCCGCGGGCCGGCGCATCCTCAGGAAGGGATCGCCAATGCGGCCGATCATTTGCGCGGCAAATCCCGCGCCATCGTCGGCGACATGAACGGTGATGGTCTCATCGTCCCAGTGCGCCTCGACCCAGACCTTGTTTTGCGCGAAATCCACGGCGTTCTGCACCAGATTGCGCAGCCCATGAATAACCTCGGGGCGGCGCAAGATATGCGGCTGGCGGTCCTGATCGGCCTGAAAAGGCGCAAGGGCGATGGTCACGGTCTTGCCGCGCTTCAAATGCGGTTCTGCCGCCTCGCGCAGAACGGCGATCAGCGGGGCCTGATGCAGATGCAGATCATCTTTGCCCGCGCGCCCCATCGAGCGCAGGATATCGCGGCACCGATCCGCCTGATCACGAATGAGGCGCGCGTCCTCTTGCAGCTCTGGCATGCCCTCAAGCTCGCGGATCATCTCGGTCGAGACCAGCATGACCGTGGCCAAAGGCGTGCCCAGCTCGTGCGCGGCGGCGGCCACCACTCCGCCCAGATCAGTCAACTTTTGCTCACGCGCCAGCGCCATCTGCGCGGCCATCACCGCATCGGACATGGCGCGGATCTCGCTGGCCACCCGGCGCGAATAGGCGCCCAGAAACAGAATCCCGATCACGATGGACAGCCAGAGCCCATTGCGAAAAAGGGTGGGAACCTGCAAAATCTGGCCATCGCCGCTGCGCAGCGGCAGGTTGAACGGCACCAGAAGCGAGACCAAGACGATCCCCAAGACTCCAACGATAACCCCCGACCGCAGATCCAAAACTGAGGCCGAGATCGTTACCGGGGCCAGAATGAGCAGGGCAAAGGGGTTGTTCAGCCCGCCGGTCTGCGACAATAGCAGCGCCAGTTGCGCCATGTCATAGACCAACAGTGCGAGGGCCTGGCTCTCACTCAGGCGCTGGCTTTGCGGAAAGAGGTATTCAACGACCAGGTTGACCACAACCGACAGGCCGACAATGGCCAGACAGGCAGCAACCGGAATCTGCAGGCCCAGAATCGACGAGGCCACAAGGATCGCCAGAACTTGCCCGCTGATCGCAAGCCAGCGCAGCAAGGTCAGCGTCTTAAGACGGACTTGGTCGCTGCTGGTATCGCGCAGCAGAGGGGTGAAAAACGGCTCGGACATGTTTTCCTGTCAAAGAGGGCGGCTTTGCATCGCGCGGCCCTGTTAACTCTGCCCGTTTCAGGGTTGAATGCAACAAACGAATGGAGATCGATCATGTCCCGCATTTTGGCCGTTGTCGCCGCGCTTGTGGCCGTTTTTTTTCTTGCTTGGCAGTTTTGGCTGGGCACCGGCACGGATGAATTCGCTTCTTGTGGGGGCGGCTCGGTCGCCGGGGGCAGCGTTGGCGGCCCGATCAGCCTGATAGACGAGACCGGCGCGGCGGTGACCGACGTGGATCTGTTCAAGAAACCCGCTCTGGTTTATTTCGGCTTTACCTTTTGCCTGGACGTCTGCCCGCTGGACAATGTCCGCAACGCCGAGGCCATGGATATTCTGGACGAGCGCGGCATCGAGATTTCCAGTTATTTCATCACCGTCGATCCGGCCCGCGATACGGCGGAGGTGATGGCGGACTATACCGACAACATTCACCCCGCCTTGATCGGCCTGACCGGCAGCGAGGATCAGGTCAAGGCCGCCGCCGACGCCTACCGGACCGTCTACCGGGCCAATCTGGATCAGGGCGATTTTTATACGGTGGATCACATGACTTTCACCTATCTGATGCTGCCCGGCGGCGGCTTTGCCGATTTCTTCAAGCGCGACGATACGGCCGATGCTCTGGCCGCGCGTGCGGCCTGTATCATCGGCGTGGCGGGCTGATATTTGACCATCATAGCCACCCGCCCTAGATGCTAGGCTATCGCGGGCAATCGGAGTTGGGATTATGACGAGCGAGCACGAAAGCATTGGCCCCGACAGCAGCCTTTTGCTGGTCGATGATGACGAGCCCTTCGTCAAACGTCTGGCCAAGGCCATGGAAAAGCGCGGGTTTGCGCCGCAGACCGCGCTAAGCGTGGCTGAGGGCAAGGCCTGCGCGATGGCAAACCCGCCGGCCTTTGCCGTGGTGGATCTGCGGCTCGAAGACGGCAACGGGCTGGATGTGGTCGAAGTTTTGCGCAGCCGGCGGCCCGATTGCCGCGTCGTGGTGCTGACCGGATATGGCGCGATAGCGACGGCTGTGGCGGCGGTCAAAATTGGCGCGACCGATTATCTTTCCAAACCGGCGGATGCGGATGATGTCACCAATGCCCTGCTGAATCGCATTGGCGCCAAGCCGGTGGCAATGGAAAACCCGATGTCCGCTGATCGGGTGCGCTGGGAGCATATTCAGCGCGTTTACGAAATGTGCGAGCATAATGTCTCTGAAACCGCGCGGCGCCTTTCGATGCACCGCCGGACGCTGCAACGCATATTGGCCAAGCGAAGCCCGAAATAGCAGACGACTTGCACAAAAGACCTGTAGCGCGTAAAGATATCTGCACTTGAAGATATAAGGAACGAACACATGTCTCTCAATCTGGACGACCTGTCGCTTAAAGAGTTGAAAGACCTTCATAATCGCACTGGCAAGGCCATTGCCAATTTCAATGACCGTCATCGCCGCGCAGCCTTGGCGGAGATTGAGGAATTGGCGCGGGCCAAAGGATTTAGCTTGGCCGAGTTGGCTGGCTTGTCTGCGCCGCGCAAACGTGCGCCAGCGGTTGCCAAATACGCAAATCCTGCAGATAAGTCAGATACTTGGTCTGGACGGGGCCGCAAGCCGCGTTGGTTTGTCGCCGCGCTGAAGGCGGGGAAAACGCCCGAAGATATGTCGATCTAGAGCGGATTGCCTGCAATCTGATCCAGATAGAAGGCAATTCAAGACCAGCACAGGCCGGGAATATTGCTGTTGCGCTCAATCGGGTGAACTCGATTGAGCGCAACACGCTCTAAGAACAGGGGCGGTGGTATGAGCGGGTCCATCACCCGGTTCAGACCGCCGCTTTCAACCATTTCATGAATGTTTTCAGCGCGGCCCGCTTTGGCCCTGGCCGTGTGACCATGTAATAGGCCAGTGAGGTATCGTTGATCTCACCCAGGGCCACTAGGGTCCCGTTTTCAATATCATTTTCCACCAATGCCTCGGCTTCGACGTGCAACCCATAGCCTTCGCGGGCGGCGGATAGGGCCAATTCCTCAGTTGGAATATAGGTGATGTTCATTCTATTGGGGCGCAATCCGAAAGAGCGCAGCCATTGCAATGGCTCCGGCCAATCGGATTCAATAACCCAAGGCATCACGGACATCTCGTCTTTGGTCAAATCTGTCCGCCCTGCGAGCAATTCTGGCGCCGCAACGATGAGATATTGGGCAGCAGTCAGAAATTCAGCCTCAAGTCCCGGCCAATTGCCATTTCCAAACCGGATCCCCAGATCAAGCGCTTCACGGCGCAGATCGATCACACGTTTGTCGGGATGCAGCGACAGCGGCACCTCGGGATGGGCGGCCCAAAAGGACCAGAGGCGGGGCATCAGCCATTGCGCGGCAAAGGCGGGGGTCATGGTCACGCGCAGGGGTGCGCCCGGATCGGCGGCGCGCAGTTCGTTCAGCGCCTGCTCGATGGTGCGGAACCCCTCGGACAGCGCGGCCAGCAGCCGCGTGCCCTCGGCGGTCAGCGCGAGGCCCCGCCCCTCGCGGTATAAGAGCTCCCGGCCCAGTTCGGATTCCAACGCGCGGACCTGCTGGGCCACGGCGGCATGAGTGACGTTCAGGGCGCGCGCGGCCACCGAAAAGCTGCAACTGCGCGCTGCGGCCTCAAAGGCGCGCAAGGAAGTGAGCGAGGGGAAGCTGCGCCAGTCGATTGCCATATGTTACTTTTCCTAACATATAAGAAAAATCCCTGACTTGGGAATAGACGCCAATTGGCCTATATGTGCTGCATGAAGCAGGATAAACGGAGACGAAAATGCTAGTATTCTTGGCAGAAGCCCTGTTGATCGCGACCGGCGCTTACCGCATTCGCGGCGAGACCAGCCACAGGCGCCCAGGTGCTAAATCTTGAGGCCGGCAAGCAGCTGTTCCACACGCGAAATGTAGTCCGCCCGCACAATCGCGGGCGGACGCAATTTTATTTCAAGACCTTTGATCACTTCCGGCCCCGGCTTTCCGAAGAGTTTATCCGCCTCGGCCGCAACAAATCCCGCAATATTCACCGCCTCGAGCCATGCCGAAATCTTGTCGGCGGATTTGATCGCCTTTTTGACCTCGGTGGGCAAAGCGGCGGGCAGGCCAAAGCGCAGATGCACGGCGGCGGTCAGGCGCAGATCCAGCTCGCCGTAGGCCGGACCCACCGCAGATTTTACCGGGTTAATCATATCCCCGATCACATATTCCGGCGCGTCATGCAGCATCGCGGCGAGTTGCCAGCGCGGGGTGACCAGCGGGCCACCTTGGCGGGTAAAGATCTGTTCGACCAGCAGGGAATGTTCGGCCACCGAATAGGCGAAATCGCCGCGGGTTTGGCCGTTCCAGCGCGCAACGAAAGCCAGGCCATGGGCGATATCCTCGATCTCGATATCCATGGGCGTAGGGTCCAACAGGTCGAGCCTGCGGCCCGAGAGCATGCGCTGCCAGGCCCGAGGCGGCTTGCTGGGCGGCTTGGTCACGATTTGCCCGCGAAAGCCTCGACCTGCCGGGTCGGACCGGCGACGATCAACAGATCGCCGGGGCGCACGATGGTTTCCGGGCGGCCATAGGTGAAATCCTCGCCGGGGCGTTTGACGCCAACGATGGTGACATTGTAGACGCGGCGCAGCTCGCTTTCGGCGAGGGATTTGTTCAAAACGTCCGCTGGAGCGCGGGTTTTGGCGATGGCGAAATCATCATCAAACTCTATGAAATCAATGATTTTCGAGGTGACGAGATGCGCCACCCGTTCGCCCATCGTGACCTCTGGGTAGACGACGTGATGCGCGCCGGTACGCTCCAG
>CAIYZT010000018.1 GCA_903930735.1 uncultured Paracoccaceae bacterium | reverse complement strand
ATTAGAGACGATCCCCGGACAGGTGCCGATGCTGTCGCGGCTTCCGTCGGGTTGTCGGTTTCGCACCCGTTGCACGCATGCCCTGCCTGCCTGTGCCCAGACCGAACCCCCGCTGAGCCTGACGCCCGATGGCCGCGAAGTGCGCTGTCTGCGCTGGGCCGAGCTTGCACTCGCCGAAGGGATCCCAGCATGACCGCCTTGTTGCAAGTCAAGGATCTGAAGAAGTACTTCCCCATTCGCGGCGGCATATTGAACCGCGTGGTCAACAACGTGCAGGCGGTCAATGATGTCAGCTTTGGTGTGCGAGAGGGTGAGGTCGTGGGCCTTGTCGGTGAAAGCGGGTCCGGCAAAACCACCGTAGGGCGCACCCTTCTGCGGCTGGAAGAAGCGACCTCGGGCACCGTCACTTTTGACGGCACCGATATCCTGACCCTGCCGAAAGAAGACATGCGAAAATTCCGCAAACGCATGCAGATCATCTTTCAAGACCCCTATGCAAGTCTAAATCCGCGTGAAAAAATCCGTACCGTCATTGGCCATGCCCTGACGCAGCATCAGATCGGCACCCCGGAAGACCGCGAAGATCGCATCGTTCGCCTTCTGGAACAGGTTGGCCTGTCGGCCGATTACATGGACCGCTTTCCGCACGAATTTTCCGGCGGTCAGCGCCAGCGCATCGGCATCGCCCGCGCGCTAGCCGTTGACCCGGATTTCGTAGTGGCAGACGAGCCGGTCTCAGCGCTTGATGTGTCGATACAGGCGCAGGTCATAAATCTGCTGGACGACCTGCGGGGGCAGTTCAATCTGACGATGCTCTTCATCGCGCATGATCTGGCGGTGGTCGAACATATCTGCGACCGGGTCATTGTGATGTATCTGGGCCGGATCATGGAAATCGCACCGGCCGGCACTCTCTATTCCGCGCCGAACCATCCTTACACGCAGGCGCTTCTGTCCGCTGTCCCAATCCCAAAGCCAGGGCGCAAGCTTGCGCGGGTCGTGCTGAAAGGTGATATCCCAAGCCCGATCAACCCGCCGTCCGGCTGCGTGTTCCGCACTCGCTGCCCCCTCGCTGTGGCGGACTGCGCAGCGGTTGTTCCTGTTTTGAAGCAGATCGGTTCGGATCATTTCAGCGCCTGCATCCTGACAGCCTGAACGGTCAGGACAGTCTGCCCAAAATGCAGGCAATGCCCGCTCCGAAGGAACCCCTCAGCGGACCGCTACGCGAGTGAATTGACTTAACGTCAACTGCGGTACATTCTCTCTCTGTCGATTGTCGACAATGGGCATGTCGACGCTGATTCTTTCGGACCCGCTGCCTCGCGGATTGCGCAACCGAACAAGGGGAAAACCATGGTACACGACCCGTACTGGGATCTTGAAAACGAACCGGTCGAGCCACCCTTCGACGCCGCCAGCACGGCGCTGCTCATCATCGACATGCAGAACATGTGCGGCCATCCCGATGGCTGGATGGGCAGGCTCTGCAAGGATCAGGGCAAGCCCGACCATCTGGCCGAGCGGTTCGCCTTCATGGAGGAAATCACCCCGAACCTGCAAAAGCTTCTCGGATTTTGCCGGACGAACGGGGTGGAGGTCTTTCACGTCCGCATCGCGTTCCGAACCCACACGGCCCGTGACGGCAAACGCGGCCTGCTGAACCGTCTGCAGGAAACCCCGCTCATCCCCTTGGATTTCGATATCCTCGAAGGGATCAAGCCGCTCGAGGACGAGATCGTGCTCGACAAGACGAGCGTGAGCACCTTCAACTCGACGGCCATCGACCAGATCCTGCGCAACATGGGCAAGGACCGGGTCTGGACAAGCGGCTGCGTCACCGAAGGCTGCGTTGAACTGACGACGCGGGATGCGGCCGACCGGGGCTATTACACGACGCTCGTGACAGACTGCTGCGCCTCCTCCACCCATGCGGCGCATGACGATGCCGTGCAGCGCATCACCGATGGCAACATCATCCGCGGCTACACGGTCGATCAGTTGATCGCCCGCGCCGGTGCGGCCCGCATCGCCGCCGAATGACCAACAAGAAACGACAGGCAACCACCAAAAGACACCAACAACCAATCAGGGAGACGACAATGGGGACCAGATCAACCCACTTTACCCGCACTCTTCGGGGAACGGCACTCGCCTTGCTTCTGACGGGGGCGGCTATGACCGCGACAGCCCAGACACCGACCGAAGGCGGCAAACTTATCGTCGCCCGCCCGGCGGATGTGAACCTCTGGGACCCGAAGTTCACCAACGACAACGACTCGCTCTGGGCGCAGGGGCAGATTTTTGCAAACCTCTTGCAGAACTCGCCTGATGGCACCCAGATCAATCCGTGGCTTGCCGAAAGTTACACGATCAACGATGATTCGTCGGTCTATACGTTCAACCTGCGGCAGGACGCGTTTTTTTGTGACGGGTCGCCCATCACAGCCGAGGATGTGAAGTACTCTTTCGACCGCGCTACGGCACCGGATTCTGGCGTAAGTTGGCAGTTCCCGTCCGATCCGGTGGTCGAAGTGATTGACCCTCATAGCCTGACCATCACGCTCAGCCGTCCGAATGTTGCTTTTGCCAGCTACCTCACGCTCTGGGGATCTTCGATCCTATCCAAAGCCTATGCCGAGAAGCTCGGCGAAGCGGCGATGGCCGAACAACCTCTTGGCTCGGGACCTTTCTGCCTCTCGTCATGGAGCAAAGGTCAGGAAATCGTCTTGACGCCGAATCCGGGTTATTGGGACCCGGCCCAGCCCTATGTGGACGAGGTCATTTTGCGCGTCGTGCAGGACGACAATGCGCGTCTCCTGCAGCTGCGCACGGGTGAAGTGGATATCGCCCTTGCCATCCCGTTCAGCCTTGCTGGGGCGCTGGATGGGGTCGAGGGTGTCTCGACCCACATGCAGACGATCTTCGGGTCAGTGGCCCTCGTGCCGAACATGGCCAAAGTACCCGCACTGGCCGATGTAAAGGTCCGGCAGGCCATGTCGATGGCCGTCGATCGTCAGGCGATGGTGGACGCGCTGCTCTTTGGCAACGGCACTCCGGCACAGTCGCCGTTCTATGGCCCGGGCATCCTGTTCTGGACCGACGAATTCGCCGTCCCTTATGACCTCGAAGGGGCAAAGGCCCTTCTGGCCGAGTCGGGTTTCCCCGATGGCTTCTCGGCCACGCTGATCCTGGCTTCGGGGGACCAGTTGGCGCAGCAGACCGCCACGATCTTTGCCGACCAGATGGCGCAGCTCGGCATCGAGATCCTCATCTCGCCTGTCGAGGCCGGAACTTGGTGGGAAATGTGGTCGGGAGCCGAGTTCGAGCTTGTGTACAAGCTTGGGACCAATGACGTGCTCGACCCCGCGATGAACATTCCGTTCGACTTCTGGTCCAAGGACGAAGGCGGATCGGATGCGGCCTTCTCGGGCTACCGCAACGAAGACATCGTGCGTATCTCGATGGAGGCCGAGGCAGAGCTTGATCCGGCCAAGCGCACCGAACTTTACCGCGAAGTGCAGCGCATCGCGATGGCAGAGATGCCGCAGTTCTACCTGTTCCACCCGACTACGATCTGGGCCACGCGGAATAACGTGAACGGTTTCGCCGTGTTCCCGACCAAGGCGCACCGGTTCTGGGAAACCTGGAAGGCCGCAGAATAGGGCGACAACGGCCCTTGCCTTGAGTTGACAAGAAGTGTGCGCGCCCTTCGGGGCGCGCACACCCCTTCATAAACACCACGGGGATCATGTGAACACGGTCGTCTTCCTGCGCAGACGCATCCTTCAGGCGCTGCCCGTGCTTTTCGGGATCGTGCTTGTCGTGTTTCTGGTGGTGCGTCTGATACCGGGTGATCCGGCCCGCATCATGCTGGGCATGCGGGCGACAGACGAAAGCATTACCGAACTGCGGACGGCCCTGGGGCTTGATCTGCCGATGTGGCAGCAATTTGCCTTCTTTGTCGGTAACATCTTCCAGGGAGAGCTTGGCACATCACTGTTCTACCGCCGGCCAGTGACCGAGGTCATATTCGAGCGTTTGCCGGTGACGGTGTCCCTCATCGGGTTTTCGGTGTTCCTGTCGGTCCTGATTACCGTGCCCCTCGCCATGGCTGCCGCCGTCCGGCAGGACAGCTGGATCGACCAGATCGTGCGCGGCATCTCGACCCTCACGCTGTCCATGCCCGGCTTCTGGCTGGGGCTGAACCTTCTGATCCTCTTCGCTGTGATCTATCCATTTTTCCCGATTTCGGGCTTTGGCCGCGGGTTCGGCGATATCCTGTGGCACCTGACCTTGCCCGCGGTGACCATCACCCTGTCGCTGGCCCCGATCCTGATCCGCACGCTCCGCGCCGCGCTTATCGAGATCATGCATGCGCCCCATGTGGAATATGCCCGCACCAAGGGCCTGTCACAGGGCCGGCTGATCCGGCGCCATGTGCTGCGCAACGGCCTTCTGTCGACGGTCACGATCCTGGGGGTCAATATCGGCTGGCTGATCGGCGGTTCGGTGGTGGTGGAAACGGTGTTCAGCTTGCCCGGGATTGGCGCCCTGATCGTGAGTTCGATTTCGGCACGTGATTACCCGATGATTCAGGGAATCGCGCTGATCTTCGGTCTGCTGGTCGTCATCATCAACCTGTTGACCGACCTAGTCTATTCCGCGCTCGACCCGCGTGTGAGCTATGACTGAGGCCGTGGCGCTGTCCCTGTCCAATGGGCCGGACTCGCGAAAGGCGGCCGTCTGGCGCAAGCACACGGGCCTCATCGTCGGCGCGACATTGCTGGGCGTGATCCTGCTGTCGAGCCTGTTCGCCGGCTTCATCAGCCCGCATGATCCGCTGCAACATGACCTGCGCAACACGCTTCAGCCGCCACGCTGGGCGCATCCCTTCGGGACCGACAATTTCGGCCGCGACATCTTTTCCCGCGTTCTCCACGCTGCGAAGCTTGACCTGATGATCGGCTTTCTGTGCGTGTTGTTTCCGTGGATGCTGGGCACTGCGCTTGGCGCGATTGCGGGCTATTTCGGCGGGGCAGTCGATACGGTTATTATGCGCGTGGTGGATACGTTCAGCGCCTTTCCCTTCCTTGTCATGGTGATCGGGATCATCGCCATCCTCGGGCCCGGCCTGATGTCGATGTACATCGCTTTGACGCTGGCCGGGTGGTCGATGTACGCTCGGCTTGTCCGGGCCGAAGTTCTGGTGGTCAAGAAGGCAGAATACGTGCTGGCCGCGCGCGCACTGGGGTATCTGCACGGGCGGATCATGTTTAGGCACATCCTCCCCAATGTCATCACGCCCACGATCATCTTTGCGATGACCGACATTGTTCTTGTGATCCTTTCGACGACGTCCTTGTCCTTTCTCGGCCTCGGGGTGCAGCCGCCCATGGCGGAATGGGGCATCATGATCTCCGAGGGCAAAGGTTTCATCCTGACCGCGTGGTGGATGGTTACCCTGCCGGGTCTGGCCATCGTCTTGGTCGGCCTTGCGCTCAGCCTGCTGGGTGACGGCATAGCCAAGCTCCTGCGGGAGCGTGCATGATGGCCCTCCTCGACATCCGCCACCTGACAACGCAGATCCCCACCCCGCGCGGGACGCTGACCGTGGTGGACGACGTGTCATTCACCGTGGACGCAGGCGAATGCTTTGGCCTTGTGGGCGAATCCGGGTCCGGCAAGAGCATGACGATCAAGTCGATTCTGGGCCTGATCCCGCCACCGGGGCGGGTGACAGGGGGCGCGGTGCTGCATGACGGGCAAGACCTGACACTGCTGTCACCCCGCGCGATGAACGCGATCCGGGGCCGGGGGATTGCAACCATCGTGCAGGATGCGTCATCGGCCCTGAACCCCGTCCTGCGGATCGGCAAGCAGATCGCCGAATCCATGCTGGAGCATGGCATTGTCCGCACAAGGGCCGAGGCGCGTGCCCGCGTGATCGACCTCATGGCCAAGGTCGGCATTCCGGCGCCCGAGACGCGGATCGACGACTATCCGCACCAGTTTTCCGGAGGCATGTGCCAGCGCGTTGTGATTGCGGCGGCCCTGTCCTGCAATCCGGAGCTCATCCTTGCGGACGAACCGACCACCGCGCTTGATGTGACGATCCAGGATCAGATCCTGAAACTCCTCTTGGCACTCCAGCACGATCTGGGTCTTGGCCTTGTCCTTGTCACGCATGATTTGGGCGTCGTGGCGCAGACCTGTCAGCGCGTCGCCGTGATGTATGCCGGCCAGATTGTAGAGATGGTGGGAACGGCCGACCTGTTCCGCCAGCCGCGCCATCCCTATACCATGGGCCTTCTCAACTGCGTCCCGCGCCTTGACGGCCCCGCCGACAAGCGCCTGACGCCCATCCCCGGCGCGCCGCCCGACCTAGCCCATCCGCCGTCCGGCTGCCGGTTCCACCCGCGTTGCCCGCTCGCCGCCGACGCCTGCCGCAGCGGGAAACCCACCCTGACCGAAGTCTCCCCTGGCCATCTCAGCCGCTGCATCCGGCAGGACGCCCTGACCGCCGACCTGTG
The DNA here is from genome assembly GCA_903930735.1 of uncultured Paracoccaceae bacterium. Classification (GTDB taxonomy): domain Bacteria; phylum Pseudomonadota; class Alphaproteobacteria; order Rhodobacterales; family Rhodobacteraceae; genus CAIYZT01. Next base: position 2,565 of record CAIYZT010000018.1, on the reverse strand, counting down.
GGAGACAGCCGTTGCCTGACCCCCTTCTCGACGTCCGGCACCTGTCCAAACACTACGGCTCCGCGACCGGCCTTCTCAAACGGCTGTCGGGCGCGAAATCCGCCCCGCTGATCGCGGTTGACGATGTGTCCTTCACCATCGCGCAGGGCGAAATCTTCTCGCTCGTGGGCGAATCCGGATCAGGCAAGACGACGCTCGGCCGCTCGCTGCTGCGGCTGATCGAACCGACGACAGGCGAAATCCGCTTTGACGGGACTGACCTCTGCACCCTCGACGCCACAGCTATGCGGGCGATGCGGCGGCAGGTCCAGATGATCTTTCAGGACCCCTATTCTTCGCTTAACCCCCGCCTGACGGTCCGCCAGACCATTGGCGAGGTCCTGCGCGTCCACGCCATCCGGCCCGTGGCGCAAATCGACGCCCGCATCACGGAACTACTGGCCCTCGTCGGCCTCCCGGCCGAGGCGCTGGACCGCACGCCCCGCAACTTTTCGGGCGGACAGCTGCAGCGGCTGGGTATCGCCCGGGCGCTGGCGATGGAGCCGCTCTTCATCGTGGCGGACGAGCCTGTTTCGGCCGTCGATGTCTCGATGCAGGCGCAGATCATGAACCTGCTTCTGGACCTGCGCAGCCGCCTTGGCCTGACACTTCTGTTCATCGCCCACGATCTCTCGGTCGTCCGGTATCTCTCGGACCGGGTCGGAGTTATGTATATGGGCCGGATCGTGGAATCGGGCACGCGCAACCAGATGTTCGAGGTAGCGCGACACCCATACACGCAGGCGCTCCTGCGTGCCGCACCGCGCCCCGACCCGGCGCGCAAGGGAACCGAGGCGGCCGTCCGGGGTGAACCGCCCTCTCCCTTGTCGCCGCCCCCGGGGTGCCATTTCCACACCCGCTGCCCATTTGCCACCGCCATCTGCCGCAGCACGCCGCCACCACCCGAAACCGTGGCCCCGGGTCATGTCGTTCGCTGCCATCATCATGCCCAGACCCACGTCATGCCCTGAAAGGAAGCTCACCATGGCCCATGACCCCTACTACGAACTCGTCCCCGAACCTAGGGAACTGCCATTCGATGCGAAAAGGACCGTGCTCCTGATCATCGACCTGCAATACCTTGACGCCCATCCGGAAGGCTGGATGGGGCGGCTGTGCCGGGAGCAGGGACGGCCCGATCTTTTGAACGAACGGTGGGAGTTCATAGACGAGATCCTGCCCAACGTCCGCCGCCTTCAGGATGCCTGCCGCGCCGGGGGGATCGAACTTATCCATATCCGCGTCAAATACCTGACCCGAGACTGTCGCGACGGGCAACGCTCGCTCGCCATGGACGAAAAGGCGATCTCGGCCAATCTGCGGGACGATGATTTCCTTGAACTGGTGGCCCCCCAAGGGGACGAACTGGTCATCAACAAGACAAGCGCGGGAACCTTCAATTCCACGGCACTCGACCAGATCCTGCGGAACATGAATATCGACCGGCTGCTTGTCACCGGGATCGTCACCGAGGGCTGCGTGGAACTGACCGCCCGCGACGCAGCAGACCGGGGGTTCTATGTGACGCTGGTCAAGGATGCGCTCGCCTCCTCGACCCATGTTGCGCACGACGATGCTTTGCAGCGGATGACGGATGGCGGGCTGATCAAGGCGCGCACAGTGGATGAGCTTTGCAAGCAGATCAGCGCCGATCACCTGGCCGCTGCCCAAAAACATTGATGAGCCAGGAAGTGCCCCAAAGATCATGGCTCACAACCAAAAAATCGCGGCCACGGCTTGAGGAACTCCGGGCAGGAATACGTCAACGTCTGGGCATCGGTCGGAGTGGATCGCCGGCTTTGATGATACGCTCGCCGCTGCGCCTCGGTCAGATGCCCCCAGCACCGGGCCGCGGCCTGCGATCAACTCGCCGTCCTAGGCCACAAGGCAGGGCACCGTCCAGCCAAACTCGGCCATGCTGGCGGCGATGTTCGCGACCTGATCGGCCCCATGGGTCATGGCGGTGCGGGCATAGGGCTGCAAGCGCGCGAGCGGCCAATGCTCGATGCGCTCCGGGGCGAAGCTGAGGGTCATGCGGGTTTTCCTGTTGCAGGATGGGCGTGGCTTGCGGGCTGGACTCCGGAGGTGGAATCCACGCTGGATTTCACTGGCTTCCGACTGGACTCCGACTGGACTCCGGAGTCCGGGGTATCCGCCCCGGAGTCCACCAGACAAGCCATTGTTATTGCGCTGTTATTTGTGGTTCAGGGGTGGATTCCGACTGGGGTCGACTCCCAAAAAAATCTCTCTGACGCTGGCACTGTGCCGGGCCTCACCCCCCAGCTCACGTTTTCGGCACGAAAGAGACCGGAAAACAATAGCTTGGCGGATCGGGCGGTCATTTGGCTTCGGCTGGACCCCGGTTCGGACTCTGGGGTCCACCACGGCATCCATCCCGAACCCAAATGCGTTTACGATCTCCCGCACGCGCCTCTCCCGAGCATAAAGGTCATCAGCGCCGAGGCGTGATAGCGGGTCAGGCCGTAGTCCTGTCGATGAGCGGGCGGCAGATATTGCAGTTGCTTT
>CAIYZT010000017.1 GCA_903930735.1 uncultured Paracoccaceae bacterium | reverse complement strand
GGGGCGCAAGGGCCCGGCTTTCATCGCCTATCCCAATTACAAAGTCCTGTTTGAATGGAACAAAAGCTTTACCTATGTCACCACGGCCGCCTATTTCGCATCAAGGCTGCAGGGGGCAAAGCCCTATGATGCGGGCAATCCCGATCCGGCGCTGGATAATGAACAAATGGTCACATTGCAGGAAAGGCTGGCGGCGCGGGGCCATGACGTGGGCAAGATCGACGGCATCTTGGGGGCCGCAACCCGAACGGCCATTCAGAAAGAGCAGATACGGCTGGGCCTGCCCGCCGACGCTTGGCCGACAATTGAGCTGTTGGTGGCGCTATGACACCGCCGTTTCGCATCGGAAATCTGGGGGAACTGGCGATCCGATGCCGCGATTATGCGCCGATGCAGGGGTATCTGGGCCATACGCAGGTGCTGGCACTGTTCGCCCCGAATGCGGAGGTTCCGCAGAGGGGCGAAGGCTCCAGCCTGCACCATCTGGCGCTGGGCATCGCCGCCAAGGTTCAAGATTCGGCGCGGAACTGGCTGATTTCAAAGGGATTTGAGGCGGATTGTCAGGAATTCACCTGGATCGGCTGGCGGGGGCTCTTTACCGCTGACCCGGACGGAAGTACGCTCGAACTGGTCGCCTATGCAGGAAAATCCGCGCCATGATCACCCAAGATGAATTGATGGCGGCCCTGCCCCACATGCGCGCCGCGCCGCGTGACGATGCGCCGATCACAAGCCTCTGCCTGCGCCCGGATTACGGCCAGCGCAGCTATCCAGACCGCATCATCATGACCCGCGCCCAGGGCGTTCCCGGAGAGCGTTGGACAACCGCGCCTTGGATGCGGCTCGCGGATGGCAGCCCCGATCCGCGCATACAAATCTCGATCCTGCCGCTGCGGATGTTGGATCTGGTCTGGCAGCCAGGGGATGCCGCGCCACATCCCGGTGATCCGATTGTGGCAGATATGAATATGTGTTTGGAAAATCTGCCGACCGGCAGCCTTATCCGCGCGGGGACGGCGATTTTGCGGGTGTCGGACGTTTGGAACGATGCTTGCGTCAAATGGAAAACCCGCTATGGGCAACCGGCCCATGACTTTGTCCGCCACGCGCCCGAGCTGCGCCTGCGCGGGGTGCTGTGCGAGATTATTCAGGACGGCGAAGTCGCCGTTGGTGAGCATTTGCAGGTAATCTCTCGCTAGGCGACCAGGGCTTCGGCCCGTTTAAGATCAACCGAGACCAGCTGGCTGACCCCTTGTTCGGCCATCGTCACGCCGTATAGCCGATCCATCCGCGACATGGTCACGGCATGATGGGTGATGATCAAAAAGCGGGTGTTGGTGCGCCGCGTCATCTCGTCCGCCAGATCGCAAAAGCGGGTGACATTGGCATCGTCCAGCGGCGCATCCACCTCGTCCAGCACGCAGATCGGGGCGGGATTGGCGAGGAAGACGGCGAAAATCAGGGCGAGGGCGGTCAGCGTCTGCTCGCCTCCGGACAAAAGCGACAAGGTGGACAGGCGCTTGCCCGGGGGTTGGCACATAATCTCGAGCCCGGCTTCCAGCGGATCATCGGATTCGACCAGCACCAGCTTGGCCTCGCCGCCTGCGAAAAGATGGGTGAAAAGCGTGGTGAAGTTGGCGTTGACCTGCTCAAAGGCGGTCAAAAGCCGCTCGCGCCCCTCTTTGTTCAGTCCTGCAATGCCGCCGCGCAGCTTGCGTATCGCCTCTTCGAGGTCGATCTTTTCAGCAACCAGCGTGTCATATTCTTCGGAAACCGTCTTCATATCCTCTTCGGCGCGCAGATTGACTGCGCCGAGCGATTCGCGCTGACGTTTCAGCCGCTGCACATCGGTATCCAGCGTCTCGGCATCGGGCATGCGGTCCGGGTCGATCTTGAGCGTGTCCAAAAGCGTTTCGGGATCGGCCGAGGTTTCCTCCATGATCCGTTCCCGCGCGGCGCCGGCGGAGGCGCGGGCGGCCTCACTGAGCGCTTCGGCGCGGGCGCGGGATTCGCGGGCCTCGCCTGCTGCCCTTTCCGCGTCGCGGGCATTTTGGGCGGCTTCTCTGGCATGGGTTTCAGCGCTGATCAGGGCCTCGTCGGCGGTACGGCGGCGGGTTTCTGCGGTTTCGTTTTCATCCGCCAGGGCCTCGCGCCGCTCGGCGATCTGCTCGGGGGCGTCCAGCGCCTCAGCCAGCAGATCTTCGGTTTCGCTGCGGCGGGCAGACAGTTCGGACAGGCGTTTTTCGGCGGTCTCAAGGCGGTGCTTCCAGCCCGACAGCTCTTTGGTGGCCTCTTGGCGGCGGCGCAGGCGCGCGTCCCCTTCGCGGCGGGCCTCGTCATGAGCGGCGCGGCGGGTCAGCATGGTGACGCGGCAGGCCTCGACCTCCAGCCGGGCGGTTTCGAGGCTGGCTTTACCCGAGTCCAGTTCGGGCAGATCTTCGATCAGCGCCTCGGCGGATTGCAGACGCTCCAGCGCGTCGCCGCGTTCCTGTTCAAAGCGGTCCACAGACAGCCGGGCAGAGTCCAGACGCCCCTCGGCAAGCGAGCGGTCGGCCTCGGCGCGGGCGGCAGCGCGGGTGCATTCGGTCAGATTGGCATCGGCGGTGCGGCGGGCATCGCGGGCTTGCTGGTCGGCGGCGGCAAGATCGCGCATCCGCGATTGCAGGCTTTCATGCGCCTGAACCGTGCCCTGCGCCCGCGCCTCGGCTAGCGACAATTCGCCCTTGAGCCGCGACAGGCGGTTCAGTTGCACCAGCCGTTGCGCGGCGGCTGAGGGGGCATCTTCGGCGCCCGCGCGATAGCCATCCCAACGCCACAGATCGCCCTCGGCGGAGACCAGCCTTTGGCCCGGCTGCAGCGCCTCTTGCAGGCTGGGGCCCGCGGCCGCCTCCACCAGCCCGGTTTGCGACAGGCGACGGGCCAGAACGGCGGGGGCGCGGACCACTTCGGAAAGCGGGCGCACGCCGCGGGGCAGGGGGTGGTTGGCGTTGTAGGGCGGCAACGGCACCCAGCCCGATGGGCGATTTGCAGCGATTTCGGGCGCGTGCAGATCGTCGGACAGGGCAGCGCCGAGCGCGGCCTCGTAGCCTGACTGGACGGTCAGCCGGTCCAGCAATTGGCTGCCGGTTGCGGCCTCGCGTTCGACCAGTTTGGTCAGGGCGGACATCTCGGCGCGCAGGGCATGCGCCTCGCCCTCTGCCGACGATCGGGCGGCACGCGCCTCGGCCTCGCGCGTTTGGGCCTCGGCGCGGGCCTCTTCGGCGTCGAAAAGGGTTTGCTCGGCCAATTGCGCCAGATCGGCGGCGGCGGCGGCCAGATCGCTGGCTTCGTTCAGGCGGGCGGCGGCCTGTGCCAGATCGGATTCGCCCGCGGAAACGGTGGATCCGGCTTGTGTCAGGGCCGTATCGGCGCGGGTTAATGAAAGCTGGCTGTCGGCCAGCATCCGCTGCGCCGATTGGTGCCGGGCCGACAGACGCGCCATGTCTTCATTGGCCTGCGACAGACTTTGTTCCTGCGCGCCGAGGGCAGCCGAGGCAGCGCGGGCGATCTCGGCGGCTTCGGCCAGCCGGTCTTCGTGGCCCTCCATCGCGCGGACAAGCTGGCCAATTTCCCAGTCCAACCTTTCGATCACTTCGCCCGCGTCACGGTTCAGCCCCGCCTCGCGGTCGGCGTCGCGGTGCAGTTCGGACAGGCGGGCACGCAGGGTGTCGATGGTGGTTTTGGCACGGATCTCGTCGGCGCTCAGCTGGTCGCGGGCGGCAAAAAGGCGTTGCAGAACGGCGCCCGCGATCGCCTGTTCCTCGCGCAGGGGCGGCAGGCGTGCCTCGGCCTCTTCGCGCGCTGACCCGGCGGCGCGGGCGGCGATTTCAGCGCGGCCAGCATCGGTGAGGCGCAGGCGCAGGGCGCTATCGGCCTCGGCCCTTGCCATCTCGGCCTCGCGCCAGCGGCGGTACAAAAGCATCCCCTCGGCGCGGCGCAACTCGTCGCCGATCTCGCGGTAGCGTGCGGCCTGTTTGGCCTGCCGCGTCAGGGTGGACAGCTGCTGCGCCAGCGCCTCGATCACGTCATCGACGCGGGTCAGATTTTGCTCGGCGGCCTGCAGGCGCAACTCGGCCTCGTGGCGGCGCTGATAAAGGCCCGAGATGCCCGCCGCTTCCTCCAAGATCCGCCGCCGGGCCTTTGGCTTGGCATTGATCAACTCGCTGATCTGGCCTTGACGAACCAGCGCCGGCGAATGCGCCCCGGTCGAGGCATCGGCGAACAGCATCTGCACATCGCGGGCGCGCACGTCCTTGGTATTCAGCCGGTAGGCGGAGCCTGCATCGCGGGTGATACGGCGCACAATCTCGATCTGGTCGGCATCGTTAAAGCCCTGCGGTGCCAGCCTTTCGGTGTTGTCGAGGATCAGGGCCACTTCGGCGAAATGGCGGGCGCCGCGGGTGGCGGCACCGTTGAAGATCACATCCTCCATCCCGCCGCCGCGCATCGCCGACGGGCGGTTTTCGCCCATGACCCAACGCAGAGCCTCCAAAAGGTTGGATTTTCCACAGCCATTGGGGCCGACAACGCCGGTCAGCCCCTCCTGAATCACCAGATCCGTGGGGTCTACAAAGCTTTTGAAGCCGTTGAGGCGAAGCCGCATAAAGCGCAAGTTACGATTCCTTTCCGGGCAGCCAGATTGGCTGACGCGTGCGGTCTGTCAAGGAGATCCCACTTTATGTGGCGGGGTTCTGCGGCTTATCCCCAATATCTTGATGAGGGGGGCGAACTTGCGCCTCTTCGCGCCTCAGATAAACGCCGCCACTTCCCCCACATCTCCCCGCGCTTCGCTCAAAGCCTCGGCCAGAACGATGGTGCGGTTGAACAGGGCGCGGCCGACAAGGGCCCCGGCGATATGGCTGGCGAATTTCAGGCGCGCCACGTCATCCACCGTACGCACCGCGCCGCTGGCGATGACCGGCACCTTCACTATGTCGGCAAGCGTGGCCAGCATCGAATACGACGCCTCGGTTCCGGCCGTATCTGCGTCGACATCGGTCACAATGATGGCCGCAAAGGGCGTCGTGCCGTAGGCCTCGATCAGCCCCCTCGGGCGTATAAGCGCTGGAGGTGCGCCAGCCGTCGACCAAAACCTTGCCCTTCCAGACATCAACCGCCAGTGCGATCTTGCCGGGATGGCGGGTGACCAGCTCTTTGACCACGGTCGGCATCTGCACTCCAAGGGTGCCGATCACGATCCGTTCGGCCCCCAAGGCGAACCATTCGTCCACCCGCGCCGCCGAGCGAAAGCCGCCGCCCAACTGGACCGGAACGCCAGCGGTCTTGATGATTTCCATCAGCAAGGCGCGGTTGTTGTTCAGCCCTTTGACCGCATCCAGATCGGTCACATGGATCCACTCGGCCCCCTGCGCCACAAATTCCTGCACCTTTTTCAGCGGGTCCACATGCCAAAGCTCCGGCTCTTCGATCCGGCCCCGGATAAGGCTGACGCAGCGACCGTTTTGCAGTTCAATCGTCGGATACAAGATCATGTCGGCGCTCCCTTGGCGGCCCGGTCCCCAAACGGTTCACGGGGTATTTCGACCAACGCATTGCACGTCTGCGCCGGACTTGGGCAATGCTACCGCGATTCGCTCCGATTCCAAGCATCGGTTTTCTAGTAGGAAATCGTGCAACGCAGCCCCCTCGGCCAGCTTGGCGCGCGGCCTGCACAAAAGCCTTCGCGCATCATGAACCGAACGGGCCACCTGCGGGTCATAGGGCGCATCGCCTAGCCGCCCCCGCGCCAGTTCCCGCCCGATCGTGCTGGGCGCGCGGCCCAGCAACCCGCCGATCTTCCGCAGGCTTGCCCCACGCCGGTTCTCCGCCAAAATCACGCCACGTTCCTCGCTGGTGAGGTGCCTGTATCGACTCTCCATCGCAACATCCTATGCCCTGCGGGCGATGGGTGTTGCACTCGAAACTTGAGCCTAAGCAGCCTCTGTTTTAGCACCCCGATCATGTAAAAGGTACTTCAACCTTTGGCTCCAAATAGGATTGCCCGCGCCCCTGTTCATCCCCCATCCCCCGCGCTACCCTTGCCCCATCCCCCGCAGGAGCCGCCGATGATCCATGCCCTACTCGTCATCCTCACCGCGCAACTGACCGGCGAGGCGCTGTCTCGGGCCCTGTCGCTGCCCGTTCCCGGCCCGGTTCTGGGCATCGTCCTGCTGGTGCTGGCGTTGCGGCTCGTGCCCCGGCTCGCCGATCTGATCCGCCCGCTCGCCACCGGGATCCTTGGCCATCTGTCGCTGCTTTTCGTGCCGGCAGGGGTTGGGGTGGTCGGTCATCTCTCGGCTCTGGGAAGCCAGGGGCCGGCGATTTTCCTGGCGCTGATCGTGTCAACGGCGCTGGCCATGGCCGCCGGAGCGCTGGTTTTTGCCGGTGTCGCGCGGCTGACGGGGAATGTTGATGACTGATGTCACCGAAATCTGGGTCTATCTGTCGCGCGCGCCGCTGCTGTGGCTGACGGCCACGCTCGGCGCCTATGCTGTCGGCGATGCGCTGTTTCGTGCCGCAGGCCGCGCCCCGATCGTCAACCCGGTCATGATTGCCGTCACCTTGCTTTCGGCGCTGCTTTGGCTGACCGGAACCAGCTATCAAAGCTATTTCGAGGGGGCGCAATTCGTGCATTTCCTGCTTGGCCCTGCCACGGTTTGCCTCGCCTTTCCCTTGTATGAGAACCTGCCAAGGGTCCGCAAAGCCTGGCTTCCGATCCTTGCGGCGCTGCTCGCAGGCTCGCTGACCGCCGTTCTGTCCGCCGTCGGCATCGGCTATGCCTTGGGCGTGCGGGGCGAGGTTCTGGCCTCGCTTTCCGCCAAGTCCACCACGGCGCCGGTCGCCATCGGCATCGCCGAGAAAATCGGCGGCTCGCCCACGCTGACGGCGGTGCTGGTGATCATGACCGGGATCATCGGCGCGGTTATCGCGACGCCTTTGCTGAATGCGCTGGGGCTAAAGGATGGGCGGGCGCGCGGCTTTGCGGTCGGGGTGGCGGCGCATGGCATCGGTACGGCGCGCGCGCTGCAGGTCAACCCAACGGCGGGGGCCTTTGCGGGATTGGGGATGGGGTTGAATGCGGTTCTAACCGCGTTTATTGCCCCCTTGATCCTGAAGTTTTTTATGTAAGGCCGTCCCATGTCCGACCCGATCCTTTTGACCATCAGCGGCGCTTTGCGGGCCGCCTCGACCAACCGTCAGCTGCTGGCCGAGGCCGCGCGCGTCTTTGGTCCGGCTCAGGTACATGAGGCGAACCTGCGCCTGCCGCTCTATGACGGTGATCTTGAAGATATCGGCATTCCCGCCGAAGTGCTGGATCTGCACGGCCAGATCGCAGCGGCCGATGCCATCGTCATCTCGACGCCTGAATATAACAAGGCCCTGTCGGGGGTTCTGAAAAACGCGCTGGATTGGGTCAGCCGGGTGAAAGGCACCTCGCCTTGGGCGGGCAAGCCGGTGGCGATTCTGTCGGCGGCGGCGGGGCGCGCGGGCGGCGAGCGGGCGCAATCCTCGCTGCGGCTCTGCTTGAACCCGTTTCGCCCGATGGTTCTGGCTGGCCCCGAGGTGATGGTGGCCAATAGTGGCAAGGCCTTTGACGGCGAGGGCCGATTGACCGATGCGCGCACGCTGGCGGGCTTGACCGATTTGATGACACAGTTGCGTGCGGTGGCAGGACGCTAGAGGAACAGGGTCATCACCTGATCCAGCGGCTTTTTGCGTTTGGCGACGGCGGGCACGGTGGCACCCAGCGCGGGGTATCCCACCGGCAGGATCATGACCGCTTTTTCCTCGGCCCCCCGCCCGCACATTTCGGGCAGGAACTTCATCGGGTTAGGCGTATGCTCCAGGCAAACGAGCCCGGCCTGATGGATCGCGGCAATCAAGAAACCGGTCGCGATGCCCACGCTTTCGGGCACATAGTAATTCTTGTAGCGCGCCCCATCTTCGGTCACGCCGTAGCGCTGGGCAAAGACCACGATCAGCCAGGGCGCGTCGGTAAGATGCGGTTTTTCTGCGCCGGTGCCGATCGGCTCCAGCGCGGCCAGCCATTCATCGCCGCCCCCGCCGGTATAAAAGGCGCGCTCCTCTTCTTCGGCGGCGTCGCGGATACGGGCCTTCATCGCCGGGTTTGCGATGGCGGCGAAATGCCAAGGCTGGTGATTGGCCCCTGATGGCGCACTGGCCGCGGCCTGAATACAGGCGCTGATCACCGCCTCGGGAACCGGGCAATCCGAAAACTGGCGCACCGAATGGCGTTTGCGCATATAGGCAAGATTGGCCTCAGCGGCGGCAAGGCTGGCCTGCGGCTCCAACTGCACGCGGTCGGGCAGCGGCAATGGCAGATAGGAAACCTCGCCCTTTTTGTACATCATCCACCCCCGATCAGAACCCCAGCTGCCAGAACCAAAGCACCGCCCAGAACAACCTGCAAGGCCGCGCGAATAAAGGGGGTCTGCATGAACCGGTTCTGAATCCAGGCGATGACCCAAAGCTCGATAAAGACCACGACGATGGCCAGCGTGGTTGCGGTCCAGAAATCGGGGATAAGGTAGGGCAGGGCGTGGCCCATGCCGCCAAGCGTGGTCATCACGCCGCTGGCCAGCCCCCGTTTCCAAGGGCTGCCGCGCCCGGACAGGACCCCGTCATCATGCGCGGCCTCGGTAAACCCCATCGAGATGCCCGCCCCGACCGAGGCGGCGGCCCCGACCAGAAAGGTGGTCCAGGTGTCTTGCGTGGCAAAGGCGACCGCAAAGATGGGGGCGAGGGTAGAGACGGAGCCGTCCATAAGCCCCGCCAGCCCCGGCTGCACCCAGGTCAGGATAAACTGCCGCCGCGCGCCCCTGTCCTCGGCGTCGCGTTCATCCTCGCCCAGATGCTGCGCGTTCAGACCGTCAGCATGGCGCACATGGCCCGCCTCGGCGGCGGCAAGATCACCCAGAAGCTTGCGCGTCGCGGCATCGGTGGTGCGGGCGGCGGCTTTTTCATAGAAATTGGCGGCTTGTTGCTCCATGCCGCTGGCCTCGGCACGGATGGCGTCAAGGCCGAGGGTTTTGTTCAGCCAGACCGGTTTGCGGCCGTAAAACCCCGCCACATGTTCGCGGCGGATCAGCGGGATCACCTCGCCAAAGCGGGCCCGATGCAGATCGATCAGGCGATGACGGTGCTGATCCTCTTCCACCGCCATGCCGTCAAACACCGCTGCCGAGGCCGCATATTCACCGCGCAGGCGCTGGGCATAGGTCCGGTAAATGCGCGCATCATCCTCTTCCGAGGAGATGGCCAGCGCGAGGATCTCTTGCTCGCTCAGATCGGAAAAGCGGCGACGTGAGGGGATTCCGGGGATCATTTGCGCCTCACATATTGGAATGATTCCAATCTAGGGTGGGGGCGGTACAAAGGAAAGTCGGAAAGCGGCGGTCTAGCCGTTTTCGCGCAGCACTGCGCCCGCGAGATAAAGGGAGCCGCAGATCAGCACCCTTGCGGCCCGATCGCGTGCGGTGATCGCGGCCAGCGCCTCGGCCAAGGACCCAGCCGCTTGCGCCGAAATCCCGGCGGCGGCGGCGGCATCGCGGGTGTCGGCGGCGGGCAGGGTGTTTTTCTCGCCGGGGATCGACACCGCATAGAGCGCGGTGGTCTGATCCGCCAAGGGCGCCATATAGCCGCGCACATCCTTGGTATTCAGCATCCCGCAGATCAGATAAGTCGGGCGGCGCGGCATCCGGGCGAGCGTTGCCGCAATGGCCGCGCCCCCGGCAGGATTATGCCCGCCGTCCAGCCACAACTCCACCCCCGGCGCGCTGTCCGTCAAGGGGCCGGTGCGCAGGCGCTGCATGCGCGCGGGCCAATAGGCGCGGGTCACGGCGGCCTCGCACATCGCCTCATCGGCGCCGATATGGCGCAGAGCGGCCAGTGCGGCACCGGCGTTCTCGATCTGATGGGGCCCCGGAAGATTGGGCAAGGGCAGATCCAGCAGGCCATTTTCATCTTGGAAAAGCAGCCGCCCCGCCTCTTCCCAAGCCTGCCAATGCTGGCCTTGGGCGATGATCGGCGCACCCAGCTGCTCGGCCTTTGCCTCGATCACCGCCAGCCCACCCGGATGCTGCGGACCGACGACAACCGGCACGCCCCGCTTGATGATCCCGGCCTTTTCGCCGGCAATCTCGGGCAGGGTCTCGCCCAGATATTGCTGATGGTCCAAGGAGACCGGGGTGATGATCGACAGCACAGGCGTGACAACATTCGTCGCATCGAGCCGCCCGCCAAGACCCACCTCCAGCAGCAGCCAATCGGCCGGCACGCGCGAAAAGGCCAGAAAGGCGGCGCAGGTGGTGATTTCAAAAAAGGTGATATCGTCCGGGCCGTTCGCGCGCACGCATTCATCCAGCAGAGCCGTCAGGTCAGGCTCTGATATCAAATCCCCCGCCAGCCGGATGCGTTCGTGAAACCGCGCCAGATGCGGCGAGGTATAGGCATGGACCTTGTCGCCTCGCGCCTCAAGCCCGGCTCGGATCATCGCCTGGGTTGAGCCTTTGCCATTGGTGCCCGCGATATGGATGGTCCTCGGCAAGCGCTGTTCGGGATTGCCGAGCGCGGCAAGAAGGCGGTGCACGCGATCCAGGGTCAGATCGATGATCTTGGGATGCAGGGTCATCATCCGTTCAAGGACGGCGTCAGAGCCCGTGCTCATTTGGCGGGCACGGTGGCTGGTGCGGGCAGATCGCCGATGATCGCGGGCGATTGTCCCGAAAGCATCCGCAGGATGGTGACCAATTCCGCCCGCATCTTTTTGCGATGGGTCACGCGGTCCAACATGCCGTGGTCCAAGAGATACTCGGCGCGCTGAAATCCTTCGGGCAGCTTTTCGCGGATCGTCTGTTCGATCACGCGGGGCCCGGCAAAACAGATCAGCGCATTAGGCTCGGCCAATTGTACATCGCCCAGCATGGCATAAGAGGCGGTCACGCCCCCGGTGGTGGGATGGGTCAGCACGACGACATAGGGCAGGCCCGCTTCCTTTAGCATCTGGACCGCGACCGTGGTGCGCGGCATCTGCATCAAGGACAGGATCCCTTCCTGCATCCGCGCCCCGCCTGCGGCCGAAAACAGCACCAGCGGGCGTTTCTGTTCGACCGCCGCCTTGGCCGCCTCGATGATCGCATTGCCCACATACATGCCCATGGAGCCAGCCATAAAGCTGAAATCCTGCGCCACGGCGATTATGGGCGTGCGCGAGATATCTCCAACGGCCACCAGCATCGCCTCTTTCTCGCCCGAAGCTTTCTGTGCGGCCTTCAGACGGTCGGGATACTTCTTTTGATCCCGGAAATGCAGCGGGTCAACAGTGACGTCGGGCACCTTGATCTCGGTGAAAATGCCGCCATCAAACAGCGCGGTAAAGCGTTCGCGCGGTGTGATCGGCATGTGATGCTCGCAGTTGGAGCAGACATTCAGATTATCAGCCAATTCGCGGTGAAACAGCATCGTGCCGCACTCGGTGCATTTGGTCCAGAGATTCTCGGGCACTTCGCGGCGTGAAAACAGCGAGTTGATCTTGGGGCGGACGTAGTTGGTGATCCAATTCATGGCGGCGGGCCCTTTGGTCATTGCTTGGGGATGCAGATAAGGCGCGGGGGCCGGAAATGCAATCGGCGCCTTCGCCGTGCGTGCCGTCCTTAACCTTTTCAGCGCATCTGTCGTGAATTGGCTTGAGCCGCTAATGCCCCCCCGCATAGGGTGCGCCAAACCAACGGAGCGGCCCATCGTGACCCCTGTATCATTGTTCAAGTCTTACCGGATCGGCCTTCTGGGCCTTTGCCTGCTCGGCCCTGCGGCCTGTGTTTTGTCGCTGCCCGGCGCCGCACCTACGCAGATGGCGCTGTTTGACAATACCCTGACGATTGCTGCCCCGCGCGGCTATTGCGTGGACCCGCAAAGCGCCACGCAAACCGGCGATTCGGCGGTGGTTCTGATCGGGCGCTGCCGCGATGGCAGTCAGGCGGATGCCGCGCTGGTGACGGTGACGGTGGGCGCGCCCGGATCAGCGGCCGTGCTGGCGGCGGGCGGGCAGCAGCTTTCGGATTTTTTCACCTCGCCTGAGGGTCTTGCCGCCCTGGCCCGCAGCGGGAAGGCCGCCGATGTGGTGGTCAGCAAGGCGCTGATGGCCGAAGGCGATTTTCTGATGTTGCTGACCGATGCGTCGGCGGGCACCTATTGGCGCGCGATCACCGGTCTTAACGGCAGGTTGGTGACTGTGGCGGCGGCGGGCACCCAGCAGGTCGCGCTGACCCCCGAACGCGCGCGGGTGATTTTGGATGCCACGCTTGTCGCGCTGCACCGGGCTAACCCGCCAGCCGCCCCCGGCTGATGCAGAAATGCAGAAGGTTTTGGCAGAAAGTCATAAACTGGGATGGCCTCTTAACGAACTTGCGACAATAAGAGAGTTGAAAAAGATTGTTGACTTAGCAGAAACAATCCCCGCCCTGAAAAAGATGTTCACGGAATGAAGCGACTGATCGAAAGGATCCTGAAACGCCTGACCTTGCGCTTGTGGCAGGAGACGGCCGAAGCTGCGCCCTCGGCGCATCTGGACGAATTGCGTTCCATGCGCATCGCCGCCCGCGCGCTGCGCAGCATTCTGGACCGGGTGATCCATGTGGCCGAACAACGGCTTGCCGTGGCGGTCATCGGTTCCAACATTTTGCGCAAACCGCTGGGCACCGATTGGTTCTGGCGGCCCTACCTGTGGAAGGGTCCGATCCAGCAGCCGGGCTTTGCCAGCGTCCAGGCCCGCGCCCAGATCTGCGAAGGCGCGGTGATCTTTCACGATTGCCGCCGGTCCGAGCTTACCGTCCGCCAGATCCGCAACACGCGCGATCTGGATATCGCGCCCTTTGGCTTTCGGATGGACGTGTTCCGCTTTGACGGATCGTTCCTGTCCCTCGTGCTCGAGCTGCCCGAAGAGAGCGCGCGGGGGCTTAAACTGCGGCATGTGATCCGGATGGATGTCATTGTCGAGATGGAAAAACCGCTGAAGATTTTTGCGCGCCTGAACATCAAACACGGCCCAAATGTCGAACAGATCGTGCGCGAGTTGCCTTTGAACGCCGCGGAGGTCGCGGTTGAATTTGACCTCGCCTATACCAAGATCAACGAAAAGCGGGTTGAAAAGATCTGGGTCGATCTGATCTTTGAGGGGCCGGAAATGAACCAGATTATCCTGCGCGATGTCACCCTGACGCGCCGCCCGCGCGCCGATCTATGAGGGGCCCATGTCCGAGATAAAACTGACCAAGACCAGAATTCGCGCCGGCGTCTGGGAGGGCGTTTTGCGCGGTGCCCCGGCGAATATGACGATTGAAGTGGTCCTTCTGGGTCAGCTTGTTGCCAATGTGACCCAGACCCCGATCGCGGACCGTGCCGGTGAATGGGCAGTGCGGGTGCCCATCGCGCCCGACCATCTGTCCGAGGGCGTGCAGACCTATCTGATCCGGCAGGCCCCTGCCGGCGAAGCGCTGGCGCATTTCACCGTGATCACGGGCGTCGCCATGGAAGATGACATGCGCGCCGAGATCGATCTTTTGCGCCAGGAGTTGGACATGCTTAAACGCGCCTTTCGGCGTCATTGCCTGGAAACGGCGGGCTAGAGCGGGGCTGCCGGGGGCATGGCACCGCTTCAGCCTCTCCGGATTGTTTCTAGCCAGCGGGAAACCCTGCCAGCGGGGCTGAGTCGGACCTGAGGGCAGTCGCCAGGAATAGCTTCCGAAACTTTGAACGCAAGTTCGCCGCCTGGCGTCTAAACCCCAGCAAAGCAAGGGGTTTAGCGGCTTCTCGTCGTTTCCGCTGCTTCAACGAAGCGCCGTAATTCCCCGGATAGGACGCGCATTCGCCCCGATCTTGCCTGAATTGGGGAAGATAACGGTCTCATCTGCCCTCGCTGCCTGTTTGGGGAAACAAATGGATCGTTTGACTGAAATGGAAGCCTTCGCCACGGTTGTGGACCAAGGTGGATTTACCGACGCGGCCAAGAAGATGGGGATTTCGAAATCCGCCGTTTCCAAGCATGTCTCGGCGCTGGAAGCCCGGCTCGGCGCGCGGCTCTTGAACCGTACCACCCGCCGCGTCTCGCCGACCGAGATCGGCCTTGCCTATTATGACCGCGCCCGCCGCGTTCTGAACGATGCCGGAGAGGCCGACGCGCTGGTCACCTCGATGCAATCGGCGCCCTCGGGTCTGCTGCGCATCTCGGTTGCGACCGATTTCGGCGTGAGCCTCTTGTCGCCAATTCTGGGAGAATTCCTGCTGGAATATCCCGACATCACCGTGAACATGGTGCTGAACAACCGCTATGTAGAGCTGATTTCCGAAGGCTTTGACATGGCGATCCGCGTTGGCGAGTTGGAAGACAGCAGCCTGCGGGCCCGCAAGTTGACCGATACCGCCAAGCGGATGATCGCCTCGCCCAGCTATTTCCAGCGCTACGGCCGTCCAATCAAGATCGACGATCTGAACGAGCACAAGCTGCTGCATTATTCGAACCAAGCCAATGGCAACGTTTGGAAAGTGACCGCCACCTCGGGCGAAAAGCGTCAGGTCCGCTCCAACGGCTGGCTGACGGTGAACGACGGGCAATCCTTGCTGAACGCCGCCGTCTCGGGGCTCGGCATCGCCTTCCTGCCGTCGTTCCTTTACGCTGATGCGATGAAAAACGGTCAGGTCGAAGAGGCCATCCCAGGCCTGCCGACCGAGATTCAGGGCATCTATGCCGTCTACCCGCCGGGCCGGTTCACCCAGCCCAAGGTGCGCGCCTTCATCGACTTTCTGGCCCAGCGTTTTGCCGACAAGGGCCCCGACAATTGGTAAGATCCCCGGATTTTTCGTAAGGAGTATTCAAAGATCCTTTTGATCAGCGCGTCGAAGTCACCGTGACTTCGACGCGTCTGTTTTTGGCCTGCCCCTCGGGCGTGTCGTTGGGCGCGCGCGGCGCCAGATAGCCGACCCCCTCCGCCTCGAGCTGCGCGCCGGGCAGATCAAACCGCGCCAATAGCCAGCGCCGCACGCTTTGCGCCCGCTGTTTGGACAGCGCTATATTGCCCTCTAGCCCGCCCGTCGCATCGGTATGGCCGACAAGAGCAACCGACACCTGCGGATTGGCCAACAGCCATTCGCCAAGTTCCTGCAGGCTCGCATAGTCCCCCGGCTCCAGATCACCAGCGCCGGGGGCAAAGATCAGATCATCCAGCGCCGCCCCTCCGCGCGCCAAAAGCTCGGTTACAACCGTGCCAGAAAGGGTGGAGACCGGCTGTTCCGGCGCCTCGGGCGCACTCGCTTGGGTCAAAGGCGCCGCCTCGGCCGTCCCTTGATCACTGCCTTGCGCAGCCGGAGCGATCGATGTCACCTGCGCGAAAATCAGCCCCGGCGCGCGGCTGATCAAGAGTAGCCGGTATTCAATCCCACCAGCGCCCGGTTTTTGCGCGGCGAAATAGCGAAAATCGCCCAGATCGACGTGCATTTCCGGTTCGGGCAGGACGGGGATCGCAAAGCGAAAGTCAAAGCCGCCGCAGTCCGCCGCCGCGCAGCCAAACAGCGGGACAAATCCCGAGGCCGCAAGGTCAGCCCGCCAGCGATCCATCACCTCCAGGGTGCTTTGCCCCCCGTCCGGCATTTTCCAGCTTTGCGTGCTGATGGCTCCGATGACCCTTATCGCCGGCAGGCCAAGACTGCCCGACCAAGGCCCGGTGGCGATCAAGGCCTCGCCGCGCGGCAAGATCTGCTCGCCCATCCGCTGCGCCGCCTCGGGCAGGGTCTGGGCAAGGCCGGGGCTTGCCGACAATCCGGCGACCAGCAGGCCCAATCGCGTCAAGATCCCGGAACGTCGGCTCATTGGGTACCCGGCACGCCTTTCAATCTGCGAGGTGGCGATAGTGGTACTGTCCCACAACCTCCATCCCCAACAAAGCATAGAGCGCGCGGGCCGCAGGATTTGCTTCGGTGACCGCCAGCGCCAGTTCCTGAGCGCCCTGATCCGCCGCCCAAACCGCCGCTGCCCGCATCAGATTGCGCGCCAGCCCCTGACGGCGCAGGGCTGGCACCACATGCAACGCATGGACAAAGGCCACCCGGTTCGCCATCGCCGCAAAGACAACCCCTGCCGCCCGATCCTGCACCCGCCCCAAAATCGCGGTCTTTGGCCCCTGCGCGCGCTGCATGATCGCAAGACGCTCCGGCCCAACAAGGCCATCGGCCCATAGCGTGCCGGCGATATTCATCGGCGGCCAATGGGGGAAAGTGGTCATATGATCCGGACCGCTCGCCGCCAATTGCGCGGCAGGGGTGGCATAGACCACCACCGGATCCTTGATCTGATACCCCCGCCCCGCAAGCGCTTGATCCAGCGTGGTTTCCTGCGGGGTCAGCATCATCAGCGGCGCCTGTCCCATCTGGCGCATCGCCGCCTCGGCGCGGTCCAGATCTTGAGCGTTCCATTCGCCAATCGCACTGGCCGCGCTGACCCTTTGCCCCCCGCCCGCACCCCGGCGCAGCACGAAAGGGCCCAAGGGAAGGCGCTCCGCCGGAGGCCAGGACGCCTCCATCAGGGTCACATAGTCCGTCATGCAGCAAAGGCCGCGTTCAACTCGGCCATGGCAAGCGCGATCCGCGCGGCATCGGTGCCGCGAATAACCAGATTGGTGCCAAAGCGCCCGTCCTGATTGAACGGATAAGAGCCCATCGACAGATCGGGAAAGGCGGCGGCGATAGCGGCAAAGCGGGTTGCGATATCGCCCTCGCCCTGCATCAGGCGCAGGCTTTGGCTGATGAGCGGCGGCCCGCCGACCAGTGTGGGCAGAACCGAGGCCAGCATCGCCTCGAAAATCGTCGGCACCCCGGCCATGACATGCACGTTGCCCAGCGTAAATCCCGGCGCGATTGAAACCGGGTTGTCGATCAGTTGCGCCCCGTCCGGAATCCGCGCCATGCGCTGGCGGGCCTCGTTAAAGGGCAATCCGCGCGCCGCATAATGGGCCCCCAGCAGCGCCATGGCGTCGGCGCGGTGGCTGATCGGCGCCCCCATGGCCGCGGCCACCGCATCGGCGGTGATATCATCATGGGTCGGCCCGATCCCCCCCGAGGTGAACACGTGGCTATAGCCCGCCGAAAGCGCTCGCACGGCGTCGACGATGGAGGCGTGATCATCGGCCACCACCCGCACCTCGGTCAAAGGAATGCCCTTGGCCGTCAAGACCCCGGCCAGATGGTACATATTGCTGTCACGGGTGCGCCCCGACAGGATTTCATCGCCAATGACCAGCATGGCGGCGGTAGGATTGGGCATGGGCTTCCTCATTTACTGCGCCCAACAAGGCCGCATTTTTACCCATTTCGCAAGCGGCTCATCGTCTGTGGCGCGCGCTCAAAGTGATCAGGCGCCCTCTGGCCAAACCCGTGCTGCTCGCCTATTTAAAGGACAAAGGCTGGAGAGTGACTTTGCAAGACATGCGCGCCCGTGTGACGAGGGATGGAATCCGCCTCTATCAGGAGGTGGACTTTGTCGGCATGGCCGCTGCCGGGCGGGTCGCGGCCGAGATTCTGGATCAGGTCTGTGCGCTGGTCGAACCGGGGGTGACCACGGCCGCGATTGACGATTTCATTCGCGAGCAGACGGAGGCGCGCGGCGTTACCTCGGCC
>CAIYZT010000016.1 GCA_903930735.1 uncultured Paracoccaceae bacterium | reverse complement strand
TGTCACCAACCCGGTCCTGTCCCTGGATCTGGCAAAGGCCGGGATCACTGCGATCGTCTGGGCCACCGGATATGCGGTCGATTTCGGTTGGCTAAAAGTCGATAGTTTTGATGCAAGAGGCACGCCCCTGCATGATCGCGGCATCTCCAAAGTGCCGGGGCTTTACTTTGTGGGCCTGTCCTGGCTGACCCGCCGCGCCTCGCCTTTCATTTGGGGGGTATGGCAGGACGCCAAAAATCTGGCCGAAGATATAGCCGCAAAGCGTTAAAATGGCCCTGAAATGATCCCGCCAAAGGCCGGATCAACGCGGCCCGGCGGCGGTGAAATGGCGCGGAAACTGGCCCGCCAGATAAGTATAGATCTGCGCCTTGGCCGCGTCATTGGAGAACCGCGCCGGGTACATCAGAATATTCAGCCAGAAACCATCAAACAGCGCCTCCAGCGCCTCGCCAACGCCCTGCGGGTTGACATGGTCATAGCCGCCCTGCGCAATCAGCGCGCGGCACAGATCTGTCTCGGCATCCAGACGCTCCATGTCCAGCGCGGCGGTGCATTCGCGGTAGGATTTGCGCTGCTTGGTCTCACCGAAAAAGGCAAACCAGACGGCGAGTTTGCGGCGGTTGCTGATGCTGCCGTCGAAATGCGAAGAGATGATCGCGGCAAGCTTCTGGTGCGGTTCCAGATCGCTGCGCCCCGCCGTTTCCAGCCAGCGATCCCGCAATTCGCCCGCCAGATGGGCCAGTGTTTCGACCAGCAGCGCATCCTTGGTCTTGAAGTGAAAATTCACCAGCCCAAGCGAAAGCCCCGCGATACCCGTCACCTCGGTCAAGGTGGTGCCCGTGATCCCATTTCGGCTGATCGAGGTGATCGCCGCTTCGATCAACTGCTTCTTTCTTTCCTCCGAAGAAGCAGTCCTTCGCACCTTAACTCCCTCATTTATATACATTATTTGGTATCCACTGAATGATTTTTCAATCATTATTTGCATTTCCATTCCTGTGAACCGATGCTTTGCGCGGATCCCTGATTCGAGGATGAATGTTGATGCATGACCTTCCCAGCACGGCTCAGGCTGTCGTTATCGGCGGCGGGGTCATTGGAATTTCCACCGCCTATCACCTTGCCGCGCAGGGTTGGACGGATGTCGTGGTGCTGGAGCGGGACCGGCTGACCTCGGGCACGACTTGGCACGCGGCGGGGCTGATCGCCTCTGCCGGCATGTCCAGCGAAACGCTGAGCTGGATTTTTCGCCACTCCCTCGATCTTTACCAAAGGTTGGAGGCGGAAACCGGCGTTTCTACGGGCTTCCACCGATGCGGCCATCTGCATCTGGCGACGACCAAGGCCCGGCGCGAGGCGCAGCGGCGTGAGATGAATTTCATGCGCCTGATGGGCCATGACAAGCACGAGATCTCGCCCGCCGAGGTTGCGGATATGTTCCCGATGGTGTCAACCGAGGGTCTGCTTTCAGCGATCTGGACCCCCGAAGATGGGCGCACGAACCCGGTGGATGTGACAATGGCCATGGCGGCGGGCGCGCGCAAACGTGGCGTGCGCATCATCGAGGGCTGCCCGGTGGACGACATCATCGTCGAGAACGACCGGGTGCGCGGGGTGGTCACGCCGCAGGGCACGATCCGGGCGGATCATGTGGTGCTGGCCGCCGGCATGTGGTCGCGCCAGATCGGGGCCAAGATTGGCGTTTCGGTGCCGCTGCAGGCGATGGAACATTACTATCTGCTGACCGAGCCGATGGCGGGCGTTCACCGCGACCTGCCGGTAGTCGAAGATCCCGAAAGCTATGCCTATGTCCGCGAGGAAGGGGGCGGGCTGTTGTTCGGCTTTTTCGAGCCGCACGGCGCGCCCTGGATGCCCAAATCGGTGCCGGCGGATGCCAGTTTCAGCACCCTGCCCCCCGATTGGGACCGGATGACCCCGCATCTGGAACATGCCTTTCGCCGCTTTCCGGCCATGCAGACGGCGGGCCTGAAATCCTTTTTCTGCGGCCCCGAAAGCTTTACCCCCGATGGCGGTTTCCTGGTGGGCGAGAGCACCGAGGTGGCGGGGTTCTACCTCGGCACCGGTCTCAACTCGCTGGGGATTCTGTCGGGCGGCGGCGTGGGCGCCTTGCTCGCCGAGCAGATCGTGCATGGCAACGCCAGTCAGGACATGACGGGACTTGCCCCCGCGCGCATGGCCACGCACGAATCTGTGCGGCATTATCTGCTGGACCGGTTGCCAGATGCGCTGTCCTATATCTTCAATGATGCCTCGCTGCCGAACGCCAAGCACAAATCGGCGCGGGGCATCAGGCGCTTGCCGCTGCATGATCGCTATGCCGCCAAAGTGCCTATTTCGTTTCGCTTTCCGGCTGGGAGATGCCCAACTGGTTCGCACCTGATGGCCCCAAACCCGAGGTCAGGGCCGAGTTTGGGCGGCAAGACTGGTTCCACCTTTCCGCCGCCGAGCACCGGGCAACCCGCGACTCGGTCGGGCTGTTCGACAAGACCTTTATGGGAAAATTCATCGTTCAGGGGCGGGATGCGGAAAAGGTGCTGAACCGGATCAGCGCCAATTCGGTCTCGGTGCCCGTCGGCACCAATATCTATACGCAGTGGCTGAACGCCCAAGGCGGAATCATCTCGGATCTGACGATCACCCGGATTGCGCAGGAGGAGTTTTTGCTGGTCACGGGCGATGTCCTGCAGCGCATCACCCCCGCATGGATCAAGCGCCACACCCAGGCGGAGGAGTTTTGCGCCACCGCCGATGTCACCTCGGCCTATACGATTCTGTCCCTGCAAGGCCCCCGCTCGCGCGATCTGTTGGCGGCGATTACCGGCGCTGATCTGTCGACCCAGGCGCTGCCCTACCGCAGCTCTGCCATGGTCGAGATCGGCTATGCCCGCATCCGGATCGTCCGCATCACCTATATGGGCGAGCTGGGGTATGAGATTTATATCCCTTCAGAACAAAGCATTAATGTCTATGATGCGCTGGTCGCGGGGATAGAGGCGCAGGGCGCGGTTTGCAGGCATTGCGGTCTGATGGCGCTGGAAAGCCTGCGGCTGGAAAAGGGGTATCGCGACTTTGGCGTCGATATCGACAATACCGACACGCCGCTGGAGATGGGTCTGGGCTTTGCGGTGGATCTGTCCAAAGACTTCATCGGGCGCGAAAGGCTGTCTACGCAAAGGGCCGCCGGAGCCTTGCCAAAACGGCTGGTCGCGCTGCGGCTCGACGATCCGGAGCCGCTGCTGATCGGCTCGGAACCCCTGTTCGCGGATGGCGCGCCGGTGGGCTATGTCCGGGCGGGGGCCTTTGGGCATAGCCTGGGCGCCTCGGTCGGTTTGGCAATTATCGCACATCCGGGCGGGGTGACGGCTGAATATCTGAAGGCAAAGAAGTTCACCGTGCAGGTCAATGACCAACGGGTCCCGGCAACGCTGTCCTTTGCCCCGTTCTACGATCCCCAAGGCAAGCGCGTGCGCGGATGATCTCGCCTTGGATCATCTTGCGTTTATCCACGTGCTGATGCCCTCAGGGGCAGCAAATGGCCTCCAGCCCCGCCGTCACCTCGG
>CAIYZT010000015.1 GCA_903930735.1 uncultured Paracoccaceae bacterium | reverse complement strand
TCGGTGCGCACAGCGGACAGAGGCGCTGCAGCACGGGCCGCAGTAGCGGTGATGTCGAGAACCATGGTTTCATTCCTGAGGTGGTCAAAAGCAAAGGTAAAACGGCTCAATTCACAGTTCAGATCGCCCCTGCATATGGGCAGGCTCGCTCTGTCGTCCGCCATTTTCAAAATCCGGACTGCTTTTCCATGCGCAGCCAGACAAGGCTGCTTGGGTAACACAGCTTGGTAACCAGAAAATGAAATGGGGACCGGCCCTTCAGCCGATCCCCAAAACACTGTACTCGTATTTGGTTTTCCGGCTTACTCAGCGGCCTCCGCCGCCGGGAGGACCGAAATAAAGGTGCGGCCCTTGAGGCCTTTCTTAAAGGTCACGTGGCCTTCGACCTTGGCGAAGATCGTGTGATCCACGCCCATTCCGACACCCTCACCGGGGAACCATTTGGTGCCGCGCTGGCGGCAGATGATGTTGCCCGGAATAGCGGACTGACCGCCGTAAAGTTTGATGCCCAAGCGGCGGCCAGCGCTGTCGCGGCCGTTACGAGTGGAGCCACCTGCTTTTTTATGTGCCATGTGTCAGCCCCCTCTTACTTGGTTTCGTGCGCGGCGCGGCGCGCATCGGCGGTACCAATGGCGGTCTTGACACCCGAAGTGTCCGCGCCCATGGCCAGAATGTCGGTGACGCGAACCAGCGTCCACTTTTGACGGTGGCCCTTGGTACGCTGCGACGAATGCTTACGCCGACGCTTCACATAGTGAATCGTCTTTTCGCCCTTGATGTTGTCGATGACGTCGGCCTGAACCGCAGCCCCGGCCACCATCGGCGCGCCAATGGTCACGGACTCGCCGCCAACCATCAAAATCTCGTTGAACTGGATCTTTTCACCAGCCACAGCATCCACCAGTTCCACGCGCAAAACGTCACCCGCCTGCACCTTGTACTGTTTTCCGCCGGTCTTCATGACCGCATACATGGGTCTTCCCTTTTCATCTACCGCGCCCTTTGGCCCCGTTTCCGGCGTTCTGGGAGGCCTTTGGCCCCGCCTTCGGACTGCGCGCCCCGCGAAGGGCGATATTACAAATTGAAACCCGGCAGAGAATGGATACCCTGCCGGGATGCGGGCTTATCGGGGCAAGTGGCCCCAGAGTCAAGCGGCATATCAGCCAAAAGCGGCCCGGCTTTGCGCCCCGCAGCCCTACAAAACCTGACCGGACATCAACCGGCCCGCCTCAAGCCCCAAATTGCGCGACAGATCGATCATCAAAGGCTCAAAGGCCTTGGTTAGGGCGGCGTTGAAGCGCCTTCCTTCGGCGCTTTCGGCGAAAAGAACATAGGCCTCCAACTCGTCATCGCTGAGCGAGGCATAGGCCAACGCCATCAGAGGATAGAGAAAATCGGCGACATCCGTGCGGATCTGGGGCTCCTGGCTCCAAACCTGGGCCAGCAGACTGCCCTCGTCTATCCGAGTGCCCGGCGCCCCCGCTTCGGCCATGCCGCGAATGAAGGCCACGTTGCCGTTCAGCCCGGCGATGACATTGCTTTCGATCAGATCGGCGGACAGGACCAGCCGCTCGATCTGCGCGCGCCGCGCCGGATCGGTGGCGTCCAACTCGGCAAAAACCTCGCGTGCGGCGCCCCTGGCGATCTCGTCCAGCGCCGTGCGCCGGGCTTCAAGTTCAAGGCCGAGCGTGCGGCGGCCCAGTTCCGACGATAAAAAGGGCGTCACATCGGCGATCAGCGACGGATCCTGCGCCAAAACCTCGGCAAGAGCC
>CAIYZT010000014.1 GCA_903930735.1 uncultured Paracoccaceae bacterium | reverse complement strand
TTGGAAGATTTCGCAACCTGCGCCGATTGGGAATTGGCAGGCGGCTGGACCACGGAAAATGGTCAGCGCAAAAAGGACGAGGGCGTGCTCGAGAAATTCGACATGAGCCTTGAAGAGGCGCAAAATCTGGTGATGACCGCGCGCGTTATGCTGGGCTGGGTGGATCCAACCGAGATGAACGCCGCGGACGAAGACACCGAAGAGGAGGCCGAGGCCTGATCTCAGGCCTCGGAGTATCGCCCTGACACGCGGCGGAACGGATCACATGCAAGAAGACCCAGAACGAAAATGTATCGTTACCGGGGAGAGCCAGCCAAAAGCGGGTCTGATCCGCTTTTGCCTGTCGCCGGACGGCATGATGGTGCCCGATGTGCTTGGGCGCTTGCCGGGGCGCGGAATCTATGTGACAGCCAGCAAGGACGCGCTGGAGAAGGCGGGCACCAAGGGCCTGTTCTCCCGCTCGGCAAAGCAACCGGTCACTTTGCCCGATAATCTGATCGGGCTGATTGAAACGCAGCTGGCCCGCCGGGTCGCGGATTACATCTCGATGGCCCGCAAGGCTGGCGATGCGATCTGCGGTTTCGAAAAGGTCAAGGATTGGCTGAACAAGGACAAGGCAGCGGTGCTGCTGCAGGCCTCGGACGGCTCTGAACGCGGCAAGGACAAACTCTATCCACCCGATGGTCCGGACAGCCTGATTGGCTGTTTGACGGCGGGGGAATTGGGTTTGGCTTTCGGGCGGGAACGTGCGATACACGCCGCGCTTGCGGCTGGAAGACTCACGACGCGTGTTGTAGAGGAAGCCGCAAGGCTTTCTGGCGTGCGTGGTATGACGGTAAAGCGGGTCGGCAGAAGGTCTGCCGGGAAGGATACGAAGGACGAATGAGCGATACAGACGGCAAAAAACCCCTTGGCCTTGGGGCAGGTACGCGTTCGGGATCCGTGAAGCAAAGCTTCTCGCATGGCCGCACGCATGCCGTGGTGGTGGAAACCAAGCGCAAGCGCGTGGTTGTCCCGACCGCACCGGTGAAACCTGCGGTGAACGCGCCTGCCACGGGAACAGCGGGGGCCGCGGTTGCGGCTGCGGTCAGCGATACCTCGCGCCGCCCTGCAGGGATCTCTGATGCCGAGATGGAGCGCCGTCTTTCCGCGCTGAAAGTGGCCCGCGCCCGGGAGCAAGAAGATGCTGCCAAGCGTCTGGCCGATGAAAAGGCCCGCGACGAAGAACGTCAGCGCAAGCGCGAGGCTATCGAGCTAAAAGACCGCGAAGAGCGCCAGCGCGAAGCTGCCGCCCGTGCCAAGGCCGAGGCCGAAGAGCGCGCCCGCCTCGAAGCGCTTGCCGAAGCGTCCAGCCGCGCGGTTCAGCGCAAGGCCGATGTCTTGGGTACCCAGCGCCGCGTCGCCGAAGCGCCCGCAGCACCCGCGCGTGCCGCAGACAAGCCCGCGACTGCTGCAGGCCGCGCCCCGCGCGCCGGTGCCGCCCCGGCAACCACCTCGCCCGATGACCGCAGCAATGCCCCCGTCGCCGCCAAACCCGGCCTTGCCCCGCGCAAGACCGAGCGCGAGCGTGATGCCGAGCGCGATCGCGGCAAAGCCAAGGGCGACGAAGGCCGCCGTTCGGGCAAGCTGACCCTGTCGGATGCGACCTCGGACGAGGGCGGGCGCCAGCGCTCGCTCGCGGCGATGAAGCGCAAGCAGGACCGTGCCCGCGCCAAGGCGCTGGGCATGATGATCAAACCTGAAAAGCAGGTGCGCGATGTGCAGTTGCCCGAAACCATCGTTGTTAGCGAGCTGGCAAACCGGATGGCAGAACGGGCCGCCGATCTGGTCAAGTCGCTGATGAAAATGGGCATGATGGTGACCATGAACCAGACCATCGACGCCGACACGGCCGAACTGCTGATCGAAGAGTTTGGTCACAAGACGGTCCGCGTTTCGGATGCCGACGTGGAACAGGTCATCGACACGGTTCTGGACGCGCCGGAAACCCTGATCACCCGCCCGCCGATCGTTACGATCATGGGCCATGTCGACCACGGCAAAACCTCGCTCTTGGATGCGATCCGCAAAACCCATGTTGTCTCGGGCGAAGCGGGCGGCATTACGCAGCACATCGGCGCCTATCAGGTCAAAACGCCGAATGGCGCGCTGATCTCTTTTCTGGATACGCCGGGTCACGCTGCCTTTACCTCGATGCGGGCCCGCGGCGCGCAAGTCACGGATATCGTTGTGCTTGTGGTGGCGGCGGACGATGCCGTGATGCCGCAGACGATTGAGGCAATCAACCATGCCAAGGCCGCCAAGGTGCCGATGATCATCGCGATCAACAAGATAGACAAGCACGATGCGAACCCGACCAAGGTGCGCACCGACCTGCTGCAGCATGAGGTGGTTGTCGAAGCGATGTCGGGCGATGTGCAGGATGTCGAGGTTTCGGCCAAGACCGGTCTGGGGATCGACAATCTGCTGGAGGCCATCGCGCTTCAGGCAGAGATTCTGGAGCTGCGCGCCAACCCGAACCGCGCGGCACAAGCCGCCGTGATCGAGGCCAAGCTCGACGTGGGCCGGGGTCCGGTTGCCACGGTTCTGGTCCAGAACGGCACCCTGCGCAAAGGCGACATCTTTGTCGTCGGCCAGCAATGGGGCAAGGTGCGCGCATTGATCAATGATCGCGGCGAGACCGTCGCCGAAGCCGGACCTTCGGTTCCAGTCGAGGTTCTGGGTCTGTCGGGAACGCCTTCTGCCGGCGACACGCTGAACGTTGTGGATACCGAAGCGCAGGCGCGCGAAATCGCCGCCTACCGCGAGAAGACCTCCAAGGACAAGCGCGCCGCTGTTGGGGCCGCGACCACGATGGAACAGCTGATGGCCAAGGCCAAGTCGGACAAATCCGTCTCGGAGCTGCCGATCCTGTTGAAGGCCGATGTTCAAGGCTCCTCCGAAGCGATCGTTCAGGCGCTGGAAAAGGTCGGCAACGACGAGGTTCGGGTGCGGGTTCTGCATTACGGCGTCGGCGCGATCACCGATTCGGATGTGAACCTGGCCGAGGCGTCGAACGCGCCTATCCTGGCGTTCAACGTGCGTCCCAATGCGACGGCCCGCGCGGCCGCCCAACAAAAGGGCGTCGAGATCCGTTATTACTCGGTGATCTACGATCTGCTCGACGACATCAAGCAGGCGGCTTCTGGCCTGCTGAAAGCCGAGGTTCGCGAGAACTTTATCGGCTATGCGAAGATCCTGCAGGTGTTCAAGATCACCGGCGCTGGAAACGTGGCGGGTTGCCTTGTGACCGAGGGCATTGCTCGCCGGTCGGCCGGGGTGCGTTTGCTGCGCGACAACGTCGTGATCCACGAAGGCACGCTGAAGACGCTGAAGCGCTACAAGGACGAGGTCAAAGAGGTGATTTCGGGCCAGGAATGCGGTATGGCGTTCGAGCGGTACGAAGATGTGCGCGAGGGCGATGTCATCGAGATCTTCGAGCGCGAGGAGATCCAGCGCAAGCTGGCCTGAGTCAAGCTGGCCTCAGTTCGGCAAAATAGCAAAGGCCGGCCCCTAGGGGCCGGCCGTTGCATTCGGGCTGCAAAGCCGTAATCGCTAGAGCGTGCTGCTTTTGATCGGGTTCACCCGAACACAAGCAACCGCAACATTCCCGACCTGTACTGGTCTTGGATAGCCTTTAATCTGAATCAGATTGAAGGCTATCCACTCTAAACCCTTGGGCGGCGAGGTTGTGGTCAACCGGATAGCCGGTATAGGTGCGATCATCGATACGAATCGTCACACGGCCATCTGGCCATTGTACAACCACCAGTCCTTGAAACAAAACGCAGCTTCCCACAGCAATCGTCTTGAACATTACCAATAACCTCAGTTCGATACCTGTTGATGCTTAGAGGAGAGTTAGCGCTAAGCTCATAAAAAAACAGCAAAATAAAATAAATTTTGCGAAAAATTTGCGGTTGTGGTTACTTTAGAGCCAATCACGTAACATTGGGATCAAGGGAATGTCCGCGGGCGGCATCGGATAATCGCGCAGCTGGTTTGGGCGCACCCAGGCAAGCGCCTGCCCCTCGCGGCCCGACACGATTCCTTCCCAGCGGCGGCAGGCGAAAAGCGGCATGAGGAGGTGAAAATCATCATAGCTGTGGCTGGCAAAGGTCAGCGGCGCGAGGCAGGATTTCCAGGTGTCGATGCCCAGTTCTTCCTTGAGCTCGCGGATCAACGCCGCTTCAGGCGTCTCGCCGGGATCGACCTTGCCGCCCGGAAACTCCCACAATCCGGCGAGCGATTTGCCCTCCGGGCGCTGGGCCAAAAGCACCCGCCCCTCGGGATCGATCAGGGCGACGGCGCTGACGAGCAGAATCTTCATTGGACAGACCTTGTTTGGGGCGGCAAATCGGGGGTTCCACACCCCCGCGTTTCATTGGACAGGTCCAATGAAACGTCCCCCGTGGGATATCTTTGGACAGATAAAATCAGGAGCGGTAGTCGGCGTTGATCTCGATATAGCGGCTGGTCAGATCGCAGGTCCAGACCGAACGCTTGGCGCGGCCGAGGCCCAGATCGATACCGATGACGAGGTCGGATTGCTGCATGTAGGCGGCGGCGTCGGCTTCGACATAGCTGGGGTTGCGCCAGCCGTTCTTGGCCACGACGATATTGCCAAAGGTGATCGTCAGGCGGTCACGCTCGGCCTTTGCGCCGGATTTGCCGATGGCGGCGACGATGCGGCCCCAGTTGGGGTCTTGGCCCGCGATGGCGGTCTTGACCAAGGGTGAATTGGCGACCGCGAGGGCGACGCGGTGGGCATCGGCGCTGTCCGCCGCGCCCGTGACCCGGATTTCGACGAATTTCGTGGCGCCCTCGCCGTCGCGGACAACCTGATGGGCAAGGTCCATCATCACGCCTTTCAGCGCGGCCTCAAAGGCGCGGGCGACGGCGCCGGTGACCGGGGCGGCGCCCGACATGCCGGTGGCGGCAAGGATCAGGCTGTCAGAGGTCGAGGTATCGCTGTCCACAGTGATCGAGTTGAAGGTGGGATCTACATTGCGCGACAGCATCTTTTGCAAGGCGGCCGGGGCGATTTTGGCGTCGGTGAAGATATAGACCAGCATCGTGGCCATATCCGGTGCGATCATGCCCGAGCCCTTGGCGATGCCGGCGATCTGGATCAACCCGCCGTCTCCCTGAACCGTGGCTGTGGCGCCTTTTGGAAAGGTGTCGGTGGTCATCATGGCATTTGCAGCCATTTCGATGGCATCCTCGCGCAGGGCGGCGGTGAGCGCGGGGATCTGGGCCGTGATCCGCTCGAAGGGCAGCGGCTCGCCTATGACGCCGGTGGAAGAGGAAAAGACGCGGTTGGCGGTCAGGCCGAGCGCGGCGGCGACGCCTGCGGTAATTTCGGCCACGGCGTGATCGCCTGTGGCGCCGGTGAAGGCGTTGGAATTGCCGGAGTTCACGATGATGGCGGCCCCGGCGCCGGGCGGCACCTTGGTTGCCAGTTTGGCCTGGCAATCGCGCACGCAGCCCGAACGGGTTGAGGAACGGGTGAAGGC
>CAIYZT010000013.1 GCA_903930735.1 uncultured Paracoccaceae bacterium | reverse complement strand
GATTAAAATGCCCCCACCCCCCCTGTCACCAGAAAGGGCCAAAGTGGCAAAGTTTTACTCTGCCCGCAGCAAGACTATCCCGCCACTTCTGTGGCAAACTTTTGCACTGCCGTTCTCACTGGTTCAGTGGATGGAATCGTCGGTTCTGGTACGAGGAAAGCATTGCGAGAGTTTCAAAAAGTTAATGCTATACCAGTGAGTGGCGAACTGGATGGTACTACCTCCAACGCACTTGATGTTTACGTGCTAGCCTTCGATTTGACTAGGTATAGGTTTTTTGGGAGAGGTCTATTTCGAAACACTGAAAACGGGCCTGTGATACTATTTCCCGGTGTCCAGAACCCACCCTTTTGTGTCTATGTAACTTCCAAATAATTTTGTCGCATCTTTGATGTTTTCAGATCTATCTGAGGTAAGCGAGAAAAGTTCTATTAATTGGAGAAAAGCTGTTAGGGGTTGATTGAAGAAGAACTGTTAGGGAAAAGTGAGCATTTTAGAAAATGCATTTTGGGAATAACCATGGCAAGAGGCACTAGTTTGGCAGCAGTTCATGATGAAACTTTCGCATTGGAAGCGTTGCTCGGCATTCCTGATCAAACGATAGTTGAACAGATCAAGAACGGCAAGACGCTAATCGAAATGGCACAGCATTTCGATGTTCACCCCAACTTCTTCTCTTCGTCAAAATCTGAAGAGTTTAAATTATCTCCACGGCGGCCCGCAGCACATTGTCGTTCAATTCGATGTATTTTTGAGTTGTCGAAATCGATTTGTGCCCAGCTAAGGCAGCAAGCACCCGAACGTTAACGCCTTTATGTGCCAATGTTGTGATAAACGTTCGACGTGTGCTGTGGGATGTTGCCCTATCAAGTCCTGCGCCGTCGTAAAGTTTGAGCATGAGCTGGCAGAGCCCATTTGCCGAAAATTCTTTGCCCGTCTTGCTGGTGATCAGAGGCAGCGCCTGCGTAGTATTCTTGTGCGCAGCGGGTAGCGTTCGCAGGTAAATTTCCAATTCCCCCTGCAACTGCATGTTCAACAGCACCGTCCGCGCCTCGCTGCCCTTGGTCTGTGCGGCAGTGAGTTGGATTTCGTTTCGCACTGCACCTTCTGGCGTCAGTACGTCCGCGATTTTCAATGCGGCAATTTCTCCGATGCGCATTCCGGCCAAACTGCCCAACATAAACACGCAGCGGTTCCTAGCCGGATAAGCTGTACGGGTGAAATGTTGCAGCATGCGTTTGACGTCCCTTTCCGTAAGCACCGGGGCTTGCTTCATCTTCGCGATCCTTTGGTTCACAATATCATACGCGGCAGCATGTATTCTGAACTGAAGCAGGACAACCGAAGAGAATGCAGAAAAAGACCAAACAAGTTCAGTTGCTTAAGTCGTTGGTTCAGAGAATGTGCATTATGTGAGCCGGAGGTGAAACTGTGTTCGGGACTTCCGCATAATCATCTTGATTTTATATGCACCTGATCAAACCCGTCATTTGGATTAGACAATCGGTACCTGAATTGCATCTTGAACTGGTGCCGCAGAAGGGACTCGAACCCCCGACCCATTGCTTACGAAGCAATTGCTCTACCAGCTGAGCTACTGCGGCATTGCGGCTGTCTCTACATCATGACAGGGGGAATGCCTAGACCTGAAGTGTCGCTATGGGTTCATTTTTCTTCAATTTTTGACGGTTTTGGACTGAGTTCGCTCGCCCGGACAGTGGCCTATGGGGCAGGGTCTGCATCCAGCTTGGCGCTCTTGGCTTTCTTCCTCGGCACCATTTCGTTGCCTTCGTCATCGACCTTGGGCTGCTTCGCCTTACGCGGCCGCCGCTTGCTGTGAAGGATGTCAACTTTCATCTCAGCTGTCAGCGGCTTGGCATAGAACCTGTCGATCATTTCCACAGAAGTGCGGGCATTGCGGGCAAGGGTCAGGGTGTCAAGATTGTCAGCGTGGAGAAGTCGGAACATGATGGACGTATGACGCAAGCTATAGAGCGTGCGCGAAGTGCCGTGCCCGTCCTTCTTGAGGCCCGCTAGGATCAGCAGTTGATCGAACTGACGCTGCAAGGTGCGCAGCGCATAAGCCCGCTGCTTGTCGCCACAAGTCGGCTGAAACACATAATCATCTGGCTTGCCAAAGCCCTCATTCTTTTGGCGTTGCACGATCTTCTGATAGACTTCCACAGCCTTCTCAAGCGAGATCATGGCGTTTGAATGCCCTTTGGTCCTTGGGTGCGTCAAACGCAGATAGGTTTCATCGCGGCGAACGATGGCCACGTGTTTGTGTTGTAGCACCCGGATGTCAGATGGCCGAATGAAGCTGTTCACCATGAACACGATCAGATCATAGAGCTCTTGGGTGATGTCGATGTTTCGTGCCTGATCTTTGCCCTTGGCCTCGGCCCGTATGGTCTTGCCTATGTTGCCCCGTGCCTTGTTCAGCAGCAGGCAATATTCGTCTGAATTGAACCACGGACGGGTATCGTCTTTGGTTTTCAGGGTTGGAAATGCGGGAGGTGACGTTATCGCACCAAGCCGATGACCATGTTTGAAGATTGTCTTGATGTGCGACAGATGGATTTTTTGACTGTTGGAGTGCAGCTTGCGCGGAGGTGCGCCCAACACAGTCAGATAGGATGAAATCTCGCTGTAGGTGATGTCTGAGAGGCGCGATTTGCCAAACACTGGCAGAATGTCCTTCTCAAGCCGTGCCTCGTCATAGACGATCTTGCTTTTCGACAGTTCGCCGCGCTCATGTCGCGCTTTGTTTTCTTGGATCAGGCTGCGTGCGACAAATTCAAAGCTGCTGTCTCGGCTCAAGGGCAGCATATTCATCTTAAGTAACTGAACTTGTCCGAAGTAGTTTTTGGCGAACTTGACGGCCTCAGTCTTGTGGATCGTCTTGGTGCTACGCCGGAAAATCTTGCCGTATTCATACATGCGCACATACCAGAACGGCGACGCGGCCATTTGATAGATGGTGAGCGTGTTATAGCCGGGGATTTTGGTCACGCTGGCGGTGATTGGAACGGTTCTATCCATGCTTGCCAACACGATCCCCCAACAGCAGTTTTTTGAACTCCAGTCAGTGTTGTATAGTGATTTCTATACAACAGAAATATCAAAAATTATCAATAAAATAAGGCTATTTTTGCTATATTTTGGGAATTTTTTGAAGTGTGCTCATTGTTACGAATGACGTGCTCTAACAGCTGAGCTACAGCGGCACTTTCTGGTGTGGTCCCTCCTATGGCCGGGCTATTTTGAAGTCGACCCCCGCAACGGCAGCGTTCGCCGGGCCTTTTTCCAAACGAATTGTTCTGCCGCCCCAGGTGGACTTGTGAAGACGCAGCACCTACATAGGGGTCAGCACCTTTCCCCTATTGAGGCCACGCATGGGTTCGTCCTTCCTACAGCTCCTAGTTCTCGCCGGAATTGCGATTTTCTTGATCCTGAAACTGCGCTCGGTGCTTGGCACCCGCGACGGATTTGAAAAGCCGCCCGTTCCTTTGGATCAGGCGCGCCCCCGGCTTGTCGATGTCAACGCGCCCTCGGGGCCTGACGATACCGATATCACCGATTACGTCCCCGCAGGCTCGCCCTCGGCGCTGGCATTGACGCAGATCAAACATATCGAGCCCGCCTTTTCGGTGCGCGAGTTTCTGGGCGGCGCGCGTGGTGCCTATGAGATGATCCTGATGGCCTATGAGCGTGGCGATCTGGACCAGATCCGCCCCTTCCTGACGGTTGAAGTCGAGGAAAGCTTTGGCGCGGCGATTGCCGAGCGCGAGGCCAAGGGTCTGACCTTCGAGGCGAAATTCTCGGGCATCAAGGAAATGACGCTGGACGAGGTCCGGTTCGACCCGGTCACCAAATTCGCCGAACTGACCCTGCACTTTACCGGCGAGCTGAGCGTTTTGGTGCGCGACAAGGCGGGCGAGATTGTCGATGGCAGCGCCACCGCGATCAAACGTCAGCGCGACCTGTGGACTTTCGAGCGGCAGATCGGCGCGGCAGACCCCAATTGGCAATTGTCGGCCACCGGGGACTGACCCTTGCCATGTGGCGCGCCCTTCGCCTTGCCCCGATCCTGCTTGGCCTTGGTCTGATGGCGGCCCCGGTGCATGGCGACGCCCGGCTGCTGGATTTTGCCGATCTGCAGCATTGGGAGGCGGACGACCATCAGGCGGCGCTAACCTCGTTTCTGGCGACCTGCGATCTGCTGAGGGGGCCAGAATGGCCGGCGATCTGCGCTGTCGCCCAAGAAGCCGTCGTCAGCCCCGCCGCCTCCAAGGCGTTTTTCGAGCTGTTCTTTCGCCCCGTGCTGATCGGCACCCCGCCCGCCCTTTTTACCGGCTATTTCGAGCCGGAGTTGGAGGGCTCCAAAACCCGCACAACGCGCTTTGCCTGGCCGATTTACCGGCGCCCACCGGAGGTGAAAGACGGTCAGCAATGGCATGACCGGGCCACGATCGAACGCGGCATCCTGCGCAGCCGCGGCTTGGAGATCGCTTGGATCGACGATCCGGTTGATGTATTTTTTTTGCAAATTCAGGGGTCAGGCCGGATCCACCTGCAAGACGGCTCGGTGATCCGCGTCGGCTATGCCGGGCGCAATGGCCATCCGTTCCGCTCGCTTGGCGAGGCGCTGATCCAGCGCGGTATCCTGCGCGCCGATCAGGTCTCGGCCGAGGAAATCCGCGCCTATATCCGCCGCAACCCCAGTCGGATCGATGAGCTGCTGAACGTAAACCCCTCCTACGTCTTCTTCCGCCGCATTGACGATCTGCCCCCCGAGGCCGGCCCGATCGGTGCTATGGGCCGCTCGATCAGCACCCTGCGCACGGTCGCGGTTGATCCCGATTTCGTGCCGCTCGGGGTGCCCGTTTGGCTGGAAAAAGCGGGGCGCGCGCCGATGTGGCGGCTCATGATCGCGCAGGATACCGGCGGCGCGATCAAAGGCGCGCAGCGGGCCGATATCTTTTTCGGCACCGGTGACAAGGCCGGCCGCGAGGCGGGCTATATCCGCGACTCTGGGCGGATGCTGGTCCTGCTGCCGATAGATGCGGCCTATGCTCTGGCCGCGCCGAGCAGCTTTTGACATGCGGCGGCGGCATCTGAACCCCGAAGAGCGGCTCCTTTGGGAAACCGTCGCTAAAACCGCCAAACCGCTCAGCGGCCGCCGTGCCTTTGTGGCCGAACCCGCCGTCGAGCCCACCCGTGCCCAGCCAATGCTGCCCCCACCCAAACCCCGCGCCCTGCCGTTCCTACTGGGCGAAAAGGCCGCCCGCGCCGCGCCGCGTCTGGATGCGCCCAAAACTCCCGGACAGGCGCTGGCCGAGCATCCCCTGTCGATGGACGCCAAAACCCATACCCGCATGACCAAGGGCAAGCTGATGCCCGAAGCGCGGTTGGATCTGCACGGCATGACCATTGCCGAGGCCCATGCCGAGCTGATCGCCTTTATCCTCACCGCCCGCGCACAGGGCCAACGTCTGGTTCTGGTGATCACCGGCAAGGGCAAAGCCGCCCATGACAGCGGCGCGATTCCGCACCGCATCGGCGCTCTGCGCCACCAGATGCCGCATTGGCTGCGCCTGCCGCCCCTCGGCCCCGCCGTTCAACAAGTCGCCGAGGCGCACTTGCGTCATGGCGGCTCTGGGGCCTATTACGTCTATCTTCGCCGCAAGTAACAACGGGCCCGCGCCATGACCGACGACGACACGCCGACAGATGACGAAAAGCCTAAAAAGGAAAAGCGCCCGCAAAAGGTCTATACCCTTGCGGTCGAGGTCGGGCGCAAGGCGGGCGACGATCTGCCCGACAAGGCCACCGGCGCAGGGCTGGTTTGCTATGCCTCCGGCGTGGACGAGGCCGAGGCCGTGCGCGAAACCGTGGCGATCCTGAAAGAGGCCGGCCTAAATCCTTTGGATGTCTCAGGTTATGGCACCCTGGAAGAGCGCATCAAGGCCGGCGACGAGATCGACGAGGAAGAGCGCAAGCTGATGCAGATGGCGCTGGACCAAAACTCGGTCATCGTCGCCCAGATGACTCCGTTTTTCGACTAGCGGACACTTCGCGCGGTTCGCATATGCCCTGCAAGGGGCTCTGATGATGTGACCGCCCCCCGACGGCATCAATGTGCCAAGGTGGTTCTGTGAGGATCCACAAAGGAGGACGGTCATGTCGGAGATTACCACT
>CAIYZT010000012.1 GCA_903930735.1 uncultured Paracoccaceae bacterium | reverse complement strand
TCGGCGATCCCCCAGGCCCGCGTGCAGCCTAGGACTTGGGCGGCAAAAGCCTCGTTCAATTCGATCACGTCGAAATCCTGCGCACGCAAGCCGGTGCGGGCCGTCAGGCGGGCGAGCGCTTCGACGGGCCCCAGACCCATCACACGCGGCAAAACCCCGCCCGAGGCCGCTGGGCCGATCCGCGCGAGCGGCGTCAGGCCATAGGTCTTGACCGCCTCGGCGCTGGCCAAAAGAACCGCCGCAGCGCCGTCATTCACGCCGCTGGCATTGCCCGCCGTGACCGAGCCGCCGGGGCGGAAAGGCGCGGGCAGGCTGGCGAGCTTTTCGATTGTGGTGGGGCGGGGATGCTCGTCCTTGCTGACCAAAGTGGCACCAGATTTTCCCGGAATGGCGAGGGGCAGGATGTCTTGGGCGTGCCAGAAGGGATCATAGCGCGACTGGCTGCGATAGGCATAGGCGTCTTGCGCCTCGCGGGTAATCCCTTGTTCTTGGGCAACATTCTCGGCCGTCAGCGGCATGGATTCGGGCTCAAACCCAAAGGCGGGATTTACAAAACGCCAGCCGATGGTCGTGTCAAAAATCTCGGGTGCGCGGGCAAAGGCGGTCTCGGACTTGCCCATCACAAAGGGCGCGCGCGACATGGATTCCGCGCCCCCCGCGATGATCACTTGGGCAGCGCCGTCGCGGATCACCCTTGCGCCTGCGATCACCGCATCAAGCCCGCTGGCGCAGAGCCGGTTCACTGTCATCGCCGGCACCGAGGGGCCAAGCCGCGACAAAAGCACCGCCATGCGCGCGATGTTGCGATTATCCTCACCCGCCTGATTGGCGCAGCCGAAAATCACCTCATCCACCGGCAGATCATGCAGATCCAACAGCCCGTCAATCACCCGCGCGGCCAGATCATCGGGCCGCACCATGGCCAGCGCGCCGCCGTAGCGGCCGATGGGGGTGCGGATGTGGGCGCAGAGAAATACCTCGGTCATGAAGGCTCCAATCCGGGGGCGGCGTCATAGCGCGGCTTCGTTTGCGGGCTGGCTAGGCGACGCAGGCGCGCCAGTTCCACGAGCACCGCCGCGCGGCCGTGGCGCTGCATCGCCTCGAAGGGGCCATGGGGGAAGTTGAGGCCGAGGCGCATCGCGGTGTCGATGCCCGCCTCCGTGACCCCGCCTTGCGCGAGCAGCCAATGCGCCTCGTTCACCAACGTGGACTCGATCCGCAGGGCGATGGCCGCGGAGTCCGGGGGGGCAGGCAGGCCAGCGTCCGGAAAGACAAAGCCGCGCCCGGTCTTGCGCCCCAGATCGCCTTTGGCGACTTGAGCACGCAGCGCGGGAAAGGGCAGATAGCGCGGATGGCCGGCCATCGCGTCGTAAAGACCGGTAGTTGCGGCCAGATTTACATCGGCTCCAATCAGATCGATCAGCGCAAAAGGGCCCAAAGGATAGCCCGCCGCGCGCATCGCGCCATCAATCTCGGCGGCGCTGCGCCCCTCGTCCAAGAGGGCCAGCGCCTCGCCGTAATAGGGCCGCGCACATCGGTTAACGATAAAACCGGGACTGTCGGGG
>CAIYZT010000011.1 GCA_903930735.1 uncultured Paracoccaceae bacterium | reverse complement strand
GCCCGACCACAATCTGACCAGGCGTCTCGCCGCCCTGCCTCCGGGCGACAATCAACGCCCGCATCTTTGGCGTGGTTTTGGCATTCTTGTGAATGTTCACGGGCTGTCTGCTGAAGATTGTGCTGCGTCGCAAACACCACCATCACCAGTCTCAGCCCGTGAACAACCTATTGAGACGTTACAGCTAGAATCGATTGCGGCCTTCAAATACAACGTACTCTGAAAAATTGTTGATTTATTCGAAAAAAATTGACGATGAAAAGAAGCTAGCCCGCCTGATCCCGCTCAAGCGTGGCCGCCTTAGCCCCGCGCGGCGCGGATCAGGTTTAGGATGTCCTTGGCCGCCTCGGGGATATTGGTGCCGGGGCCAAAGATCGCCTTCACGCCGGCTTTGTAAAGGAATTCATAATCTTGGGTGGGAATGACCCCGCCGCAGATCACCAGAATCTCGCCCGCACCCCGGTCCTTTAGCGCCTGCACCAGCTTGGGCGCCAGAGTCTTATGGCCCGCCGCCTGGCTGGAGATGCCGATGACATGCACATCATTGTCGATCGCGTCTTGCGCGGCCTCGTCCGGGGTCTGGAACAGCGGCCCCACATCCACATCAAAACCAATATCGGCAAAAGCCGTGGCAATCACCTTGGCGCCGCGGTCGTGGCCGTCTTGCCCCATCTTGACCACCAACATGCGCGGACGGCGGCCCTCTTGTTCGGCAAAGGCCTCCACGTCCCTCTGAATCGCCTCAAAGCCGGCATCGCCCTCATAGGCCGCGCCGTAAACCCCCGAAAGGGTGCGGACCTCGGCGCGGTGGCGGCCAAAAACCTCTTCCATGGCGTCGCTGATCTCTCCGACACTGGCGCGGGCGCGGGCTGCGGTGATCGCCGCCTCCAGCAGATTTCCGCCATGCGCGGCGCGGTTTGTCAATTCTTTCAGCGCAGCAAGGCAGGCCGCCTCGTCGCGGGCAGCGCGGGTCGCCGCCAGCCGCGCGATCTGAGCCTGCCTGACAGCCACATTGTCGATATCCAGAATCTCGATCGGATCCTGCGCGGCCAGCTTGTATTTGTTCACCCCGACGACCACCTCATCGCCCCGGTCAATCGCCGCTTGCCGCCGCGTCGCCGCCTCTTCGATGCGCAGTTTCGGCATACCGGTGGCCACGGCCTTCGTCATGCCGCCCATCGCCTCAACCTCTTCGATCAGCTCCCAAGCCTTCGCCGCCAATTCCGCCGTCAGGCTCTCGACGTAATAGCTGCCCGCCAGCGGGTCGACGACATGGGTGATGCCGGTTTCTTCTTGCAAGATCAGCTGGGTATTGCGCGCGATGCGGGCCGAGAAATCGGTCGGCAGCGCCATCGCCTCGTCCAATGCATTGGTATGCAGGCTCTGCGTGCCGCCCAAAACCGCCGACATCGCCTCATAAGCGGTGCGGATCACGTTGTTGTAGGGGTCCTGTTCCTGCAGACTGACGCCCGAGGTCTGGCAATGGGTGCGCAGCATCATCGAGCCGGTTTTGCGCGGCGAAAACTCGGTCATGATGCGGTGCCAAAGCTGCCGCGCGGCCCGCAACTTGGCCGCTTCCATAAAGAAATTCATTCCGATGGCGAAAAAGAACGACAGGCGCGGGGCGAAATCATCCACATCCATGCCGCGCGCAATCGCCGCCCGCACATATTCGCGGCCATTGGCCAGCGTAAAGGCCAGCTCCTGCACCAGATCCGCCCCCGCCTCCTGCATGTGATAGCCCGAGATCGAGATCGAGTTGAATTTCGGCATATGGGCGGTGGTATATTCGATGATATCCGCGATGATCCGCATCGAGGGTTCGGGCGGGTAGATATAGGTATTGCGGACCATGAATTCCTTCAGAATATCATTCTGAATCGTGCCCGAAAAGTCCTCCAGCGCCACGCCCTGCTCTTGCCCGGCGACAATGAAACTGGCCAAGATTGGGATCACCGCCCCGTTCATCGTCATGGAAACGCTGACTTTGCCCAAGGGGATGCCGCCAAACAGGATCTTCATATCCTCAACGGAATCGATCGCCACCCCGGCCTTGCCGACATCGCCCTCGACGCGGGGATGATCGCTGTCATAGCCGCGGTGCGTGGCCAGATCAAAGGCGACCGAGACACCCTGCTGCCCCGCCGCGAGCGCCCGGCGGTAAAAGGCGTTGCTGGCCTCGGCGGTCGAAAACCCGGCATATTGGCGGATCGTCCACGGCCGTCCCGCATACATGGTGGCCTTGACGCCCCGCGTGTAGGGCGCAATTCCCGGCATCTCGCCCATCTGCGCCAGCCCCGCCACATCGGCCGCCGTATAGACCGGCTTGACCGTGATGCCTTCCAGCGTCTGCCAATTCAGACTGTCGGGCGCCGCGCCCTTCAACTCTTTGCTGGCAAGGCTTGCCCAGGCTGCGCTTTTGTCGGTCATCTGTTGATCTCCATGCCGGGGGCCGCCCGGAAGACTTGGTTTTGGCAATGATCCGCCCCATATTCTGGGGCATGAACACCGTGAAAAAGTACATTCTCGCGGCCCTGTTGGGCCTGACGTCCTTGGCCGGACAGGCGCAGACGCCGCCTTTGGTTCCCGTTGCGGCCAGCGAGATCATGCTGGCCGATCTTTTGTATCAAAAGCGGATCGTCGCCATCTTTGCCGATAGTCCCGAAGATCCGGTATTCCTGCGCCAGATGGCGTTGTTAACGGTCAATCCCGGCAATCTGCAGGACCGTGACGTGATCGTGGTCTTTGACACCAATCCTGCGCAGCCTTCCGAGCTGCGCAAAAAGCTGCGGCCCAAGGGGTTTTCGCTCGTGATCATGGACAAGGACGGCAAGATCGCGCTGCGCAAGCCGCGGCCTTGGGACACGCGGGAGATCAGCCGAACGATCGACAAATTCCCATCGCGCCGCGACGAGGTGCTGCTGGAGAGTGGGCTGTAGCGGCTCATTCGAACTCCATGATCACTTCATCAACCTTCAGGCTGCTGCCTGCCGAAGCCGCGATGTTTTTGACCACGCCCTTGCGCTCGGCCTTCAGGATATTCTCCATCTTCATCGCCTCGACGGTGGCCAAGGCCTGACCTTCGTGCACCTGATCGCCGGGCGCGACCAGGATATTGGTCACCAGCCCCGGCATCGGACACAGCAGGAATTTGGAGGTATCGGGCGGCGTTTTTTCCAGCATCAGGCCCGCGAGCTGTTTTTGGCGCGGGCTTTGAACATGCACCTTCAGCGCGGCCCCGCGCAGGCGCATATAGAATCCCATCGGGATCTTGGCGGTCTTAATCACCACCTGCGCGCCGTCCACTTGCAACCGCGCAAGCATCTGGCCCGGCGTCCAATCTGAGGTCACGCGCAGCACCGCTCCATCTTCAAAATGGATGTTCGCCCCGCCCGGATCGGCCCGAACTGTGACGGCAAAGGCCTGCCCCTGCAAGGTTACCACCCAGTCATCGCCCACACGGCGGGAATGATTGTTCAGGGTGCCGCTGATCCTGGTGCGCCGGATTTCGGCAACCCGGTGCATGGCGGCGGCGCTGGCCACCACCTGACGCAGGATTTCATCTGACAAGACAGCGCCTTGAAAGCCTTCAGGATATTCCTCGGCGATAAAGGCGGTGGTGATATTGCCCGACTGGAAACGCGGATGATCCATGACGGCGGCGACGAAGGGCAGGTTGTGGCCGATGCCTTCGACCTCGAAGGTGTCCAGCGCTGTGCTCATCTCTGAAATCGCTTGCGCCCGCGTCGGGGCCCAGGTGCACAACTTGGCGATCATAGGATCGTAGAACATGCTGATCTCGCCGCCCTCAAATACGCCGGTATCGTTGCGCACGATGCCGCCGGTCGGGGTCGGGCCTTCAGCGGGCGGGCGGTAGCGGGTCAGCCGTCCGATCGACGGCAAAAAGCCCCGGTAGGGATCTTCGGCATAAAGCCGGCTTTCCATCGCCCAGCCGTTGATCTTCAGATCGCCTTGGGCAAAGGGCAAAGGCTCGCCGTAAGCAACGCGGATCATCTGTTCGACAAGATCGACGCCGGTGATCAGTTCGGTCACCGGATGTTCGACCTGCAGGCGGGTGTTCATTTCCAAAAAGTAGAATTTTCGCGCGCCATCCACGATAAATTCCACAGTGCCGACGCTGGTATAGCCCACCGCAGAGGCCAACGCGCAAGCCTGCTCACCCATCGCCTTGCGGGTGGCCTCGTCCAGAAAGGGCGAGGGAGCCTCTTCGATAACCTTCTGATTTCGGCGCTGAATCGAACATTCGCGCTCATGCAGATAGACGCAATTGCCATGCTTGTCGGCCAGAACCTGAATCTCGATATGGCGCGGCTGAGTCACGAATTTCTCGATGAAAATCCGATCATCCCCAAAACTTGCCGCAGCCTCGTTTTTCGACGACTGAAACCCCTCGCGCGCGCCCGCATCATCGAAGGCAATCCGCATTCCCTTGCCACCGCCCCCTGCCGAGGCCTTTATCATCACCGGATAGCCAATTTCGCGCGCGATCTTTACCGCTTCATCGGCGTCCGCAATCAGGCCCATATGCCCCGGAACCGTGGAAACCCCCGCCTTTTGCGCGATCTTTTTGGAAGTGATCTTGTCGCCCATCGCTTCGATCGCGGGGCTCGGCGGGCCGATGAAGACCACACCGGCAGCCTCCAGCGCCGCCGCGAAATTTCGGTTTTCCGACAGGAACCCATAGCCCGGATGCACGGCCTCGGCCCCGGTCTTGGACACGGCCTCCATGATCTTGTCGATCACGATATAGGACTGCGCGGCGGGCGAAGCACCGATATAGACCGCTTCATCCGCCATCTTGACATGCAGCGCGCCTCGGTCGGCATCGGAATAGACGGCAACGGTTTTGATCCCCATCTTGTGCGCCGTTTTGATGACGCGGCAGGCAATCTCGCCCCGGTTGGCAATCAGGATTTTCTTGAACATGGGCGCTCCTACCGAGGGCAGCAAAATGACAAACGGCCACCCGAGGGGATCCCCCGGATGGCCGTTTCATGAAAAGCGCCGCGTTGTGGGCCGC
Organism: uncultured Paracoccaceae bacterium; assembly: GCA_903930735.1. GTDB lineage: Bacteria > Pseudomonadota > Alphaproteobacteria > Rhodobacterales > Rhodobacteraceae > CAIYZT01. The sequence continues at coordinate 288 of CAIYZT010000011.1, read as the reverse complement.
GGGTCGCCTTAGCGGCAGATGTTGGTGATCTCGTCGCAGAGCGCGCCTGCGGCACCGCCCGCGATTGCACCGGTAAGAACGTCACCATCGGTTGCTGCCGCAATGGCTGCACCGGCCGCGGCGCCAACAAGGGCACGTTCGCTGTCATTGCCCAAACAGGCGCTGAGCGTGGTGGAAAACCGGAGCTCATTCCTCGTCCTCGGGCCAATCGTCCATTACTACCGGCTCGGCATCGACGGCGAAAACCTCGGGGAAAGAGGCCATGGACCGGCGCAAATCGAGCTTGAG
>CAIYZT010000010.1 GCA_903930735.1 uncultured Paracoccaceae bacterium | reverse complement strand
AGGAATGGGCGGGACGTGGGGCAAAGCTGATCTTGTCGGCGCGCTCAGTGGACAAGCTGCAGGCGCTCTGCGCGTCGCTTGGCCCAGACCATGTCGCGGTGCCGATGGACGTGGCCGACCGGGCAAGCATTGACGCCGCCGCCCGGCAAGTGGCCGCGATCGGCCCGTTGGACCGGGTGATCATGATGGCCGCGCTATATGATCCGGGCCGGGTAGCCGATCTGGATCCCAAAACCGCCGAAACCATCGTGAGGGTCAACCTGACCGGCAGTTTTCACATCGCCCAGATTGCGCCGCCCTTGCTGCGGGCGGGGGGGCAGTTGGCGCTGTGCGGATCCGTGGCGGGCTATGTCGGGCTGCCCAATGGGCAGATCTATTCGGCGACCAAGGCCGGCGTCATCAATCTGGCGCAATCCTTGCGCGCCGAGCTTGCTGGCCGGGTGGACGTGCGCCTGATCAGCCCCGGCTTTGTCGATACCCGCCTGACGCAGCGCAACAGCTTTGCGATGCCGGGGATAGTGACCCCGCAGGTCGCCGCCAACGCCATCATCAAAGGCCTCAACTCCCGGCGGTTTGAGGTTCACTTTCCCCGCCGCCTGACCCTTGCGCTCAAGCTGCTGGGAGTCCTGCCCTATTGGGCCTTGCTGCCGTTGCTCGGCCGATTGACCCGATGAGCGCAGATATGACCATCCCGCCAACTCAGCCCGGCACCGCGCCCTGTGCCCCATCCGTTTTTCATCTTTTGAGGTAAGCTCGTGCAAATCCTGATCCTTTTTGTTGCAACTGCTTTGATCCTGCTTGTCCTTGACCTGATCGGTCTGCGATTCATCGTCAGGCCGGTTTTCGAACGTCACGTCGGTCATTTGCTGGTCGAGCCGCTGCGGATGGTCCCCGCCGTGCTGTTCTATCTGGGCTATGTGGCCGGGGTGATCTGGTTCGTGTCGATGCCCGCCTTTCGGCAGGGCGATGCGGCCTCCGCGCTGATCAACGGCGCCCTGATCGGCCTGATGGCCTATGGCACCTACGAGTTCACCAACTACGCCACCCTGCGGGATTGGTCGTTTGAACAGGTGGCGGTGGATACGCTTTGGGGCGGACTTTTGACCGGGTTTTCGGCCTGGGCTGGCGTCGCGATCACCCGCGCCTGGTATTCCTAAAACGGTCATTCGCCGCCGCCCTGACCCGGATCTCATCCTGGCGACTGGCGGCGAATGGCCGAAACTGGGCCTGTCATGGCGGAAATTCTGCATCTTTTCGCGCCGCGCACCCCTATCCTGCCAAAGCAAGATGCCAAAGGATGACCTATGCGCTATTCTGGATTTCGCGTGATTGCAGAGGCCCTGAGCGGCCATAAAGGCTGGAAGCCCGTCTGGCGCGACCCCGCTCCGCAAGCTGAATATGACTATATCATCGTCGGCGGCGGCGGTCATGGGTTGGCGACGGCCTATTATCTGGCCCGCGAATTCAAACAGGCCCGGATCGCGGTTCTGGAAAAATCCTATCTCGGCTCGGGCAATGTCGGGCGCAACACCACGATCATCCGCTCCAACTATCTGCTCGACGGCAACGAGCCTTTCTACGAGTTTTCGCTGAAACTCTGGGAGGGGCTGGAGCAGGATTTCAACTATAACGCCATGGTCAGCCAGCGCGGCATCCTCAACCTGATCCATACCGACGCACAGCGCGACGCCTTTACCCGGCGCGGCAATGGCATGATCCTGCACGGGGCCGACGCCGAAATGCTGTCGCGCGATCAGATCCGGCAGATGTATCCTTTTCTGAATTTCGACAATGCGCGGTTCCCGATCAAGGGCGGGCTGGCGCAAAAACGCGGCGGCACGGTGCGCCATGATGCGGTCGCTTGGGGCTATGCGCGCGGGGCGGATATGCGCGGCGTGGATCTGATCCAGAACTGCGAAGTGACCGGCATGCGGATCGAGGGCGGCAAAATCCGCGGTGTAGAGACTTCTCGTGGCTATATCGGAGCCAAAAAGGTCGGGGTGGCGGTGGCGGGATCTTCGTCGCGGGTCATGGCCCATGCCGATATGCGCCTGCCGATGGAGAGCCATGTGCTGCAGGCTTTTGTCTCAGAGGGGCTGAAACCCCTGATCGACGGCGTGATGACCTTTGGCGCCGGGCATTTCTATGTCAGCCAATCTGACAAGGGAGGTCTGGTGTTTGGCGGCGATATCGACGGGTACAATTCCTATGCCCAGCGCGGCAATCTGCCGGTGATCGAGGATGTGGCCGAAGGCGGCATGGCCCTGATGCCGATGATTGGACGCGCTCGGCTGCTGCGCACCTGGGGCGGGGTGATGGATATGTCGATGGACGGCAGCCCGATCATCGACAAGACCGGGGTCGAGGGGCTCTTTTTCAACGGCGGCTGGTGCTATGGCGGGTTCAAGGCGACGCCCGCCTCTGGCTGGTGCTTTGCGCATTTGCTGGCCACCGATACGCCCCACAAGACCGCGACCGCCTACCGGTTTGACCGCTTTTCCAAAGGGCTGATGATCGACGAAAAGGGCCAGGGGCCCACTCCGAATCTTCACTAGAGGGCCGAAACAATGATTATCAACCATCCCATCCTTGGCCCCCGTGACGCGCAGGAATTCGTCTATCTGGGCGATGCAAACCTGATCGCCCGCCCCGATGGCCTGACCGCGAGCGGCACCGAATTGCATGATTACGTCTATCTGCGCAGCAATCCGGCCGGTGCGCACCGCGAGCTTTGGTATCACGAGCAGGGCGATCGGTCCTGGCTGGTGGTTACGCGCAACACCGTCACCCATGAAATCCTGGGCGTCGAGATGGCCCGCGATGTGGCCCGGCAGATGGGGCGCGGCAAATGAGCGGGGCGCATCGCATCGGCGGCGGCCAGATCGACCGCAGCCAGAACCTGAGCTTTACCTTTGACGGCAAGTCCTTTGCTGGCCACCCCGGCGATACGCTCGCCTCGGCGCTGCTGGCGAATGGGGTGCGGCTGATGGGCCGCAGTTTCAAATATCACCGCCCGCGCGGCCCGCTGTCGGCAGGTTCCGAAGAGCCGAACGCGCTGGTCGAATTGCGCAGCGGCGCGGCGCGCGAGCCCAACACCCGCGCCACCGTGGCCGAGCTTTTTGATGGGCTTGAGGCCGCCAGCCAAAACCGCTGGCCCTCGCTGGCCTTTGACGCGCTGTCGATCAATGACCGTTTCAGCAACTTTCTGACCGCCGGCTTTTACTACAAAACCTTCATGTGGCCGGCTGCGTTTTGGGAAAAACTCTACGAGCCGATCATCCGCCGCGCTGCCGGTCTTGGCGCGCTGTCGCGGCTGGAGGATCCCGATACCTACGACAAGGGCTATTTGCACTGCGATCTGTTGATCATCGGCGCGGGGCCTGCGGGTCTGATGGCGGCGCTGACGGCGGGGCGGGCGGGTCTGCGCGTTGTGCTGGCGGATGAGGATTTTCGGATGGGCGGGCGCCTGAACGCCGAGACCCATGCCATCGGCGATCATACTGGCGCCGATTGGGCCGCAAGGGCGATTGCCGAACTGACCAGCCTGCCGCAGGTCCGCCTGATGAACCGCACTACTGTGACCGGCGCCTTTGACCACGGCATTTATTCCGCGGTGGAGCGGGTCAGCGACCATCTTTCCCAGCCCGCGCCCGGCAAACCCCGCCAGACCCTGTGGCGCATCTATGCCGCGCATGCCCTGCTGACCGGCGGCGCGACCGAGCGGCCCATTCCGTTTGAAAATAACGATCGCCCCGGCATCATGCTCGCGGGGGCCCTGCGCGCCTATGCCAATCGTTGGGGCGTTGCTGTGGGCGACCGGGTGGCGATTTTCACCAATAATGATGACGGGCTGCGCTCGGCCACCGATTTGCAGGCCAAAGGCGTGGACGTGGTCGCGGTGATTGACAGCCGTCCGGGCGGCGCGCTTTTGCCCGGTATCCGGCATCTGCGCGGCGCGCAGGTGGTGGATAGCGCTGGTCGTCTGGGCCTGAAATCCATCACGGTTCGGGGGGAAGATGGCAAGTTAGAGACGATTGTGGCCAATGCGCTCGGTGTTTCGGGCGGCTGGAATCCGAACGTCAACATCACCTCGCATCACCGCTCGCGCCCTCTCTGGCGCGAGGATATCGCGGCCTTTGTGCCCGGTCCGGATGGCCCGATGAACCTGCAATCGGCGGGGGCGGCGGCGGGGCATCTGTCCACCCATGGCGCGCTGAAATCAGGCGCCGAGGCCGCGCGCCAGATCGCAGAGGCAATGGGTAAGCAGGCGCCCTATGTTCTGCCGCAGGCCGAAGACGCGCCAATTGCCATCACCCCGCTTTGGCATGTGCCGCATGGCAAGGGGCGGGCTTGGGTCGATCAGCAGAACGATGTCACGGTCAAGGATATCAAGCTGGCGCATCAGGAAAACTTTACCAGCGTCGAGCATCTGAAGCGCTATACCACGCTGGGCATGGCCACCGATCAGGGCAAGACTGGCAATGTGATTGGCCTGGCATTGATGGCAGAGCTGACCGGTTTGACGATCCCGCAAACCGGCACCACCGTTTACCGGCCGCCCTATACGCCCGTTGCCATGGGCGTGCTTGCGGGCCGTTCGCGCGGGCAAGAGTTCAAACCCTTCCGCCACACCCCCAGCCATAAATGGGCGACCGAACAGGGCGCGATCTTTGTCGAGGTCGGCAATTGGCTGCGCACCCAGTGGATCCCACGGGTGGGCGAGACGAGCTGGCGCCAGTCGGTGGACCGCGAGGTGTTGCAAACGCGCAAATCGGTTGGCATCTGCGATGTGACGACGCTGGGCAAGATCGACATTCAGGGCACGGATGCGGGCGCTTTCCTTGACCGCGTTTATGCCAATACCTTTTCCACGCTGCCGGTCGGTAAATGCCGCTATGGGCTGATGTTGCGCGAGGATGGCATGGTGTTTGACGATGGCACCACCGCGCGGATGGGCGAGCATGAATATGTCATGACTACCACCACGGCCAATGCCGTCACCGTGTTCCGGCATCTGGAGTTTTGCCGTCAGTGCCTTTGGCCCGACATGGATGTGCAGCTGATCTCGACCACCGAGGCCTGGGCGCAATACTCGGTCGCGGGGCCCAATGCGCGCAATCTGCTGGCGCAGATCGTGGATCAGGACATCTCGGACGCGGCTTTTCCCTATATGGGGGCGGGCAATATCACGGTTTGCGGCGGGCTGCGCGCGCGGCTGTTCCGCATCTCTTTCTCGGGCGAGCTGGCTTATGAGATTGCGGTGCCCACCCGCTACGGCGATGCGATGATCCGCAAGCTGGTGGAGGTCGGGGCGGCTTTTGATGCCGTGGTCTACGGCACGGAAACGCTTGGCGTGCTGCGCATCGAAAAGGGCCATGTGGCGGGCGGCGAGTTGAACGGGCAATCCTCGGCGCTGAACATGGGGTTGGGCAAGATGGTGTCGAAAAAGAAGGACTCCGTCGGCATGGCAATGTCGCTGCGCGAAGGCATGAACGATCCGGGCGGCTATCGTCTGGTCGGGGTGCGGCCGGTCGATCCGGCCGCCAGCATCAGCGCGGGCAGCCATTTCCTTGCCATTGGCGCCGCGCCCACCGCGCAGAATGATGGCGGCTGGCTGACATCCAAGGTTTATTCGCCGCATCTGGGCTGTGACATCGCGCTTGGCTATCTGAAAGCGGGCGATCAAAAGATCGGCACCCGGATGCGCGCCGTGAATTTCCTGACCAAGACCGATACCGAGATCGATATCGTCTCCCCGCATTTCTTTGATCCTGATGGAGAGCGCCTCCGTGCTTGAACCCCTCACCGCCTTTGGCCAATCCCTGCCCCTGACCGTCAGCATCGGTCCTTTCACGATCACCGAGCGCACGGATACCGCGCTGGCCTCGGTTGCGGTCCGCAAGGGGCGGGCCCAGGATCTGGCCAAGGCGGCCAAGGATGCGGGCCTGCCGCTGCCCGGCCCGGCTTGCGCAGAAAACAGCGCGCCCTTGTCAGCCTTCTGGATGACGCCCGAGATGTGGATGGTCGAGGCGCCGCAGGCCAGCCATAGCGACATCGCCGCCGATCTAAAGCGCGCCTTGGGCGATTGCGCCTCGATTACCGAGCAGACCGGCGCTTGGGTGCGGCTCGACATTTCCGCGCCCGATCTTGCGCCCTTGACCGAACGGATGACCAATCTGGACCTTGCGAGCAAGCCCACCGGCTTTGCCTCGCGCACGGTGATCGACCATCTGGGCGTCTATCTGATCAAGCATTCGGATAGCCTGATCACGCTCTACGGCCCGCGCGCTTCGGCGCAGAGCCTGTTGCACGCGCTGGAGGTTACGGCGCATTCCGTGATATGAGGGCGGGCGCTACGCTTCCCACTCGCCTTCAAATCCTCTTGGGATCATCAGGTTATGGCGGCCAAAGTTTTCGATCTTACGCTCCCCGCACAGGGCCATGGTGATATCGATCTCTTTGGCGATCACTTGCAGCGCTGCCTCAACTCCCGCCTGCCCCATCGCGCCCAAGCCGTAGATATAGCTGCGTCCGATCATCGTGGCATTGGCCCCCATGGCCAGCGCGCGCAGCACGTCCTGCCCCGAACGGATGCCGGAATCGAGCCAGATTTCGCTCTGGTCCCCGACCGCACGGGCAATCGCCGGAAGCTGCCGGATCGACGACAGGGCCCCATCCAATTGCCGCCCGCCATGGTTTGACACCACGATCGCATCGGCCCCGAAATCGGCGGCGCGGCGGGCGTCTTCGTCGTCGAGGATGCCTTTGAGGATCAACTTGCCGCCCCACATATCGCGGATCCGCGCCACTTTGCCCCAGTCCAGCTGCGGGTCAAACTGCTCGGCCGTCCAGGAGGAGAGGTTTGACAGATCGGTGACGCCCTTTGCGTGGCCGACAATATTGCCAAAGCTGCGGCGCGGCGTCATCGCCATGCCGGCCGCCCAGCGCCATTTGGTGGCAATGTTCAGAATATTGGCAAGGGTCATCTTGGGCGGCGCGGATAGCCCGTTTTTCAGATCCTTGTGCCGCTGCCCCAAAATCTGCAGATCCAGCGTCAGGACCAGTGCCGAACAGCGCGCCTTTTTCGCCCGCTCGATGATGGCCGCAACAAAATCCCAATCGCGCATCACATAAAGCTGAAACCAAAAAGGGGCTGTGGTCTTGGCGGCCACATCCTCTATCGAGCAGATCGACATGGTGGACAGGGTAAAGGGCACGCCGAATTTCTCGGCCGCCCGCGCCGCCTTGATCTCGCCATCAGCAGATTGCATGCCAGTCAGCCCAATAGGGGCCAGCGCAACGGGCATGGTCACCCGGCTGCCCAGCATTTGCCCCGCGATCGAACGGTCGGTCATATCCACCGCGACCTTTTGGCGAAACCGCAGCTGGGAAAAATCGTTGGTGTTGTCGCGAAAGGTTTGCTCGGAGTAGGAGCCGCTTTCGCAATAATCAAAGAACATCTTGGGCGCGCGGGCGCGGTGCAGCTGGCGTAGATCTTCGATGCAGGTGATGATGGGCATGGGAGGTGTCCAAAGTTAGGGGGCTGGCTCTTTGCACCAGCAAAGCGCGCCCAATTCAACTGACAATTCACCCAGGCAACTCTAAAGCGCCGCTTTCGCTTTACCGCCCATTTCCTTTGGGACGGTTGACCCGTTTTGCCGGGGCCGATAGGGAGAGGAACCAGCACTTGTCACTCAAGGACGTCCCGTGGCCATTCACCATCACATGAACGATCTGCCCGCCGGGGTTTCCTTTGGCGCCATCGTTGCGATCGACACCGAAACCATGGGGCTTGACCCGCGCCGCGACCGGTTGTGCGTGGTGCAACTGTCCGACGGAAACGGCGATGCGCATCTGGTGCAGATCGCCAAGGGTCAGAAATCGGCCCCCAATCTGGAGCGGCTTTTGACCGATCCCAAGGTGCTGAAACTGTTCCACTTTGGCCGCTTTGACGTGGCGGCGCTGAAGGGCGCTTTTGGCATCACCACCGCACCCGTCTGGTGCACCAAGATCGCCTCGCGCCTGATCCGCACCTATACAGACCGGCACGGGCTGAAATATCTGCTACAGGAATATGTCGGCGTCGATGTGTCCAAGGCGCAGCAAACCTCGGATTGGGGGTCAGAGACCCTGACCGAGGCGCAGCGCGAATATGCGGCCTCGGACGTGCTGTTCCTGCACAAGCTGAAAATCGCACTGGAGGCGATCTTGATCCGCGAGGACCGGATGGCGCTGGCCCAATCCTGTTTCGACTTTCTGCCGACCCGCGCCGCGCTGGACCTGATGGGCTATGATGAACCCAATGACCTCTTCCACCACTGATTTCCTCGCCACCGCCCGCCGCGTGATCGCGCGCGAAGCCGAAGCACTGACGCTGCTCGGCGACAGCCTGGGCGACAGCTTTGCGCAGGCGGTGACGCTGATCCTGGCCGCCAAGGGCCGGGTCATCGTGTCGGGCATGGGCAAATCCGGGCATATCGCGCGCAAGATCGCGGCGACCTTTGCCTCGACCGGCACGCCCGCGCATTTCGTGCATCCGGCTGAGGCGAGCCACGGCGATCTGGGCATGCTGATGTCCGGCGATGTGGTTCTGGTGCTGTCCAACTCCGGCGAGACGACCGAACTGGCCGATATCATCGCCCATACCCGCCGTTTCGGCATCCCGCTGATAGCCATAGCCGCACGCGAGGGCAGCACCCTGATGCGTCAGGCCGATGTAGGCCTGCTGTTGCCCCCCGCCGCCGAGGCTTGCGATACCGGCATCGTGCCGACCACCTCGACCACGATGACGCTGGCGCTGGGCGATGCGCTGGCCATCGCGCTGATGGAGCATCGCCAGTTCACGCCCGAGCATTTCCGCATGTTCCACCCCGGCGGCAAGCTGGGGGCCAAGCTGCTGAAGGTCCGCGATCTGATGCATACAGAGGTGCCACTGGTCACGGTGCAGACGCCGATGACCGAGGCCTTGTTGCAGATCAGCCAAAAGGGATTTGGCGTGGTGGGCGTGACGGACGGCGCGGGCGATCTGCAGGGCATCATCACCGACGGCGATTTGCGGCGGCATATGAAGGGCCTGCTCGATCTGGCGGCCGGCGATGTGATGACGCCGCGCCCGGCCACGGTTGCCCCCGGCGCGCTTGCCGAGCAGGCAGTCGCAATCATGAACGAGCGCAAGATCACCTGCCTTTTTGTCGTTGAACCCGGCACCAGCACCGCCAGCGGCATCGTGCATATCCATGATTGCCTGCGCGCCGGGGTGATCTGATGACAAACTTCGCCTCGGACAATCTGCATTCGCAGACCGTCACCGGGCTAAAGATTGTGCTGCCGCTCCTCGGGTTGGCGATCTTGTCGACGCTGTTCCTGATCTCGACCTCGACCAGCCCGGACGATCCGGTGCCCTATGCGGATGTCGATATCAAGGATCTGCTGCGCGAGCCGCGCCTGACCGGCCCCTCTTATGCCGGAATGACCGCCGATGGCGCGGCCCTGACCCTGTCCGCGCGCGAGGCTTTGCCCGGCGTTCCGGGCACCGATCTGGGCGGTCTGGCGCGGGATTTGTCGGGCAGTTTGGAGACGCCGGATGGGGTTATGACCACGGTCAAGGCGGGCGAGGCGCGGCTGGATCTGGCCGCGCAGCAGGTGCAGCTCAGCGGCGGGGTGCATCTGACCATGTCCTCGGGCTATGCCTTGTCCTTTGAAACCGGATCGGTGGCCTTGGAGCAGACCCATATCACCGCCTCGGGCGGGATCACCGCAACGGGGCCGATGGGCAGCCTTAAGGCAGCCGAGGTTGACGTCGGACCGGCGGAAGACGACCCAAAGAGCTATCTGACAGTTTTCAAGGGTGGGGTTCGGCTGCTATACCAGCCGTAGAACCAAAGGACGGGACGCATGGCAAAACGGTTGACGATATTTGGCGCGGCGCTTTTGGCGCTGGGCCTGACGCTGACCGGCGCGCGGGCTCAGGACAGCAATATCGATTTCGGCGGGCTGCGGGCTGATCCGTCATTGGCCGTCGAGGTGACTTCAGACAGCTTTACCATCGATCAGGCCAGCCATTCCGCCACCTTCAGCGGTTCGGTTCGGGTGGCGCAGGGCGAGATGGTGATGACGGCGAGTGAGGTCGTGATCGTTTATGCCGACGATGGGCGGTCCATCGTGCAACTGGTCGCCTCGGGCGGCGTGATTTTGAAGGCGGGCAGCGATGCCGCGCAGGCGCAAAGCGCTGTTTACGTCATCGCGAATGCCGAAGTCACCCTGACCGGCGACGTTCTGCTGACCCAAGGCAGCGCAGCGATTTCGGGGCAAAAGCTGACCGTGAACCTGACCAATGGCACCGGCCGCATCGAGGGCCGCGTTACCACCACTTTTATTCCGGGCAGCAACTGATGCCGCCTGAATTGACGGTCACGGCGGGCTCCTCGGGGTTGCACATCCGCAATCTGCGCAAATCCTATAAAAAGCGTCTCGTGATCCGCGATGTCTCGCTCGATCTGATGCGCGGCGAGGTTGTCGCCCTTCTGGGCCCGAACGGCAGCGGCAAGACCACCACCTTTTATTCGATCGCCGGCCTTGTGGTGCCCGAAGGCGGCAAGGTTCTGATCGATGGCCGCGATGTGACGGGCCTGCCGATGTACCGCCGCGCGCGGATGGGAATCGGCTATCTGCCGCAGGAGATGTCGATCTTTCGCGGATTGACCGCCGAGGCGAATATCATGGCCGTTCTGGAAATCTCCGAACCGGACCGCCACAAACGCCGCGAAAGGCTCGAAGAGCTGCTGTCGGATTTCTCAATCACCCATATCCGACAAGCCCCCGCTTTGGCGCTGTCGGGGGGCGAGCGGCGGCGGGTCGAGATCGCGCGCTGTCTGGCGGCTAACCCGAAATACCTGCTGCTGGACGAACCCTTTGCCGGGGTGGACCCGATTGCCGTCGGCGAAATCCGCCATCTGGTTCAAACGCTAAAGGCGCGCGGGCTTGGGGTTTTAATCACCGACCACAACGTGCGCGAGACCCTCGAAATCGTGGACCGGGCCTATATCCTGCATGACGGCAAAGTGCTGATGTCGGGCACCGGAGACGAGGTTGTACGGGATGAAATGGTGCGTCGCGTCTATCTGGGCGAGAATTTCCGCATCATTTAGCCCAGTCACGCCTTGCGCCTCAGCCAGCAGTTGACAAGCGGGGCGCTGCGTCCTCAAATGTGACAGATGAGCGTGCCCCAAAGCCAGCTTTCAGACCCGGCTGCGGCCCCCCAAGGGCCCCGCGAAACAAAGCAACCTGCCCGCTCATTCCCCCGCAAATCAACTTCGTCTAAACCAATTACCAACCAGAGTGTTGCCTATCGGGTCAGGCTGGCCCAACGATTCAAGGAGGTTCCATGCGCTACCAGATCACCGGAAAGCAGATCGACATCGGCGAAGCCCTTCAGACCCATGTGAAGGCCGAACTTGGTGAGGTCGTTGAAAAATACGCCCAGCGCCCTACCGATGCGCATATCGTTTTTTCCAAGGCGGCGCATGAATTTGTCTGCGAGGCGACGATCCATTTGTCGACCGGGCTTTCCGCGCATGCCAAGGGTCATGCCACTGAAATCTATGCCGCCTTTGAGTCTTGCCGTGAAAAGATGGACAAGCAGATGCGGCGCTACAAGCGCCGGTTGCGCAACCACCACCGTGACCGTCCGGAACCGGTTGAATACGGGACAGGTTCCACCTATATCCTCGCCGCTGCTGACGAGCCGGAAGACAATGATGCCTCGACCCTGCAGCCGATTGTGATTGCCGAGATGGAGACCAAAATCCCCGCGATCACCGTTGGTGAGGCGGTGATGCAGCTGGAATTGGCCGGCCACAAGTTGCTCGTGTTTCGAAACGAGGGGCATGGCGGCGTGAACGTTGTGTACAAGCGGGACGATGGCAACATCGGCTGGATTGACCCGCGCAATAGCAAGTAATCTGCTGTGGCAGGTACGTAGGAACGAACGCCGATTATGGAACTTTCAAAGCTATTGATCCCCGGCGCCGTCCGGTTCGTCAGCCAAATGCCTGCCAAAAAGCGCTTGTTTCAAGAGTTGAGCGAGATTGCAGCCCAGGCTTACGGCCTGTCGGCGGCGGCGGTGGTCGAAGGTTTGCAGGAACGCGAAAGCCTGGGGCCGACCGGTGTGGGACATGGGCTCGCCCTGCCTCATGCCCGGCTCGAAGAAGTCGACCGGATCTGCGGCATCTTTTTGCGGCTGGAGCGGCCGCTGAATTATGATTCCGTTGATCGGCAGCCGGTAGATCTGATCTTTGCCCTGCTAGCGCCCAAAGATTCGGGGGTCGAGCATCTGAAGGCGCTGGCGCTGGTTTCGCGCACCATGCGCGACGCCGCGATTTGCGCCAAGCTGCGGGCCAATGCCGATCCGGGCAAGCTTTATGCGATTTTGACCGAATACCGCAGCTCGCAGGCGGCCTAGGTGTCATGTCTCGACAGGTTGTTGCTTGGAATCCTCGAGATTGGGGTTTTGCCTTTGGGTCCGAAGTGGGGGCGGTGGTGGTTGTAGTGCTTCAGGAAGGGTTCGAGGGCATCGCGGCGTTGGTCTGACTGGGCGT
>CAIYZT010000009.1 GCA_903930735.1 uncultured Paracoccaceae bacterium | reverse complement strand
TCTGTGCGGCGGCGGCGCGGTCGAAAACGGGCACGCGGCACGCGGCACACGAGCACCGATGCCAATACCGAACCGCCCAAACGTGCGCTGGTCGCTGGATTTTGTGTCTGACACGTTCGGCGCGTCCCGAAAATTCCGCGTCTCGCCGCAAGGCGGCTCACCCCCGAGGATATTAGGATCAAGATGAAGGCGCCCCGCTTGTCCTTTATATTGATCCAAATATCCCGGGGGTCAGGGGGCTGGCCCCCTGCGGCTTCAAGGCCCATGCGGTGCTTCATGGCGGCGCGGGCCGAGAGGCACCGCCTGCGCGATGTAAACGCGCCGCCTTCTTCAGGCGACGTCCAAAAGCCCCCGGCCCTTGAGCAAGGGTTCCACCCCCGGCATCCGGCCCCGGAACCTTGTGTACAGAACATCCGCCTCTTCGCTGCCACCCGCGCTCAGGATATGCTCTTCCAATCGGCGCGCGGTTTCGGGGTCAAAGGGGTCGCCCGCCTCCTCAAACGCGGCAAATGCATCGGCATCCATCACTTCGGACCACATATAGCTGTAATAGCCGCTGCTATAGCCATCTCCGGAAAAGACATGCGCGAAATGGGGCGTGGCGTGGCGCATGCGGATCGCGCGCGGCATCCCCAGCCCAGCCAGAACTTCGGCCTGCAGACCCATCGGATCGTCGGGCGCAGCCCCCTCGTGAAACGCCAGATCGACCAGCGCCGAGGACACGAATTCCACCGTGGCAAAGCCCTGATCATAGGTTCCCGCCGCCAGCAACCGCTTCATCATCTCGGCCGGCATCGCCGCGCCGGTCCGCCAATGGCGGGCGTGTTTTTCCAAGACCTCCGGCACCTCCAGCCAATGCTCATAAAGTTGGCTCGGCAATTCCACGAAATCGCGCGCCACATTGGTTCCCGAGATGAAGCGGTAAGTCAGATTGGACAGCATCTGGTGCAGCGCATGGCCAAACTCGTGAAACAAAGTGCGCGCATCGTCATAGGACAAGAGGCACGGCTCGCCCTTGGCAAAGTTGCACACATTCAGCACCACGGGCCGCACTTCGCCGTCCATCCGGTCCTGATCGCGGAAAGTCGAGCACCAGGCGCCAGAGTGCTTTGAGCCGCGGGCGAAGTAGTCGCCGATGAACAGCGCAACCAATTTGCCGCCGCGCGTCACTTCCCAAATTCTGGCATCGGCATGGTAAAGCGGCAGGTTCAGCTCTTTGAATTCCAACCCGAAAAGCCGTGTGGCGCAATCGAATTGCGCGCCCAGCATCGCCTCGAGGCCCAGATAGGGCTTCAGCGCCGCATCATCCAGATCATGCTCGGCGTGGCGGCGTTTTTCGGAATAATAGCGCCAGTCCCAAGCCTCAAGCGGCCCCTCGGTCCCGTCCGCAGCCATCATCGACTGCAAGACCGCCGCATCCGCCAGCGCCTTGGCCTTTGCCGGCTCCCAGACCCGCATCAGCAGCCCGCGCACCGCATCTGGCGTCTTGGCCATTTCGGGCTCCAGCTTGTAGGCCGCGAAACTGGCATAACCCAGCAGCTTGGCCCGCTCCTCGCGCAGGCGCAGGGTCTCACCCACAATCTCGCGGTTGTCCTGCGCATTGCCATTGGCCCCGCGCGCCACCCAAGCCTCATAGGCATGTTCGCGCAGCGCCCGGTTGGGCGAGAACTGCAGGAAAGGCACGATCAAAGAGCGGTTCAGCGTGACCGCCGGCCCGTTCAGCCCGCGTTCCTGCCCCGCCGCCCGCGCCGTCGCCACCAGAAAATCGGGCAGCCCTTGCAGATCTTCACCCGCCAGCGCCATGTGCCAGCCACGTTCTTCAGCGAGCACGTTTTGGCTGAACTGGGTGCCAAGCGAGGCCAGCCGCGACATCACCGCCGCCATCCGTTCACTATCGGCCCCGGTCAATTCAGCCCCGGCGCGCTGGAACATGCGCCGATACAGATCCAGCACCCGCATCTGCTCTGCTGTCAAAGTCAAATCCGCCCGCGCTTCCCACAGGGCTTCGATCCGGGCATAAAGCGCCTTGTTCGAGGTGACCTCGCTGGAATAGGCCGAAAGCTGCGGCGCCAAGTCAACCTCCAGCGCCTCGCGCGCCGGATTGCTGTCTGCTCCCGCGAGGTTCCAAAACACGCCGCCGACACGGGCGAGCAGCTGATCGGCCCGTTCCAGCGCCGCGATGGTGTTTTCAAAGCTGGGCGACGAAGGATCGCCCGCTATCGCCGCGATTCTTGCCCGCGCCTGCGCCAGCCCTTCGGCAAAGGCGGGCCCGAAATCCTCATCGGTGATCTCGGCAAAAGGCGGCAGCCCATAGGCGCCGGTCCAATCCCTGAGCAATGCGTTCATGCTGATCTCCTATCCCGACCTTTGGCCTTCAATGTGGCCCAAATATCCACTTTCCGTCATCCCCGCCCGCGCATGCGCATCCGGGTCTCGATCCGCCGCAGCACCAGTGACAGCGTGATCGTCATCGACAGATATAGCAGCGCCGCTGTGTTATAAGTCTCAAAATACCTGAAATTACCCGCCGCCGTCACCTTGGCCAGTTGGGTGATATCCGACACGCCAAGGACCGAAACCAAGGACGAATCCTTCACAATCGCGACAAAATCATTGCCCAGGGGCGGCAGGACCATCCGAAAAGCCTGCGGAAAGACGATGTGCCGGAAACGGTGCCAGCCGTTCAGTCCCAGGGCCTGCGCGGCCTCGATCTGGCCCTTGTCCACGGCCTGCAAACCGGCACGGAAAATCTCGGCCAGAAAGGCCGAATAGGCCAGCATCAGCGCGATGGTTGCCCGCGCAATAAGGGGGAAATCTCGGGTCTTCCAAGGCTCGATCCCGGCCCAGCCTGTCACCCAGTTCACCGCATAGATCAGCGCCGGAGCCAGCACAAAGGCCACATAAAGCAAGAGCACGATGATCGGCACGCCGCGCATCACCTCGATGTACAAACGCGCGATCTGCCGCAGCACGATAAACCGCGACAGCCCCATGACCGCCAACCCGAGACCGATCGCGCAGGCGCCCAGATAGGCGATGACCGCCACGACCACGGTGATCACCGCGCCCTGAGCCAGCTTGCTCAGCGCGGCGGAATAGACATCCGAGGCCCAGACCTCGTAAAACAGCACAGCGCCGATGACCGCGAGGATCATCAGCCACCATGGAAAATCCGTGTCAGGCGCGGGGTTTGGCTGCATCAGAATTGGCCCCGGACCTCAGGCCCGGGGCCTAGGACTTTACTGACCCAACTTGTAGTCCAGGAACCACTTTTTGTTCAGCGCATCGATGGTGGCGTCGGCTTTCATGCTGGCAATAGCCGCATTCATCGGCGCCACCAGATCCGAGCCCTTGGGGAAGATAAACCCGAAATCTTCGGTCCCCAGCTTTTCGCCAACGATCTTCAGACCGCCTGCCGAAGCCTCGACATAGCCCGCGCCAGCCGTGCCATCGGTCAGCACCAGATCGACATCGCCCGCTTTCAGCGCCTCAACCGTCGCACCAAAGGTCTCAAACAGCTTGATGCGCGGGTTGGCCTCATCTCCGTCCAGCACCTCGTAAACGCCCACATAGAACGGCGTCGTGCCGGGCTGGGCGGCCATCAACAGGGCCGGATCGGCGGCAAAGCTGATCTTATCGGCAAAGCGCGCTTCGTCGCCGCGCACCATCATCACCATTTGGCTGGTCATGTAGCTGTCCGAGAAATCGACCTGCTCTTTGCGGTCATCACGGATGGTGATGCCGGTCATGCCCAGATCAAACTGGCCCTCCGACACCGCCGGGATCATCGCGTCCCAAGAGATGTTCTGATAGCTGACCACGGCGTTCAAACGCTTGGCGATCTCGGCCATCGCATCATATTCCCAGCCGATCGCGGCCCCCGAGGCATCGAGGAACTGCAAGGGTGGATAGGCATTTTCGGTGACAATAACGATTTCGCGGCCCGCCAGATCCGGCATATCCTGGGCAACAGCGGCGCTCGTCAACATCAGCCCGGCAAGGGCGGCGGCAGCAATCTTCATTCTGTGAACTCCCCGTCACGATTTTGATAGGTGACTATGGCAAAGGATGGGCCTGTTGCGCAAGCGCCCAAGCTCCCGAAGCAGCACAAGCGCCCACCAAACCCGCCCTTCGAACTTCGAAGATGACTTTTCCGCAGGACAATGCCATTCTGACTGCACAGTCAATCAAACGGAGCCTACCATGAACCGCTTTGGCCTGCCCCTTGCCCTGATGCTCGCCGCCAGTACCGCCTTGGCCGATGACCCGGTCAATCTGCGCATCATGACTTATAATATCTGGTACGGCGGCGCGCAGGTCTCGTTTGAGCAGACCATTGCCACGATCCGCGCGGCGGATGCCGATATCGTTGGCCTGCAGGAACCCGACGGGCAGACCGAAGCCATCGCCAAGGCTGCGGGCTATCCCTTCGTGGATCTGCGCCGCCACATCCTCTCGCGCGTGCCCCTCTTCGACAGCGCCCTCGGCGAGCGCACGGAAACCGGCCCCACCCCCTATACCTTTGCCGGCCTGGATTCGAACGCCCCCCATGCCTGGGCCCTCGTCGCCCCCGGCAAGGTCGTGGCGGTGGTCAACCTGCACCTCACTTCCGATCCTTACGGTCCGACAACCCTGCTCGAAGGCGGCTCGATTGCCGATGCCATGACGGTCGAGGCCGATACCCGGATGCCCGAGATTGATCCCCTCGCCGCCGCGCTCGAACCCCTGGTCGTCGCGGGAACCCCGGTTTTTGTCACCGGCGATTTCAACTCCCCCTCGCATCTTGACTGGACCGCCGAGGTCGCGACTTCGGGCACAAGGCCCGAAGTCAAGGAAGCCACCCCCTGGCCCGTGACCCTGCGTATGGAGGCCGCCGGACTGACCGACGCCTTCCGCGCCGCCCATCCCGATCCGCTCAAACGCCCTGGCCTGACCTATTCCCCCGGCTTCCCCCATCCGGTGATGAAAGGCGACGAATCCCACGACCGCATCGACTATATCTGGGAGGCGAATGCCGAAACCCTCGGCGCGCAGGTGCTGGGCGAGGCGGGTAACCCCGATGTCGATATCGCGATCACACCCTGGCCCTCGGATCACCGCGCTGTGGTGGCCGAATTCTCGGTCACCCCGATCGACGCCCCCGCCCTTATCACAGTAGAGCCGCGCCGCGTGCGCGAGGGCGATGATTTTCTGGTGCGCATCAATCAACCCGGCCGCGCCGACTGGGGCTCTGTTATCGTACCGCGCGGCGGCGATCCCGCTACCGATGCCCTGACCGGCGCAACGGATATCGCCAATTACTGGCAAAACGCCTTCCGGTTTTCCACTTACGGCCTGCCGCCCGCCCCCTATGACGCGGTGCTGCTGAACCCCGACGGCACCGAAGCCGCCCGTACCCGTTTTTCGGTGATCAACCCCGATGGCCGCGCGACGCTAGAGGTCCTGACCCCCGAAATCGCCCTAGGCGCCCCCCTTACCGTCCGCTGGACCGGCGCCCCCGGACTGCGTTTCGACTGGCTCGGCATCTATGGGCGCGGCGAGCCGAGCCTCTATAACTATCTGGCCTTCGTCTATACCGGCGCCACGCTCGACGGCGAGATTACCATAACGCCGGATGATCTGTACGAAGCCCTCGCCCCCGGCGATTACGAACTGCGTTTGATGGCTGACGATCACTATGCCGTCCGGGCCATCGCCCCTTTCACCGTGAAAAGCGCTGAGTAATGCCTCGTCAGCCTCCTCTGGCCAAAAACCGGAGGGGGCCGCCCCCAAAATGCTGCGCTTCAACCATACCGCGCTGGCCATCGATGCCGCGATCAACGGCCAAGGTGTGGCCATGGCCCCGAGCCTGCTGCTTACCCAGGATCTGACCCAAAACCGCCTGACCGCCCTCTGGCAACCCGCCCCAGATCCGCGATAGCCTATCATCTGGTCATGCGCGTCGCGCGAAACCCCGGCAAAGCCCGCCAAACCGTCGCCGATTGGCTGCTCGGCCAAGCAAGTCAGCCCCCGGCCACCTGATACGCATAATCCTGCCCATCGAACCATCCTCGCGAGGCGATAACCCTGCCTTCCTCATCCAGATCCCATTCTTCGGCCCCCATAGTCCTCAGCGGATTTTTCGTGCCCGAATGATGCCCGGTAAAGGTCCAAAGATAGATAACGTGATCTGCAGCAATCCGAAGCCCATCACAGACCAGCGTCAGATCCGGCAAATCAGCATATAATCCCTCCGCCACCTGCGCCCGCCCTTGCCAAGGGATGCCACGGTGGATCACAATGTCCCCCTCCGGCGCATAATGCCCGGCCACCGCCTCTGCCGATCCTGAATTCCATGCAGCCGTATCGCTTTGCGCGATTTCCGCAATCTATGCGTGGCTCAACATTTCAACTTCCTTTCAAGAGGTTGGGCTGATCAGGTTAGTCGCTGCATTCCTTAGATCATGGCTCCTGGCGGATCTCAGCCCGCCGTCCCGCAACCCGGGCAACCCTCGCGCCGCTTGACCCCAATCACCCGCGTCTCGCCATAAAGCGCATCATGGATCATCAGCCGCCCACGCAGGGTCTGGCCCGCACCGCAAAGATGCTTGACCGCCTCCATCGCCATCATCGCGCCGATGATCCCCGGCAACGGAGCCGCCACCCCCGCCTCGGCGCAACTCGGCACCATGCCGGGCAGGGGCCGCTCGGGGAAAACGCATTCATAACAGGGCCCGCCCCTTGCCGCGTCAAACAGCGATAGCTGCCCCTCCCACTGCGTAATCGCGCCGGAAATGAGCGGTTTGCCCGCTGCCACACAAACCCGGTTCACCAGGTAGCGCGTGTCGAAATTGTCGGTCCCGTCCAGCACCAGATCATAGTCTGCGACCAGTTCGGCCGCGATATCCGCCTCAAACCGGCGCTTGTAGGGACGCACCTCGACAAAGGGGTTCAGCGCCTTCATCGCCGCCTCGGCCGAAAATACCTTGGCCATGCCGACGCTTTGATCCTTGTGGATGATCTGCCGCTGCAGGTTCGAGACCTCGACGACATCCGCGTCCACAACCCCGATCACCCCCACCCCGCTCGCCGCCAGATACATCAGCGCCGGAGAGCCAAGCCCCCCCGCCCCGATGACCAGAACCCTGGCACGCTTCAAGGCATTCTGCCCCGGCCCGCCAATCTGGCGCAGCAGGATATGACGCGCATAGCGCTCCAACTCCGCCTCCGAAAAAGGCCCCTCCTGAGGGGTCGGCACCGGCGCAACCCGCGCCTTCAGCCGCGCCAGCCCCGCCCGATAGGCAAAAGCCAGGGCAACAATTCCGGCCAAAACCAACCAACTTGCCGCCGACCCGCCAATTGCCGACCGCAAAGCCGAATTGTCCGGCAAGACCAGATGCGCCAGCATCACCGCCGCCCAAATCGCCCCAATCGCGATGATCCGCCGCCTCAAAGGCTGCTCAAAAGCCCAGCCCGCCCCCCAAACCCCGGCCATTAGCGCCAAAACCATCATCTATCCGCGCCCCGTATGCCCAAAACCGCCCGCACCCCGCGCCGTCTCGTCCATATCCTCCACAACCACAAACCCCGCCCGCACCACCGGCGCCACCACCAACTGCGCGATCCGATCGCCATGGGCTACGACAAAATCCTGATCGCCCAGATTGATCAATGGCACGCCCAGCGGGCCCCGGTAATCACTGTCGATGGTCCCCGGCGTATTGGGCAGGCTGATCCCATGCTTCACTGCCAGCCCCGAACGCGGCCGGATCTGCATCTCAAAGCCCGTCGGCACAGCCACCCGCAGCCCCGTCGGCACCACAGCCCGCCCCATCGGCGCAATCACAATCCCCTTGGCCCGGTCTTCAGGCCGCAGATTGGCGCGCAAATCCGCGCCCGCCGCCCCAAGCGTCTGATACTCCGGCAAGGGCACCGCGCGGTCGGCCCAATCTTCAAACACCACCGCAACCGACACGCCCATCGCCGCACCCTTTCATATGTCCCCCAAATATCCCCGCCGCAGGCACCGGTTCCGACCCGCAAACCCAAAGCCGCCAGTCAGTCCCCCGCCAACGCCGCCGCAATCCGCTCCGCCAGCTTCTGCGCCACCGCCGTCTTGCCCATCCGCGGCCAATGCTCCGCCCCCGCCGCACAGATCAGCACCACCTCGTTTTCCGCCCCACCCATGATCCCGCTCGCCGCAGAAACGTCATTGGCCAGGATCCAGTCACAGCCCTTGCGCAGCCGCTTGGCGCTCGCGTGATCAACCAGATGTTCCGTCTCCGCCGCAAATCCCACCACCAGCCTTGGCCGCGCCTTGCCCTTGGAAACCGCCGCCAGAATATCTGGGTTCTCCGCAAATTCCAAAGCCGGAGCCTTCGCTCCCGTCTTCTTCATCTTCTGCGCCCCCGGATTGACCACCCGCCAGTCCGCCACTGCCGCCGCCATCACCGCCGCATCCGCGGGCAAGGCCGCCTCCACCGCCGCCGCCATCTGCACCGCCGTCTCGACCCTGATCACCTTGACCCCCGGCGGCGGCGGAACGATCGCCGGACCCGTGATGAAACTGACCCTCGCCCCCAGATCCCGCAGCGCCGCCGCAATAGCCGCGCCCTGCGCCCCCGAGGAGCGGTTTGCAATATACCTCACCGGATCAATGGGTTCATGCGTCGGCCCAGAGGTCACGATCACATGCCGCCCCGCTAAAGGCCCGCCCATCAAAGCCGCCCGGATCGCCTCGAAAATCTCCTCAGGCTCGGCCATCCGCCCCGGACCAAACTCGCCGCAAGCCATCTCGCCCTCGTTCGGCCCCACCCGCAACACGCCGTCCGCCGCCGCCTGCGCCAGATTGCGCTGCGTCGCGGCATGCAGCCACATCCTTACATTCATCGCCGGCGCGATCAGCACCCGCTTGTCCGTGGCGAGCAAAAGCGTCGAGGCCAGATCATCCGCCCGTCCGCCTGCCGCCTTGGCAATCAGATCCGCCGTCGCCGGCGCGACCACAATCAGATCGGCAGAGCGCGACAATTCGATATGGCCCATCTCGGCCTCATCGGTCAAATCAAACAGCGCCTCATAGACCCTTTGCCCGGCCAAGGCCGATACCGAGAGGGGCGTCACAAACTCTGCCCCCGCCCGCGTTAAAACCGGGGTGACCGCCGACCCGGCACTGCGCAGCAATCGGATAAGCATCAAGGACTTATAGGCCGCGATCCCGCCGCCGATAATCAAAAGCACGCGTTTTCCGCTCAACATGGCCTTGGAACCCATCATAACCCGCCCCGCAGGAATAGGACGCAAGTCCCGCCAACTCAAGCCAAACCGCATCGCGGTGCACGCGCCCAGAATTTTCGAAGGAAATTCGCAGCTCCCTCAGGCCAGAAACAACGCCAATTCTCCCGCTTGCCCGGCAAGCGCACGCTTCATCTTGGCATAGGCCCCCGATTCCAATTGACGAATCCGCTCTTTAGACAGGTGTAGTTCGCAGCCCAGCGATTCCAGCGTGCGCGGCTCGTCCGACAATCGCCGGGCCGCGACGATAAAGCGCTCACGCTCGCTCAGCACGCCTAGTGCCCGCCCAAGCCAGGCTCGGACCTGCGCGCCGTCATGGCGCTCGCTCACCTGCGCCTCTGCGCCCGGTGCCTCATCTTCCAGCAAATCAATCCATTCGCGGCCATCGGAATCGCTCGTCTGCGGCGCGTTCAGCGACATATCCATGCCACCCAGCCGCCCCTCCATCATCGCCACATCGCCTGGCGACACGCCCAATTCTTCGGCAACTTTCGCGGTCAGTTGCGCCTGAGACAGGCTGCGCCCCTCGGCGGCGGCCTCGCGGGTGAACTGCGCCTTTAGACGCGACAGATTGAAAAACAGCGATTTTTGTCCCGCAGTAGACCCGGTGCGCACCAAAGACCAGTTGCGCAGCACATAATCCTGCACGCTGGCCCGGATCCACCAGACCGCATAGGTCGAAAACCGTACGCCCCGATCCGGATCGAATTTCTCCGCAGCCTTCATCAGGCCCAAAGCAGCTTCTTGAGTCAGATCGTTCATCGGCGCGCCGTAGCGGCGAAACTTGGCCGCGACCGAGATCGCCAGCCGCATATAGGCCGTGATCAGGCGGTGCAGCGCCGCCTCATCGCGGTTATCGCGCCATGCCCGGGCCAGCCGGGTTTCGGTTTCGGCGTCCAAAAGCTCTGCAGCGCGCGCTTGGCGCGGCAAGGTTTGGTCGGTATATCCATCCAGCGCCATACGCCCCCCAAACGGATCCATTTGCGAATTTCTTAGGATCTCATTTTTAATACGGCGCGCGATGAAAGGCAGATCACCCTTGCCCGAAGATTTTCCAAAACTATCCCTCGTGATCGGCGGCGCCCGGTCCGGCAAGTCCCGCATGGCCGAGGCTTTGGCCCAGCGCGCCGCGCGGCCTAAAACCTATGTCGCCACCGCCGAGGCTTGGGACGACGAGATGCGGCAAAGGATTATCGCCCACCGCGTGGACCGGGGGGCGGGTTGGCACCTGATCGAGGCCCCGCGCGATCTGCCCGCCGCGCTGGCCTCCTCCCCACCCAGCGTGGTCCTGATCGATTGCGCGACCCTTTGGCTAACCAATCTGATGCTGTCCGAGGCCGATATCGCCGCTGAAACCGCCGGGCTTTTGGCCGCCCTACGCGCGAGCCCAAACCCGGCGGTCATCGTCACTAACGAACTTGGCATGTCGATCGTGCCCGAAAACGCCCTCGCCCGCCGGTTCCGCGATGATCAGGGGCGGCTGAACCAGATGCTTGGCGCGCAGGCAGAACTGGTACTGGCCGTCATCGCGGGCGTGCCCCTGGTGCTCAAGGGCCTGATCCCCGGCGGCCCCCTATGACCCGACTCTGGTGGGTGCGACACGGTCCGACCCATGCCAAATCCTTTGCCGGCTGGCGCGATATCCCGGCGGATCTGTCTGATACCGCTGCCCTCATCCGCCTGAATGCGCATCTGCCGCAGGGCGCGCTGCTAATCTCGTCCGACCTTATTCGCGCCACGGCCACCGCCGATGCGCTCGCCCTCGGCCGTACGCGCCTGTCCCATGACCCTGCCCTGCGCGAGTTTCATTTTGGGGAATGGGACGGGCTGACCTTTACCGAGGTTTCCGCCCGCTGGCCCGAGCTGTCGCGCCAATACTGGGAGGAGCCGGGCCACATTGCCCCCCCCGGCGGCGAAAGCTGGTGCACCGCCGAGACCCGGATTCACGCCGCCGTCGATGCCCTGATCGCAGCCTACCCCGGTAGCGATATCGTCGTCGTCGCCCATTTCGGCACGATCCTGACACAATATCAGCGCGCTGCGGGGCTGAACCCCTATGACGCGCTCGCCCAGCCCATCGACAACCTTTCGGTCACCTGTCTAACGCTAGGAGATGGCTGGAGTGTCGATCACGTCAATCACAAACCGTGATTCGCACCCGGCTGAATCATCATTTTTCCTTTCCACTTTTCTCCCCTAACCTGACCCAGAGCGGATTGCCTTCGATCTGAGCCAGATTGAAGGCAATCCAAGACCAGCACAGGCCGGGAATATTGCGGTTGCACTCAATCGGGTGAACACGATTGAGTGCAACACGCTCTAAAGAGGAGATTTCTATGACCTATGACCTTGTGATCGGTGACCGCGCCTATTCGTCCTGGAGCCTGCGCGGCTGGCTTTTGTTCGATGCCTTTGGCCTGCCGCTCGAAACTCACAGGGCCCGGCTCTATTCAAATGAGCTGCCCGACCTGCTGAAATCCTATTTCCCCGCCAAGACCGCCCCGACAATGCGCACGCCCGATGGGGTTGTGGTGTCCGAGACCATCGCCATCGCCGAAGAGCTGGCCAGCCGCCACCCTGATGCCGGTATCTGGCCAAGGCAGGCCAAGGCCCGCGCTGCCGCCCGGGTTTTGGCGGCGGAAATGCATGCCGGTTTCGGCGCGCTGCGCAGCTATTGTCCGATGAACCTGCGCGTCAGCTATCAGGACTGCTCCCCACCGGCCGAGGTTCTGGCTGATCTTGCAAGGCTCGAACTCATCTGGGACTGGGCCCGCGATCAGACCGGATCACAGATCTGGCTCTGCGGCGATTACAGCGCGGCGGACGCCTTTTTCGCGCCGGTCGCCGGGCGGATTGCCGGCTACAACCTGCCCGTCAGCCCCCGCGCCCAGGCATATGTGCAGGCTCATCTGGCCCATCCTTCGTTCCGCAAATGGCGGGCGATGGGCATGGTTGACGGCGCAGATCAAGAGTACTATCGCCGCGACTATCCCTTGCGCCCCTGGCCCGGCCCCGCGCCTTTGCCCGCAAGACCGCTCGACGGCATTGAAGCGGAAAACACCGTCTGCCCCTATTCCGGCGAACCGGTATCCCATGTTTTGGAGCTGGGCGGTCGCAGGTTCGGCTTTTGCAACGCCTTTTGCCGCGACAAAACCGTTGCCGACCCGCAGGCCTGGCCTAAATTCATGGCGCTTGTGGGATAGAAGTAGAGGGGGCCAGCCCCCCCCCCGCAGACCAGTGGCCAAAGCCATTGGTGTTTTCCCCGGGGATATTTTTTTCAAGATGAAGGGCAAAGCGGTTTGTCCGGCCTGCGTTAACCCTTTTCTAACCATCCCCCTTTAGCTGTTAATAAAGATGAACGGGGATAAGTAATGATTGCACGGGCCTATACGGTGGCCTTCGAAGGGGTCGAGGCGCGCATCGTCGAGGTGCAATGCGCTTTAGCTCCCGGTTTGCCCAATTTCGCGCTCGTGGGCCTGCCGGACAAGGCCGTGACGGAGGCCAAGGAAAGGGTGCGCGCGGCCTTGCAGGCGCTTTCGATTGCGCTGCCGGCCAAAAGGATCACCATTAACCTCTCGCCCGCCGATCTGCCCAAGGAGGGCAGCCATTTCGACCTGCCGATCGCGCTGGCGCTGCTGGCGGCACTGGAAATCATCCCGCGCGATGAGGTGGAGCGGACCGTGGCGCTGGGGGAACTATCGCTGGATGGCAAGCTGATCCCGGTTCTGGGCGCCTTGCCAGCCGCCATGGCCGCCGCCGAGCAGGACCGCAAACTGCTGTGCCCGCGCGCCTGCGGGGCCGAGGCGGCCTGGGTGGGCGCGGCGCAGGTCATCGCGGCCAATACCCTTGATGAAGTGGTGCGCCATTACACCGGTCAAAACCCGCTTCTCCCCTCGGAGGCCGGCGAGGTTGCCCGCCCCCAGCACCACCGCGATCTGCGCGATGTCAAAGGTCAGGAGCGCGCAAAGCGGGCGCTAGAAATTGCCGCAGCGGGGCGGCATCATATGCTGCTGGTCGGCTCGCCGGGGTCGGGGAAATCCATGTTGGCCGCGCGCCTGCCCGGCATCTTGCCGCCGTTGTCGGCCGAAGAGGCGCTGGAAACCTCGATGATCCATTCGCTGGCCGGGCTCTTGACCGAAGGCGGAATCTCGCGCGAGCGGCCGTTTCGCGAGCCGCATCATACGGCGTCGATGGCAGCCATCGTTGGCGGCGGGCGGGGGGCAAAACCGGGCGAGATCTCGCTCGCGCACAACGGCGTTCTGTTTATGGACGAGTTTCCAGAGTACCCCCGCACCGTGCTGGAGACCCTGCGCCAGCCGATTGAGACCGGCGAAGTTGTCGTCGCCCGCGCCAATGCGCATATCCGATATCCCTGCCGGTTTCTGCTGGTTGCCGCCGCAAACCCTTGTAAATGCGGCTATATGACGGATCCCGCCCGCGCCTGCGCCCGCGTGCCTCTGTGCGGCGAGGACTATATGGGCCGCATATCCGGGCCGTTGATGGACCGCTTTGATCTGCGCGTTGATGTGCCGCCGGTGGCATATACCGATCTGGACCTGCCCGCATCGGGCGAGCGGTCATCTGAGGTCGCGGCCCGCGTCGAAGGCGCCCGCGCCAAGGCCAGATCGCGCCTATCGGGCCATCCGACCGCCCGCGTTAATGCCGATCTCGAAGGCAGCCTGCTGGAAGAACACGCGGCCCCGGACGAGGCGGGCAAAACCCTGCTGATCCGCGCCGCCGAACGCTTTGGCCTGACCGCGCGCGGCTATCACCGGGTCTTGCGGGTCGCGCGCACTATCGCAGATCTGGACAGCAGCGCTGCCGTCCGCCTGCCCCATATTGCCGAAGCGATCAGCTACCGAATGGCGGTGGAGGGGCTGAAAGGCCGCGGATAAAGCCGCCAATCTCTGCGATGGCGGCAAGGGCTTCGGGCACCCAAGGGGCGAAAAAGGCCAAGACATGCGGCGCATCATCCAACTGGCTGACCGAGACCTTGGCCCCCGCGAGCCACAAGGCTTCGGCCAGACGCAGCGTGTCGTCCAGCAAAACTTCGGTCGTTCCCACCTGAAAGAGCACCGGGCATGTCTGGGGCCATGCCGCGAAATGGGGTGAGATGCGAGGGTCTTGCGGGGAAAGAGCGCCGCATATCTGGCGCGCAGCTTCGGCCATCGGTTTCACCGGTATCAGGGCATCGCGCTGCGCATTGGTGCGGATCGAGGCGCCGGACAGGGTCGTGTCGGTCCACGGAGACAAAAGCACCATGCCGCAGGGCGCCTGACCGCGAGCGCAAAGATGGGCGGCGAGGGCGGCAGCCAGACCTCCGCCGGCACTATCTCCGCCCACGATCAGCGGCCGGACGGCAATCCGAGGGAAGAAATCGCGTCAAGACCAGCGTCAAAGCCTGCCGGGGCAGGATTTTCGGGGGCCAGCGGATAGTTGATCCCGATCACCTCGCAGCGCCCCGCGCGCGCCAGCCGGCCCAGCAGTCCGCGGTGAGTGAAATTGCTGCCCGAGACATAGGCGCCGCCATGAAACCAGATCAGCGTCTTGCTTTGCGCCTCGGCGCCTTCTTTCGGCACAATCTTCAGCCAATCGTGGTGGTCCGTGGATCGGCGCACCGAAACGCCTGATGGCAACGGCAGCCCGAGCGAGGACAGAACCAGCCCGAGCCTTGCGGGACCGGCCTGTTGCGTGGCGGCAAAAAGCGGCTTGGCGATCAGCCGAAGGATGCCGCGGAGCAGTTGCAACTGCAGGCTCATCTGCGCTTGGCCTCGATGACTTCCCAGATCCGGGCCGAGGCGTTGGTGCCGTCAAAACGCTCCAACTCCTGCAGGCCGGTTGGCGAAGTCACATTGATCTCGGTCAGCCAGTCGCCAATCACATCGATCCCGACAAAAACCTGGCCCTTTTCTTTCAGAACCGGGCCGATCGCCGCGCAAATCTCCAGATCGCGTGCGGTCAGCCCAACTTTTTCGGGCCGCCCCCCGGCATGCATATTCGAGCGCGTCTCGCCCGGCTGCGGCACCCGGTTGATGGCGCCCACGGGTTCGCCGTCGATTAGAATCACCCGCTTGTCACCCCTGGAGACGTCCGGCAGGAATTTCTGCACGATCAAAGGCTCGTGGTTGATGCCGGAAAACATCTCGTGCAAGCTGGCAAGATTGCGATCGTTCGCGTCGAGCCGGAACACCCCTGCGCCGCCGTTCCCGTAAAGCGGCTTGAGGATGATATCGCCGTGCCGCGCCTTGAAATCCCGAATCGTCTGCAAATCGCGCGCGATCGCCGTGGGCGGGGTAAGATGGGGAAACTGCAGGACCAAGAGCTTTTCGGGGCAGTTGCGCACCCAGAAGGGATCGTTGACCACCAAGGTCTTGGGGTGGATCATGTCGAGCAGATGGGTCGTCGTGATATAGCCCATGTCAAAGGGCGGGTCTTGCCGCAGCCAAACGACGTCGAAATCGGCCAGATCAACCTCGGTCTGGGGGCCATAGGTTACATGATTGCCGATCTCGCAGCGCAGCTCGATCACGCATCCCCGCGCCATGACGCGGCCTTCGACAAAAGCCAGCTTGTCGGGCGTGTAAAAGAACACAGAATGCCCCCGCGCCTGCGCCTCGAGCGCGATGCGAAAGGTCGAATCACCGTTGATATTGACGGAGCCAATCGGGTCCATCTGCAAAGCAACTTTCAGCGCCATCATCCACTCCGGGCAAAGGTAAGCACCTTGATGACCCAAGCCATGCCGAAGTGCAATTGATCGCGAAATCACAAAAGCCGGCAGATGCTGAAGCGGCGGCTAATTGATCAGGAAGCCTCCTTCAGGCCGCCATCGCGTTTTCCAGCACCTCAACCCGGCCGACGGCATCGACAAGCGCCACATCGAATCGCATTTGCGTCATCAGACCCAAAGGCGCCAATCCAACATACTCGGTTGCCGCATCAAAAATCCGGGAGATTTGCCGCCGGGACAATTGTTGCGCAGCTTCGCCGTGGGTCCGGCTTTTCTTGACCTCGATGAAAACGAATCCATCCCCGTCGCGGGCGATCAAATCGATTTCGCCTTCGGATCCGCGCCAACGGCGTTCCACAACCTCAAGCCCCGCGCGCGCATAAACCGTCGCAACGCTCTCTTCGGCGGCTAGACCCGAATGATAGGAAACTGCCCCCTTGATCTGCCGAAACCCCATCATCCATTCCCCCGCTTCAAGGCCAATTGATAGACTTCCCGGCGCGGCATTCCGTAAGCTTCGGCCACCGCTGCCGCCGCATCCTTGACCGTCATATGCGCCATCGCCTGATCCAATGCCTGCTCCACCGTTTCTGGGCTGGCCCGAACCTCGGCCTGCCTGTCGATCACCAAAACCACTTCACCCTTAACCGTTCGGCCCGCAAAGCTGTTGCGCAGCTCACCCAAAGTGCCGCGTGAGACCTCTTCGAATCGCTTGGTCAACTCCCGGCACAGGGCAGCTTGGCGCATTTCCCCATGAGTCTGCACCAAATCATCGAAGATTTGGTTAATCCTGTTCGGGCTTTCATAAAGAACGAGCGTTGCCTGAATGGGCGCAAGCTCCTGCAAAAAGGCAGTTCGCGCGGCTTTTGCGGCGGGCGGAAATCCGGCGAACAGGAAC
>CAIYZT010000008.1 GCA_903930735.1 uncultured Paracoccaceae bacterium | reverse complement strand
GGCAAGCAACGCCCGCGATCTGCTGATCCAAAGCAGTAACGCCCGGGGGGTAGGGTTGTACAAACTCCCGGCACATCGCGTCATAGATCGCGCGCTGCCGATCTATCGAATACGTCGCAGTTTCCGGCGGATAAAACCGATTGGTCCGCGCAATAAAGGCCCAGGTCTCGGCGTCGATGATGCTTTGGTAATCCATTTTCGGCACCTTGAATATGAGGTACGACCTTGGGTGCAACCAGATCATTCCTTTTATGAACAGACAACTGGCCAGGTGTGAAAGCAGTCAAAAAGTCACGATTGCTGCTTAATTCGGCCATGATCTTTGGTGACAATCACAGCACGGGTAAAGGGCTATGGGTATGCAGGCTTTAAAGACGTTCGAAATGAGGGAGGCCGCCCCGGTCGGGCGGTCGGTGCGCACCCTCGTCTTGACTTCGGGGGCTTCGGATGCCGCGGTCCAGCGCATCGCGGGCCTTGGTTGCCAGATCGAACGGGAGGACGAGCTGTTTTCGGCGTTGGACAAGATCCTGTCCGATCCTGCCTGTTACGGGCTGTTCAGCATGGATGCGGATTCGTTTGGTGGCCTTGCCGCCGGGCAGCGTGCCTTTCGGCTTTTGGGCGATGTCGCGCAGCGCGTCCCGATGATCATGTTCACCTCGGAATGTTGCGATCAAGTCGTTCCCCAGGGACATGAGGGCCCGACCATCCTGCGTGCGCCACTGTCGGCGATCTCGCTGCGGGTGGGGTTTGAACACGCTTTGCGCTCGCGGAAGGCGCTTTACGTCTAGCCCGGATCTGGGCGAATCAAAAGGGGCGGCCCCAAACGGAGCCGCCCCTTTTTCGATTTGACGCTAAGTCAGACTATGCCAGCGAGATATTGATCGCCGATTCGCGACCGTCACGGCCAGCTTCGATGTCGAAGGAAACCGCTTGGCCGTCCTTCAGACCGCGAAGGCCTGCACGCTCGAGCGCGGTGATGTGAACGAACACGTCTTTCTTGCCGCCTTCGGGAGCAATAAAGCCGAAACCCTTAGTTTCATTGAACCATTTCACGGTGCCTTTGGCCATCGTGAGATCTCCTGTAGCTTTGCCGCCCGCGAAATTGCGACGGCCTGGCCTTGTCAGCTGTGGTCGAAGCTGAAGCCGCATGCGGAACAGGGATCGAGGTAGTCAACGTAGCTTGCAAACAATGGCCGCAAAGCTGCGAAAACGCAAGGAAAATGGGTCAGGCGTGCTGGGAGGTGCTGATTTGGTTGACAGGGCGCAGGACAATCGCAACGCCAAAGACCAACAATGTGCCGATCCTGGCCTGCATCCAGGTCGCACAGAACTGCCAGAAGGTGGCGTGGGTGATGAATTGGCCAAGGATGGCAAAGGTCAAACCGATCCATCCCGAAACAAGTACCATGACGCTGGCCATCGAAGCCTCCCTATCTGTTAAGGGGAAAATGACCCTCCAAATGGGGCAAGATTTGACCGAAAGTTCGGTGGATTTCGGGAGGGCGTATTTTTGGTCCAACTTGAACGCAAGGGGGGATCCCACGCAGATCCTTGGCCGGGACAAGCAGCGGCCCCTAGGGCAGCACCCGAAACATCCGGCCTCTTGGGTGCGGGACTACTTGCCAAATTCGAATATCACTCGCGGGGATTGAGCCGTCAGGCGCCAATTTCTTGTGGATTCGCGGTCAGCGAGGCAGGTAGGCCCTGAGCCGAACCGATAGTCCCTGAACGGGGGCCGGCACCTGGGCCCCTCCGCAGGATATTTATGGACAGATGAAGGCGCGGGCTGGACTGGGCTGGGGGGCTTGGGCGCCTTGCGCTATGGTCAAGGCGGGCCAAGTAGCGATATCGTTGTGCGACGCGCCCCGATAGTGCCGAGCCTCTCGGCACTATCGGGGGCTTTGACCAAAACGTCTTTATTTCCGAGGTTTCCATGCCCGCACCGCAGAACCAATTGAAACGACGACTGGCCGCCGGCGAGACGCTCTATGGGTGTTGGCTGGGGCTGGCAGGTGCCTATACGGCCGAGATTGCGGCGACGGCGGGGTTTGACTGGCTGCTTATCGACGGTGAGCATGCGCCGAATGACGTGCCGTCGCTGTCGGCACAGCTGGCGGCGGTGCGGGGCAGCGGCTCGTTGCCCATGGTGCGGCCGGTGAATGATGATCAGGATCTGATCAAGCAGCTTTTGGATATGGGCGCGCAGAGCCTTTTGGTGCCGATGGTGGAAAGCGCGGATCAGGCACGGCGGATTTTGCGAGCGACGCGCTATCCGCCGCAGGGGCGGCGCGGGGTCGGGGCCTCGATGGCGCGGGCTTCGGGGTTTGGGGCGTTTACGGATTATCTGGTGACGGCGAATGATCAGATTTGTCTGATGCTGCAGATCGAAAGCCGGACGGGATTGGCGGCGCTGGACGAGATGTTGTCGATTGAGGGGGTGGATGGCTATTTCATCGGCCCTTCGGATCTGGCGGCTGATATGGGGCTTTTGGGCCAGCCGGGGCACCCGCAGGTTAAAGCGGCGGTGAGGACGGCGCTTGCCCAAATCCGGGCGGCGGGGCGGGTGGCGGGGGTTTTGACCACCGATCCCGGCTATATTGAAGAGTGCCGATTGGCGGGGGCGAATTTTATCGGTGTGGGCGTGGATGTGGCGCTGTTTGCGGGCGCGATGCGGGCCGTCGCGGCGAAGTACAAGGGCGGGGCATGACTGGGATCGACAAGCTTGCAGCGGATCTGGCGGCCCGGATGGCGGGTCAGCCGGATCTTTACGCCGTGCTGCGCGCCGGAGCGGCGGGGCTGGATGCGGCGGGGGCGGGGGCGCTGCTTGCCGCTTTGCACCGCGCGCTGGCTGGGCGGGCGGAGGCGGCGCGGCTTGCCGGGGTGGATCAGGACTTTCTAGGCGCGGTGATCCGGGCCGGGGCCGGACTGGCGGCGGTGCCGGGCGCGGCGGGGTTGGCCGAGCGGCTGGCAGCGCTCTCGCCCCATCCGCTCTTTCAGCCGCAGATTGCCGCCAGCGCCCATATCGCCTTGCCGACCCGTGGCCAGCGCCCCGATATGCCCGCCTTTTCGGACCGCGCTTTTGACGCCTGGTTCACCCGTAAGGGCGCTCTCTATGGCCTTGGTCTTTATGGCGAAAAGCGCAGCGTTTATACTTCGGCCCAGTTCGCCGACCCCATGAGCCCCGAGCGGCGCTGCCTGCATCTGGGCATCGACGTCTTTGCCAAGGCGGGCACTCCCGTCATTGCACCTTTGGACGGCGAGGTGATCGGGGTCAGCTATAACGCCGACCCCCTCGATTATGGCCACACGCTTTTCCTGCAGCACGAGGGGTTTGTGACCCTTTACGGCCATTTGGGGGCCAGCCTGCCGGGGCTGGTGAGGCGCGGGCAAAGCGTGCGCGCGGGGCAGGTGGTGGCGCATTTGGGCGATTGGCCGGAAAATGGCGGCTGGGCGGCGCATCTGCATTTTCAGATCATCTCGGACATGATGCAGCAGCGGGCGGGCAATTTCTGGGGTGTCGGGCATGAAAGCCTTTGGGATATCTGGACAGAGATCAGCCCCGATCCCAATCTGCTGATGCGCCTGCCAGCCCGCGCCTTTCACCTGTAGCCCCCCGAATTGGAGCCCCCGATGAGCGATAACCCCAAGGGCGAATTGACCCTGCGCACGCTGGCGATGCCGCGCGATGTGAACGTCAACGGCGATATCTTTGGTGGCTGGGTGCTGAGCCAGATGGACATGGCGGCGGGCATCGTGGCGGGGGCGCGGGCCAAGGGGCGTGCGGCGACGGTGGCGATTGACGCGATGCAATTCATCCTGCCGGTCAGGGTCGGCGACGTTTTGTGCATCTATGTCGATCTGATCCGGGTCGGGCGCACCTCGATGGGGTTGCAGGTCGAGGCTTGGGTTTTGCGGGGGAAACAGGGGGCGCGCGAAAAGGTGACCGAGGGGCTGTTTACCTTTGTGGCGATTGACGAGGCCGGGCGGCCGAGGGCTGTGGACGCGGGCTAGGGAGCGCCAGGCCCCAAAACCGCACGAGTGAAGGCGTTCACCTTGCGCGCGGCGATCCAAAGCGTAAGCCTTTGCAAGTTGCCCCAAGTTGGACGAAGATGCTTTATTGATGTCTCGCCGTTCCTTGGTCCGCACCACTGCCGCGGCTGGAGGTGCCTCCTTGCTTCCGCCGCGGTGCCCTTGCTGGTGGGGCGGAGTCTGCGGGGTTGCGCAACCAATTCAATACTTCGAATTACTGATTTTTTGATTTCGACACCTTCACTTCTGGGTGCAAATCAAGAATCTCGTACAAACTATAGCCCGATGTCTCAGCAAACAATCCTGCTGACCGTTGAGGCTGAAACATAAAATGTTCGGCCGAATTACTTTTTATCCTGCACGAGATCACGACAAAGCAACGGGAGCGTGGCGTAGCTTTCAAGCGCTTGACTTCTTGGCGACGATTCTACCGACGAAAGGATCTTCATCCTTCCAGACTGCAAGACCATACTCGGTAGTTCGGCCTGAATAACCTGATCAGGCGGTTTCGGCGGGTATTTGGGCCGGTCCTGTCGCGCGAAGGGGCGACAGGATTGCGCCGATGATCAGCGCAAGCAGCGCCCTTAGGTGGGCCAGGATC
>CAIYZT010000007.1 GCA_903930735.1 uncultured Paracoccaceae bacterium | reverse complement strand
CCTTGGGCCAGTGCAAAGGCAAAAAGCCAGCGGTCGCGGCCTTTGATCTTGAACACAAAGCTCAAGGCGAGCAGGACGACGATCTTGATCGCGATCAGCCCCAGCGTCAGCCCCAGAACCAGCAAAGGCTCGCGCAGCAGGATCGCGAAATTGACCCCCATACCGACGGTGATGAAAAAGAGGCCCAAAAGCAGGCTCTTGAAGGGTTTTAACTCGGCCTCCAGCTGATGCCGGAATTCGGAGCCGGCCAGAACCACGCCCGCGACAAAAGTGCCAAGCGCAGGCGACAGGCCGACGATCATCATCAAAAACGCTGCGCCCAGCACCAAGAGCAAAGCGATAAAGGTCGACATTTCAGGCAGGCGGGCGGCATGCACGAAGCGGAATACCGGTCGGCTCAGGTAGTGTCCGGCCAGAATGATCGCGCCGACAAGGGCCAGGGTCAGCCCGGTCGCGGCCCAGGCGGGCAGGGTCTGGATCAGGGTGATGATTGGCTCAGCGGCGCCTACGACCTCCTCTGGCGCTTCAGGATTGACGATGCCAAAGGTGTCCGCGGTCGGCCCAGCGATGCTGCCGAGCGTCAGCAGCGGGATAAGCGCCAGCATCGGGATCACCGCGATATCCTGCATCAACAGGACCGAAAACGTCGCGCGCCCCCCGCCAGTGCGCAACAGGTTCTTTTCGGTCAGGGTCTGCAGAACGATCGCGGTCGAGGACAGCGAGCCCACCATCCCCGCGATCAGCGCCACGCCAAAGCTGACGTCAAAGGCCATCAGCGCCGCCGTGATCAGCAGCGTGGTGCCCATGACCTGCAACCCGCCGAGGCCCAGCAAGCGGTGCCGCATTTCCCATAGCGCCTTTGGCTCCAACTCGAGCCCGATCAGAAACAGCATGATCACCACACCAAATTCGGCCACATGCTGCAGATCGGCGGTATCGGCGCCCACCAGCCCGAAGACCGGACCCATCAGGATGCCCGCCGCCAGATAACCCAAGACCGATCCCAGCCCCAGCCGGACGGCCAGAGGCACGATCAGCACGGCCGCCCCAAGGTAGATCAGGGCTTCATAAAGGACGTTTTCCATGGCGGTCTTTCAGGTGGGCAGCGGCGTGTCGGATTTCATCTGGTCCATGACGATCTGGCTTTCCACCCGAGCAACCGAAGGATGCGCCAAAAGCCGGCCATGGATCAACTGATTCAGCGCGGGCAAATCCGCGCACCAGATACGCAGCAGGTAATCGGTGCCCCCGGTCAGGGTCCAGGCGCTGATTACCTCGGGCATCGCGGCCAGCAATTGGCCAAAAGCGCGGGCGGCATCGGGCGCGTGGCTGGCCATCTGGACCTGAATGAATGCCTGTACCGTCAGCCCGACCTTGGCGGGCGCGAGCCGGGCGCCGTAGCCGGTAATGAACCCCTCCGCTTCCAATCGCTGGCGGCGGCGGGCGGCCTGACTGGCCGACAGATTCAGAACTTCGCCCAGTTCCTGGGCCGTCAGCATGGCATTGCGTTGCACTTCGGCCAAAAGACGCGAATCGATGGAGTCAATCATGCGGGATTCTCGCAGGTAATTCGGATTTTACGTCAATCTGACGCTTAAAATTGTTGAAATCCAATAAAGATTACGTGAAATCCCCAGAAAAGGTGCGGTATTGTCAGGAAACGGCATTTCAGGAGCTTACCATGGGCCCTTTCCCGCATTCCGCCCCGCGCTCGGTGATCAGCGCCGAAAACCCAGCGGGCACCGATGGATTTGAATTTGTGGAATTCGCCCATCCCGAGCCCGAAAAGCTGCGCGAGCCCTTCCGGCGCATGGGCTATGTCTGCACTGCCCGGCACAAGACCAAGGCAATCGAATTGTGGCAGCAGGGCGATATCACCTATGTCCTGAACGACGAACCCGGCAGCCATGCCCGCAGTTTTGTGACCGACCACGGGCCCTGCGCGCCCTCGATGTGCTGGCGCGTGGCCGATGCGGCGGCGGCTTTTGCCCAAGCCGTTGCCAAGGGCGCGGTGCCGTACGAAGGCTCTGGCAAGGTGCTGGACCTGCCCGCGATTGTCGGCATCGGCGGATCGCTGCTCTACTTCACCGATGCTTACGGCGACACCAACCCCTACGAGGCCGAGTTTAACTGGACCTGCGCGCCCAAACCGGCGGGCGTCGGATTTTACTATCTGGACCATCTGACCCATAATGTGCATCGCGGGAACATGGACAAATGGTTCGAGTTTTACCAATCCCTGTTCAATTTCCACCAGATCCGATTCTTTGATATTGCTGGCAAATTCACCGGTCTGCACAGCCGCGCGCTGACCTCGCCCTGCGGGCGTATCCGGATTCCGATCAACGAGGATCGCGGAGAGACCGGCCAGATCGTCGAATATCTGCGGCGCTATAATGGCGAGGGGATCCAGCATATTGCGGTCGGCGCGGCTGATATCTATGCGGCCACGG
>CAIYZT010000006.1 GCA_903930735.1 uncultured Paracoccaceae bacterium | reverse complement strand
ATCCGTCGGATGATGTTCAATAGTCCCATGTGGATCACTCCGTTGCCCCCGCTGCTCTCCGCTTTGGGGGTAGGTTCACATGGCTCAGTTCTCAGTGAAAATTATCCGCCTAACCGGCTCAGTTCTGGGTGAAAATCAACATACTTCACCTTCAGTGGCCGAGCAAGCCGGTCCGAGTTTTGGTATTTCAGACTTTTTGGATTATTGGTCGGAATTGTTGCCTTCATTGTGAACACTCAATCTATGCGACAAGAACCGGGAACCTTCAAATTTGGATCGTTCGTGGCCCTCGCTCTGTTCTTGCCCGACCTTGCGGTAACGTTCCGCCGCTTGCATGATACGGGTCGCTCGGGGTGGTGGATCGGTGGGTTCTGGGTTGGGCTTATCGGTGCTGCATTGTTGATGGGTGGGATAGGCATCAGTAAGCAGTTGTCGATTTTTTTTGGTGCGATTTCGGTCGCCGGAATTTTTAGTCACTTTATCGCTTTAATGGTATTCTTCTGTCAGCGTGGATCTCCCGGACCAAACCATTACGGCTAGGGTATGCGTGTGAGAGTTAGGCCGGAGAGGCGCGGCTGGATCCACGGAACCTGGTCGTGATCGGGTAACTCGCCACGAATGATCGCCATGCTACCGGAGCATCATCCTTTGGCGATGTGGAAGCATAGTGGAAGCAAGAGGGAAGGGTTTGCTGCGGTTAAGTGCGAAATCTAGCGTAGGGACGTTCTTGGCGAGGGGGCTGCAAGCCACGGAAAATGCGAAGGATAGCGCGGTTCTGAGGGGTTGTTCATGGTTCGTTCGCCATAGCTCATAACCCGAAGGTCACAGGTTCAAATCCTGTCCCCGCAACCAAATTAATCAAACATATCAAATACTTAAATGTTGAGCGTTTCGCTTGTGTATGGGCAATCGCAAAACACGTCAACGCCACGTCAACGTTTGACGAGTCCCCCTGAAAAGCGGGGACTTTTTTTGCTTGTCGAGGGACGGTGGATGATGGTTTTTGCATAGGGCGGGGCTTCTTCCCATGACAACAATTTGAGAAGCGGCGAAGCCCGTGTTAGGTCAAGAAATAGCTGCGGGATCATGCGGTGGATTCCGAATTTGAAACGACGGGGAGTGCGATGCTGGCAAGGCTGGACCTGTCCAGATCGGCCAGAAATGCGGCTTCGGCGCTGCGCAACCGTGATTTGAGCCGACAATCGCGCGTTAGCGAGCAGGTGATTTCGCCAGCAGAAAAACACTCAACCAGTGCCTGCCCAGCCTCAAGGACGCGCACAATGTCACCCAGCTTGATTTGATCGGCAGGCCGCGCCAGAATGGCGCCTCCACCACCACCGCGCCGCGTTGTAACGATGCGCGCCTGAGCCAAGGCCGCTATGATTTTGGTCAAGTGGTTGCGCGAAATATTAAACTCTTCCGCCAGTTCAGCGGTCGAGAAGGCTCGATCCGGGTCAGAGGCCAGCCGCATCAATGCGCGCAGGCCAAAGTCAGTGAAGGAGGTGAGGCGCATCGCAGTTCCACTCTTGTCAGGTTCTGACAGCTATCAAGCCGGTGCGCCTTTGATGCAATCCCCTACAGGCGGCGGCGCAATTGCCCAACGGATCCGCCGCCGAGCCATTCTTCCAGTAGGGCGAGGTCTGATGCGACGTTGATCGCCAGATCCCCCGCGAAGCCAAGGAATTCTTGAAGATTAAGCCCGTTCACCCCGACGATAACTGGGATGTGCAGTGCCAGCGCGGTAGCGATCACTTCACGAAAGCCGCGACCCTCGGCCTCGTGCTTGCCGAATTTATTGATGATCAGCACGTCGGCACCACTGGAGAGGCGATCCGCGACCAGCGCCACCGCCTGTTCCAGCGCAGAGGGGTCGAGTCGGCAGCCCCGGGCCAAGGCCCCAAGCGATTGCGAAATGCGGATCACCGGGCCATCAGGCAAGACCTGCACATCCATATCGCAGGGATTGGAGGCGCCGCAATCTGTGTTGGTCTGAACCACGCCGCAGGTACGCCAGCCCGCTTGTTGCAGGCGATCCGCCAGCCGCGACAGAACAAGGTCGATATCGCCACGACCGGGCGCCATTGTATAAGCCAAACGCATCTGTATTCCCTTTCGCTAGGCCATTTGGCTGGTGTAAAAAGGCAAGAAGTCGAGCAGGTCGCCTTGCTGAACGGCTTCGATCCCTGCTGGAATCACGATCAACCCATCGGCGCCGACCAGCGAACTCAGGCGACCGGAATGAACGGCTGGGGCTGCGAAGATCACCTGCCGCCCCAGATCATCAAAGCCGATAATCGTGGCAGGGCGGTATTCGCAGCGTCCGGGCTTATGCGGCAGGTCTTGCCCTGCGACGACAAGTTGAGTTGGGGCCGGGGATGCCGTAGCCCCGGACAAAGCCTTCACCATCGGCCAACCCAGAACTTGCCATGTCACATAGGCCGACAAGGGGTTACCCGGCAGTCCGATCCAGACGGTACCGTTCAGCCGCCCGATCGTTACCGGCTTGCCGGGCTTCATCGCCACACCTGCTACTACAATTTCGCCCTGTGCCGCGCGAAAGGCCGCCTTGCAATGATCCTCTTCTCCAACCGATACGCCGCCTGTCGTGACCAGCATATCGGCCGCTTTGGCCAAACGGGCCATCAGGACTGCAAGTGCGGCCAAGTCATCGGGAGCATGTTCAAAGGCGACCAGATCGGCCCCTGCGGCCTGAAAGGCTGCGACAAGCAGGCTGGTGTTGGCATCCCAGATGCAACCGGGGGCGAGCGTGGTTCCAGGCTGTGCGACCTCATCCCCGGTGGTCAGAAGGGCTATGCGGGGGCGACGCCAGACGCCTAGCGTGGCATGGCCGTTGGCTGCTGCGGAGCCAATCTCGCGCGGACCGAGGCGGTGGCCGGTAGCGACCACAATCTGACCTTTGGGCATTTCTTCCCCGGCGCGCCGAAGGTTCGCGCCACGCTGGGGACGGTGGCGGATATGCAGATGGGCGGCCTCGGTGACGACATCCTCTTGCATCAGCACTGCGTCCGCACCCAAGGGTAGCAGCGCGCCGGTAAAGATGCGCAGCGCCCCCGAACTCAGCCGGATGCTGCGTCCATCGCCAGCGGCAATCCTGTCCTGCACGGCCAGGGTCCACGGCCCCGGCCCGATCAGATCGTCAAGGCGGACGGCATAGCCATCGACCGCTGAGGCGTCAAACGGCGGCATCGGCGTCTGAGACCGCAGGGGCTGCGCCAGTACGCGGCCCAAGGCCTGCGCCAGTGGAACCTGCTCCCGGGCCGCCACCGGCACCACAAGTCGCAAAGCCGCCGTCCTTGCCGCGTCGACCGACATCAGGCCGGGCGACACATCCGTGGCATCACAGCCGCAAGCGACGCCCTCGTGCCGTATCAGCACTGTCATTGCCTTGTCTTTCCTCGATAACAGATGCGACCCTCAATGAACTTGAAAGTCCACGCCTTTGACATCCGCCGCGGCCATCAGCGCTTCGGCGAAATCATGGGCGGCGCGGGTCCAGGCGGCTTTTTCCGCCGCCTCGGCAAGACGCGCGCGGACGGCGGCATAGGGCAGCACCTGACCTTTGGCGCAGGCATCCAGCCGGATGATATGCCAGCCAAATCGGCTGCGGACTGGGCTAGCGCTAATCTGACCGAGGGTCAACTCGCGCAGGGCGGACTCGAACTCTGGCACGCAATCGCCGGGCACCAACTGCCCCAGCATCCCGCCATTGGCCTTGGACGCGCAATCGCTGACCTCTTTGGCCAGACGGCCAAAGGCCTTGGCGTCCGCCGTCAGGGTGGCATGGGCCGCCAGCGCGCGCAGATGAGCGGCGTGCACGGCGTCAGGATCGGTCGGATCGGCGGCGCACAGGATATGTGAGGCCTCCCACAGGGGGGGCGAGCGGTAGCGTTCGGGGTCCTTCTGCCAGACGGCGATCAGATCCGCCTCGACCGGCGGGGTCACTTGAAGGGCTTCGTCCAGCAGGGCGCGGATTTGGGCTTCGTCCTGGGTTTCGGTCAGGCCCGGACCCACAGCGGCGGGAACGGCCTGAATGCCGCGCAGCGCGGCCTCCTCCAGCAAGAGTTTGCGCAGGGCCAGCGCCCGCGCCGCCTTGCGCCAGGCAAGGCCGGGCTTGCCCTTGGGGGCCACATGGTTCTGCGCCTCGGCGGCGATGGCGGCAGAGGGGATCGTCTCACCGTTCACGGTGATCTCGGGGAACAGGGGGGCGTTCATCGGCGTTGCTCCGCGGGTTTGATTGTTGAACGGGGGCGCACCTTGGCCCGGCGTGAGCGCACGATCTGCCAGCCGGGCCGCAGCACGACATAGCGCACCGGGGCCGACAGCATGTGAACCAGACGGCTGAACGGGAACAGGATGAAGATCGTCAGGCCCAGAAAGATATGCAACTGGAACAGCAACGGTGCACCCAGAGTATAGCTGGCCGCATTGCCATCAAAGGTGAAGATCGCCTGCGCCCACATCATGAACTTCACCATCTCGCCACCATCGAGGTTTTGCAGTGAGATGAAGATCGTCAGCATCCCCAGCGTCAACTGAAGCAGTAGCAAGCACAGGATCACGATATCCATCATGCTCGATGTGGCCCGGATACGCGGGTCGACCAGACGGCGGTGGATCAGGATCGCGCCGCCCAACAGGGCCGCAACCCCGGCCACTCCACCAACCGCAACGGCGAGGATCTGCTTGGCCTCGTGGCTGACGCCCAGAAGTTCGATCAGCCACAGGGGCGTCAACAGGCCGAAAAGATGGCCGAACAGGATCGTCAGCACGCCGACATGAAACAGAACCGACCCAAGGATCAACTGCTTGCGCCGCAACAGTTGAGAGGACGAGGATTTCCAGGTGAACGGCACGGTCTCATAGCGCGCGATCGAACCGAAGATCAGGATCGTCAGCGCGATATAGGGGTAAATTCCGAAAATGAACTGATGCATTGTGGTCTCCGTCATTCCGCCGCAACGGGGGCTTGGGTTACGGGAATATCCATGCCGGCCAGAAGGTCGCGCACTTGCGGGCAGCCGGCGTTGGGATCGGGGCCAAAGGTCACCTCGGACTCGGTCCAGATCGCATCGAGGGCGGCAAGGTCGGTCGGGTCATCCTCGGGCAGTTGCAACATCGCGGCGACGGCTTCGGCATCGGCTTCAACGCCCGACATCTGCCGCAGTGCGGCAAAGATCGCGGCATAGGGGCTGTCGCGCTTTTCCAGCCGTTTGGCCAACGTGGTGAAGATATGGGCGGCATCGGCCAGCATCTCACGCGCCTCGGGGGCGGGGCGGGTCGCCAGAAACTCCAACAGCACCGGCAGATGGTCGGGCAGATCGGTACTGA
Organism: uncultured Paracoccaceae bacterium; assembly: GCA_903930735.1. Taxonomy (GTDB): domain Bacteria; phylum Pseudomonadota; class Alphaproteobacteria; order Rhodobacterales; family Rhodobacteraceae; genus CAIYZT01. Next base: position 9,983 of record CAIYZT010000006.1, on the reverse strand, counting down.
TCGGATCAAAGCCGCCGTCGCGGTAGGTTTCGACCAAGGACACCATCGCCTCGCCCCGGTCACGGCTTTCGCCGTGGACATGTTCGAACAGGTTCAACGAAAGGGTGCGGGAGCGGTCAAACAGCATCACATAGTCTTCTTGCAGATCGTAAAGATCACGCCCCACAAGAGCCTCGACCAAGGGGCGCAGGTCGCGGCGGGCAGCGGCAGTCAACCGGGTTTCGGCGGCAAGAACCCCACCGATTTCGGGCATGGCGCTTTGCAGTTCCGCCGTGGGGTAGGACAAGAGCAGCGACATGGCTTTAAGGGTGCGGTCCATCAGAACGCCTCCGTCGGCAGGGTCAGGGCCTTCTTCTTCTTGCCGCCAAAGAGCGTGCCCTTGTCGATGGAGCCGGTCGAACAGCCGTTGCCATCGGTGAACCCGCAACCCGAGCGGATGTCATAGGCGTCTTCGATCTGTTCTCGGTGGGTGGTGGGGATCACGAAACGGTCTTCGTAATCCGCGATGGCCATGATTTTATACATGTCCTCGATCATTGCGGGCGAAAGACCAACGCGGGCGGCAATCGCCTCGTTGATCACGCCGTCCACGGTTTTGGACCGCATGTAAGACCGCATCGCAGCCATCCGCTCTAGCGCCGTCACCACCGGTTCCTCCGCCCCTGCGGTCAGCATGTTGGCCAGGTATTTGACCGGAATCCGCAAGGCGCGCACGTCGGGCAGATCGCCGTTCATGCCCAGATCACCGACTTGCGCGGCGTTCTGGATGGGCGACAGCGGTGGGATATACCAGACCATCGGCAAGGTGCGGTATTCGGGGTGCAGCGGGAAGGCGACCTTCCAATCCATTGCCATTTTCCAGATCGGGCTGGCTTGCGCCGCCTTGACCCAGTCCGCCGGGACGCCGTCAGCAATGGCCTGTGCCTGCACCGCCGGATCGTTCGGGTCCATGAACACATCCAGATGCGCCTGATAGAGGTCGGTCACCTCTGGCACGTTCGCGGCTTCAGCGATCTTGTCTGCGTCATACAGCATCACGCCAATGTAGCGGATGCGCCCGACGCAGGTTTCCGAACAAACGGTTGGATTTCCGGATTCAATGCGCGGATAGCACAGGGTGCACTTCTCGGACTTGCCGGATTCCCAGTTGTAATAGACCTTCTTGTAGGGACAGGCCGAGACGCACATCCGCCAGCCGCGGCATTTTTCCTGATCAATCAGGACAATGCCATCCTCTTCGCGCTTGTACATCGCACCTGAGGGGCAGGCCGCCACGCAAGCCGGGTTCAGGCAATGTTCGCACAGGCGTGGCAGGTACATCATGAAGGTGTTTTCGTACTGGCCGTAGATTTCCTTCTGGATGTTCTCGAAGTTGTAATCCTTGGAGCGTTTGGCGAATTCGCCGCCAAGGATCTCCTCCCAGTTCGGGCCTTTGACGATCTTTTCCATCCGCTCGCCGGTGATCTTGGACCGGGGCCGCGCGGTCGGGAAAGCCGACATTTCCGGGGCGGATTTCAGGTGGTCATAGTCGAAGTCGAAGGGTTCGTAGTAGTCGTCAATCTCTGGCAGATCGGGGTTGCCGAAGATATTGGCCAGGATGCGCCACTTGCTGCCCTGCTTGGGTTGCAAGGTGCCCTTGGAGGTGCGCGTCCAGCCGCCATTCCAGCGTTTCTGGTTTTCCCAATCAGTCGGATAACCGGTGCCGGGCTTGGTTTCGACGTTGTTGAACCACGCATATTCAACGCCGTCGCGGGAGGTCCAGACGTTCTTGCAGGTGACCTAGCAGGTATGGCACCCGATGCATTTGTCCAGGTTCAGCACCATGCCGATTTGTGCGCGGATTCTCATTCTGCGGCCTCCTGAATCGAGGTGTCTGGGACGGGGGTGTCGAGCCAATCAACCTTGCGCATCTTGCGCACGATCACGAATTCATCGCGGTTCGACCCCACGGTGCCGTAGTAGTTGAAACCGTAGCTCAGTTGCGCATAGCCGCCGATCATATGGGTGGGCTTCAACACGGTGCGGGTGACAGAGTTATGGATGCCGCCCCGGTTGCCGGTCTTTTCGGACCCGGGGGTATTCACGATCTTTTCCTGCGCGTGGTACATGAAAAGCGTGCCCTGCTTGATGCGCTGGCTGACAACGACGCGAGCGGTCAGCGCGCCGTTGGTGTTGTACGCCTCGACCCAGTCGTTATCGACCAGACCGGCTTTTTGCGCATCAACCTCGGACATCCAGACCACCGGGCCGCCGCGGTTCAGGGTCAGCATCAGAAGGTTGTCGGAATAGGTCGAATGGATGCCCCATTTCTGGTGCGGCGTGATGAAGTTCAACACGACATGCGGCTGGCCCACATCGGTGTTCACCGCCTTGGTGATGGTTTTCAGGTCCACCGGCGGGCGGTAGCTGACAAAGCCCTCGCCAAAGGCCCTCATCCACAGATGGTCCTGATACAGCTGCTGACGGCCCGACAAGGTGCGCCATGGGATCAGCTCATGCACGTTGGTGTAGCCCGCATTATAGCAGACGGATTCCGATTCAATCCCCGACCAGGTCGGCGATGAGATGATCTTGCGCGGTTGCGCTGCGATATCCCGGAAGCGGATCTTGGTGTGATGTGCGCCTTCGGCGAGATGGGCGTGGTGGCGACCGGTGGGTTTTTCCAACTCGTGCCATGCCTTCACGGCCACTTCACCGTTGGTTTCCGGGGCCAGCATCAGGATCATCTCGGCGGCGTTGATGGCAGTATCCAGCCGGGCCATGCCCTTGGTGATGCCCTCTTCCAGCACAACACCGTTCAGATCGCGCAGAAGCTGCACTTCTTCCTTGGTGTCCCAGTTGATGCCTTTGCCGCCATTGCCAAGCTTGTCCAGCAGCGGACCGACGGCCACGAACTTTTTGTAAAGGTTGGGATAATCCCGCTCGACCGCGATATAGTTCGGCGCGGTCTTGCCAGGGATCAGATCACATTCGCCCTTCTTCCAGTCCTTGACATGCGGCTGGGCGAGTTCCCCGGCGGTGTCATGCAGAAGCGGCAGTTGCACGACATCGGTTTCCACGCCCAGCACCTCTGGCGCAACTTCCGAGAATTTCCGGGCGATGGATTTGAAGATCTCCCAGTCCGATTTGCTTTCGTATGCCGGGTCCACCGCCGCCTGCAGCGGGTGGATGAACGGGTGCATGTCAGAGGTGTTGAGGTCATCCTTTTCGTACCAGCTGGCCGTCGGCAGTACGATGTCGGAATAGACGCAGGTGGTCGACATGCGGAAGTCGATGGTTACCAGCAGGTCAAGTTTGCCCTTCGGCGCCTCGTCATGCCAGACAGCCTCGACGGGCTTGACGCTGCCCTCCTCGACAAGCTCATTCCCCAGAACGCCGTGCTGGGTGCCCAAGAGGTGTTTCAGAAAATATTCGTGCCCCTTGCCTGATGAGCCGAGGAGGTTGGACCGCCACACGAACAGGTTGCGCGGCCAGTTCTCCGGGGCGTCAGGGTCTTCGCAGGACATCTGCAAAGTGCCGGATTTCAGGCTTTCGGCGACAAAGGCGGGAATGTCCTTGCCTGCGGCTTTGGCCTGTTTGGCAACCAGCAGCGGGTTGGTTTTCAGCTGCGGCGCAGAGGGCAGCCAGCCCATCCGTTCGGCCCGGATGTTGTAGTCGATCAGGCTGACGTTCCAGTCGCCTTTCGGGGCGGTCGGCGACAGAATCTCGGTCGGGCGCAGGGTTTCATAGCGCCACTGGTCGGTGTGGGCATACCAGGCCGATGTCGCGTTCATCTGGCGCGGTGGGCGGCTCCAATCCAGCGCGAAGGCTAGGGGCGTCCAACCGGTCTGCGGGCGCAGCTTTTCCTGGCCCACGTAATGCGACCAGCCGCCACCCTCTTGACCGATGCAACCGCACATCACCAGCATGTTGATGATGCCGCGATAGGCCATGTCCATGTGATACCAGTGGTTGATCCCGGCCCCCAGGATCACCATCGACTTGCCATGCGTCTTTTCGGCATTGTCGGCAAAGGCGCGGGCGACGGCGATGATCTGATCCGCCTTCACGCCGGTGATCTTTTCGGCCCAGGCGGGGGTATAGGGCTGATCCTCGTCAAAGTTCTTGGCCACTGCTGCGCCGCCAAGCCCACGATCTAGGCTGTAGTTGGCACACAACAGGTCGAACACCGTGGCCACCAAGGCGGCTTCGCCATTGGCCAGGGTCACGCGCTTGGCGGGGATGTTGCGGGTCAAAACCTCTGGATGATCGCATTTCACGAAATTGGGTGTCGCTTGGCCGCCGAAATAGGGGAAATCGACGCCAACCACAGCGTCATGGTCGCCCTCAAGGATATGGCTCAGGCGCAGGTTGGCCTCCGCCCCCTTGGCGCGTTGTTCAAGGTTCCACTTGCCTGTCTCGCCCCAACGGAAACCGATCGAGCCATTGGGAGACACGACGGTGCCAGAGGTTTCGTCAAACGCCACGGTCTTCCAGCCGGGGTTGTTCGCCTCGCCCAAGGCGCCGTCGAAATCATCAGCGCGCAGTTGGCGGCCCGGCACAAGGCGACCATCCTGTTCGTCCAGCCGCACCAGAAGCGGCATGTCGGTGTATTTGCGGGCGTAATCCTCGAAATACTCGGCCTGCCGGTTCAGGTGATATTCGCGCAGGATCACGTGGCCCATCGCCATCGCAAGGGCCGCATCGGTGCCTGCCTGCGGGGCCAGCCAGATGTCACCGAACTTGGCGGCCTCGGAATAATCCGGGCTGATCACGGCGGAACGGGCACCGCGATAGCGCGCCTCGGTATAGAAATGCGCATCCGGGGTGCGGGTTTGCGGCACGTTGGAGCCCCAGAGCAGCAGGAAGCCAGCGTTATACCAATCGGCCGATTCCGGCACGTCGGTCTGTTCGCCCCAGGTCTGCGGCGAGGCAGGCGGCAGGTCGCAGTACCAGTCGTAAAACGACATGCAGGTGCCACCCAACAGCGACAGATAGCGGGTGCCCGCCGCATAGCTGACCATCGACATGGCTGGGATGGGCGAGAAACCAAACACCCGGTCGGGGCCATAGGTCTTGGTGGTATAGGCGTTGGCGGCGGCGATGATCTCGGTCGCTTCGTCCCATGTGGCGCGCACAAAACCGCCCTTACCACGGGTCTGGACATATGAGGCCCGCGCCTTGGGGTCAGCTTGCAGCGCGGCCCAAGCGGCGACCGGGGTCAGCGTGGCGCGCAACTTGCGCCATTCGCGCATCAGTCGCCCCCGGATCAGCGGATTCTTCACCCGGTTGGCGGAATAGAGATACCAGCTGTACGAGGCTCCGCGCGCGCAGCCGCGCGGTTCGTGGTTGGGCATGCCGGCGCGGGTGCGCGGATAATCGGTCTGCTGGGTCTCCCATGTCACGATGCCGGACTTGACGTAGATCTTCCAGCTACACGACCCGGTGCAGTTCACCCCATGGGTGGAGCGCACGATTTTGTCATGCCGCCAGCGGTTGCGGTAGACATCCTCCCAATCGCGGTTCTCGCGGGTGACTTGCCCGTGGCCGTCGGCGAATTGCTCAAGTTCCTTGGACTGGAAGAAGTTAAGACGATCAAGAAGATGGCTCATGGCTTTTCCCTTTGGCTTAGACTGATTGCGCAGAGGTGCGAACGCCCCGGCCATGTTCGATGTCGTGAAGAAGGCCGCCGCGGCGGGTGTAATAGGCCCAAGTCAGCACAAGGCAGAGGACGTAGAAGGCAAGAAAGGCCCACAATGCCGCCACCGGACTGCCGGTCATGGCGATGGAACTGCCATAGGCTTTGGGGATGAAGAACGCCCCGAAGGCCGCGATGGCAGAGGTGAAGGCGATGATCGCAGCACTTTCGCGGCCCGCTTGCCGTTGCTGATCCTCGCGGCCCAGTTTGGGCATCAGGCGCGGAATCTCACGCCCCATGATGATCGGGATCATCTGGAAGGTCGAGGCGTTGCCGACCCCGGTCAGGAAGAACAGCACGATGAAGCAGCCAAAGAAGCCCCAGAAACTGCCCGCACCGCCGTTCGCAGGCAGAAAGCTGATCACGCCGAACACCGCCACGATCATGCCGACAAAAGTCCAGAACGTCACCCGCCCGCCGCCAAAGCGGTCCGCAACCCAACCTGTTCCTGCCCGGGCAAGCGCCCCAACCAGCGGCCCGAGGAAGACATATTGCAGCGCGTTGACATCGGGGAACATCAGCTTGCTCAGCAAGGGGAAGCCCGCCGAATAGCCAATGAAGCTGCCGAAGGTGCCGGTGTACAGGATGCACATCAGCCAGTTGTGCTTGCGGCTGAAGATGACCGCCTGTTCGGCAAAGCTGGCCTTGGCATCGGCAATGTCATTCATGCCCAACCAGGCCGCGATGGTGGCTGCAATGATGAACGGCACCCAGACAAAGCCCGCGTTCTGCATCCACAGTTGGCCGCCCTTGCTCATCACCTGCGGCGCGCCGCCTAAAGTGCCGAACACCCCGGCTGTTATGACGATCGGCACCAGGAACTGCATCGCCGACACGCCCAGATTGCCCAGACCGGCGTTCAGCGCCAAGGCGTTGCCCTTTTCCGCCTTCGGAAAGAAGTAGGAAATATTGGCCATGGATGAGGCAAAGTTGCCGCCACCAAGGCCGCACAGCAGCGCCAGCACCAGAAAGATCAGGTAGGGCGTCTGCGGGTTTTGCACCGCATAGCCGATGCCCACAGCCGGGATCAGCAACGACGCGGTAGACAGCGTTGTCCACAACCGCCCACCAAAGATCGGCACCAGAAAGCTGTAGAAGATGCGGAAAGTGGCACCGCTAAGCCCCGGCAAAGCTGCGAGCCAGAACAACTGCCCCGGCGTGAAGGCAAAGCCGATAGCAGGTAATTTCGCCACCACAACCGACCAAACCATCCAGATCGAAAAAGCTAGCAGCAAGGCCGGGATCGAGATCCACAGGTTGCGCCGGGCAATCCTGCGCCCGTCCGCCTCCCAGAACGCCTTGTCCTCGGGGTGCCATTCGGTCAGCACGCGCGGCATCGTGGTGACGCCGGGGCGGTGAATGGCCTGCATTTCGGGCAGTTGCGGCAAAAGGTCCAGCGCCTCGCCCTGTGCCGCCCGCTCCATCGCGCGGATCGACAGGTGCATCCAGATCAGCGCAACACCGACGATAAGGAAAAGCAGCATGAAGCAGCTTGTGTAGATGCCCGTCACATCCAGCAGCGCGCCAAAGGTGATCGGCAGAATAAAGCCACCAAGGCCGCCTATCATGCCAACCAGGCCGCCGACGGCGCCAACGTGATCAGGGTAATAGACCGGGATATGCTTGAACACCGCTGCTTTGCCAAGGCTAAGGAAGAAACCCAGCACGAACAGCGTCACCACAAAGGGCCATTGCCCCATCTGGGTGGAAAAGGCGATTGGGCCGTCCTTGCCCTGAATCACGTAATCCGTCGGCGGATAAGACAGCATGAACAACAAGATCAGCGAGAATCCGAACGTCCAGTACATCACCGTCCGCGCCCCGAAGCGGTCGCTGAGATGGCCGCCATAGGCGCGAAACAGGCTGGCCGACAGGCTGAAGGCCGCAGCCGACATGCCCGCCGTTTCGACATCAAGATGATAGACGCTGATCAGGTAATGCGGCATCCACAGCGCCAGCGCCACGAACCCGCCAAACACGAAGAAGTAATACAGCGAAAAGCGCCAGACCTGAAGGTTCGCCAAGGGGGCGAATTGCTGGGCCAGCGTGGGCGCCTTGATGCCGGATTTGCGGCGCGCGACAAATTCCGGGTCATCTTTGGCGAAAATGAAGAAGGCGACGGCCAGCACGGCCAGACCAACCGCCCAGACATTGGCAACCCCATGCCAGCCGTAAGCGACCATCACGAAGGGGGCGACGAACTTGGTCACCGCAGCGCCCACGTTACCCGCGCCAAAGATCCCCAGCGCGGTGCCCTGCTTGCCCGCCGGATACCAGCGCGACACGTAGGCGACCCCGATGATGAACGATCCGCCCGCAAGACCCACGCCAAGCGCCGCCACCAGATACATCGGATAGGTATGCGCAAAGGTCAGCAGCCATGTCGCAATCGCCGCCAGCAGCATCTGTAACGGAAACACGATGCGCCCGCCGAATTTTTCAGTCCATACGCCCAAAAACAGTCGTGTCAGCGACCCGGTGAGGATTGGAGTCGCAACAAGCAAGCCGAACTGAAACTCGTTCAGGCCCAGTTCGGCTTTGATCGCGACGCCGATGATCGAAAAGATTGTCCAGACCGCGAAACAGGCGGTAAAGGCCACGGTGCTAAGCGTCAATGCGCGGTTTTGATCGGTTGTTGTGACAGTGCTAGTGGCTTTCATGCCAACCCCTCTTGGTACAGACTTGCGAAGGGCTTGACCGCCATACGAGCGGGCCGATTTGATCTAGGCCAATACGCTGGCTTAAGTATCGGAAATAACTTATAAAATGACAAATTCATGGCCTCGCGACCAAAGTAGTCAAGCTAGACTTTGTCGCCATGTTAGTGACAGGCAGACTCTTTACGGCTATTGACTTGATAATAATCAAACCAGAGCGAAGGAGAGCCGCGATGAGATCCGCCGAAACGCCCTTGATCCGGTCCTTGCCGCTGTTTCGGGATATGGCTGAGGCGAATTTCGACACGCTGATGCGCGGTGCCTACCTTCAGACCTTTCCTCCCCAGATCGAGCTGATCACGGAAGGCGACCCAAGTGACTTTCTGCATGTTGTCATCGACGGCAGTGTCGAGTTGTGCGCCGGCTGGAACGGTCGGGAAACCGTGATGGCGACGGTGCGTCCGATTTCCACCTTCATTCTGGCTGCGACAATCCGCAACGCGCCCTATCTGATGTCGGCTCGCACATTGGAAAAGAGCAGGATAGTCCTGCTGCCGTCCGTGGATGTGCAGGCGGTGTTTGATGTGGACGCGGCCTTCGCCCGTGCGGTCGTAACCGAACTGGCGCAATGCTACCGGGGCTTGGTCAAGCACACCAAAGACTTGAAGCTGCGCACCTCGGTCGAAAGGTTGGCGAATTACTTGTTGCGCAAATACACCGCCGCTGGGGCACCGGCCGCCCTTGACCTTGTGATCGAAAAGCGCCGGTTGGCATCTTATCTGGGTATGACCCCGGAAAACCTGTCCCGCGCCATCAAGTCCTTGCAGGCCTATGGTGTAACAATCGAGGGCAGCACCGTGCGGATTTCCGATCCGGCGGACCTGATTGGCTTGGCCAAACCGACACCGCGGATTGATGATGCGGCACATTGACCGAGCTGCACCATCGCCATGAATGGGTATTTACAGTGCCTATTCATTGTGCCTATTCGTCAGCGATGCCCTGCCAGAAGGACTCTGCAAATGACTGAGGCCATGGACCCCACCGCAAGCGCCCGCCCTGTCGTGACGGCCGACCTGATGGCGCGGACTGGACTTGATGATGCGATGCTGGCTCGCCTTGTGTATGGGTTCTACGACCGAGTGCGCGTGGACCCGATGCTAGGCCCGGTCTTTGCCGAGCGGATTGCTGATTGGGGGCCGCACCTGGCGAAGATGGTCGATTTCTGGTCTTCTGTCGCCTTGATGACTGGGCGCTATCATGGCGCACCGATGCCCAAACACCTGTCCCTGCCGGTTGAGGGCGCGCATTTTGACCGTTGGCTTGACCTGTTTCGCGCTACGGCGGCAGAGGTTTGCCCGCCTGCCGGGGCCGCTTGGGTGATCGAACGGGCCGAGCGGATTGCCACGTCCATCCACATGAACATCCTTGACGCGCGTGGGAATTATGGCCGCGCGGGCCTGCCGCCGCAGCTTTAGCTGTTGATTTTCACCCAGAACTGAGCCGGTTTTTTCACCGAGAAGTGAGCCACCTCTGATTATGGATTTCGTGTCATGCTGTGGTCAAGCTGTGTGTTGTCTCCTTCTTTTTCTTAGCGGCAGATGCGGCAGCTGAGCTGGCCTTGAAGCGGAAGCTGTCGTTTCCGGACT
>CAIYZT010000005.1 GCA_903930735.1 uncultured Paracoccaceae bacterium | reverse complement strand
GGCCTCGATCTGGCGCAAAGGCTGCCGATGCGGGTGCTGAGCCGGACTTGGCAGATGCTTTTGAAAGCTATCGAAGAGGTGGCGCTGGCGCCCAATGCGATGATGGCGGCCGAGATGGCGGTGATCCGGCTGACCCATGTCGCCGATCTGCCGGACCCTGAAACCCTGATCCGGCAGCTACAAAACACCCCGCGCCCGCCGGGCCCGCCGCAGGGCACGCCCTCTGGCGGCGCGCCAGCCGGGGGCGGCTATGCCAGCCGGCCAGGGGGAACCGTCATGCAAGCCCCCGCGGCACCGATGCGCGGCGCTGTTATGTCGGGCGGGGCACAGCCGGTGACGGCGCAGGCGTCGGAGCTTTCCTTTGCCAGCTTTCCCCAGATCGTTGATTTCATCCGCGAACAGCGCGATATGACGCTGCTGGTCGAGGTGGAGACTTGCCTGCGGCTGGTCAGATACACGCCCGGCCGCATCGAATTTGAACCGACCCCGCAGGCCGCCCCCGATCTGGCCGCGCGGCTGAGCCAGCGCTTGCAGGGCTGGACCGGCACGCGCTGGGGGGTCTCGGTGGTCTCCAATGGTGGCGCTCCGACGATTGCCGAGACGCGCGACCGCGCGGCGATGGAGGCCGAATTGGAAGCGCACCAAGAGCCGATGGTCATGGCGGTTTTGGCGGCTTTTCCCGGCGCAAAGATTACCGCCATCCGCACGCCCGAACAGATGGTGGCCGCCGCCGCCGCGCAGGCCCTGCCTGAGGTGGACGAAGAATGGGACCCCTTTGAAGAAGACTGAAACGCCCCGGCGCCTATTTTCGGGGCGCGGTACCAAGGGTTTCACGGGTTTTCAGGACGAAACCTTGAGGATATGGCAAAAGGGCCTTTGCGCGGCCCGGCTGCGCCCCTAATTTCTGAGCAAGGATCAAAGGAGAGCGGTGATGCTGAAAGGTTTGGGCGGCCTTGGTGACATGGCCAAGATGATGAAGACTGCGCAGGAGCTGCAGGTCAAGCTGGCCGAAATGCACGAGGATCTGGCGCGGATCGTGGTGCTTGGGGAATCGGGGGCAGGATTGGTCAAGGCGCGGGTTACGGCCAAGGGCGCGGTGACGGGCTTGGATATCGATCCTTCGATCCTCGTCGCCTCGGAAAAGGAAGTGGTTGAGGATCTGATCCTGGCCGCAATCAAGGACGGGCAAGCGCGGGCCGCAGCCAAATCGCAATCGGAAATGGCGCGGCTGACGGCCGAATTGGGCCTGCCCGCCGATATGAAACTGCCCTTCTGATGGCATCGCCCGCCCCGCGTGAAATCGAAGCCTTGATCGAGTTGATGGCGCGGCTGCCGGGCCTGGGGCCGCGCTCGGCCCGGCGCGCGGTGCTGACGCTCTTGAAAAAGCGGGACGGGCTGATGATCCCGCTCGCGCGTTGCATGGCGGATCTGGCCCTGACGGCCAAGACCTGCGCGCAATGCGGAAACATCGGGCCTGCCGATCCATGCAATATCTGCACCGACCCCGCCCGCGCCATCGGCGAGATTTGCGTTGTGGCCGATGTCGCTGATCTTTGGGCGATGGAGCGCGGCGGCGCCTTCAAGGGTCGCTATCACATCCTCGGTGGTACCCTGTCGCCGCTGGACAATCTCGGCCCCGAGGAATTGCACATCCCGCAACTGGTGACGCGTGTAGCGGGCGAGGGGATCAGCGAGGTTATTCTGGCCCTGAACGCCACGGTCGATGGGCAGACCACGGCGCATTACATCATCGACGCGCTGCGGGGGGCGGGGGTAAAGATCACCTCGCTCGCGCAAGGCGTGCCGATCGGCGGCGAGCTGGATTACTTGGACGACGGCACGATCAACGCAGCGCTGCGGGCGCGGCGCGGGGTGTGAAAAAGGCCCGAGCTTGCGCCGGGCCTTTTCGAATCGTGATCCAAAGATCGATCAGAAGATGATGATATCATTCAAGAAGACCGAAGTATTGCTGATGCCCGAAACGGTCACTTTATTGCCGCCGCCAAAGTCAAAGACCGTATCGCTGCCGACCACGGTGGCATATTGCGCCACCACCTGAGCCACCGATTTGCCACCGCCCCAGATCGCGTCGTCCAGCTTAAGCTGGTCGACGTCGTCGGCAAAGTCGCGCACGCGGTCCGAACCGAACGGTTTGGCGAAGACAAAGGTATCGGCACCGGCTTCGCCGTACAGTTGGTCATTTCCAGCTGTGCCATAGATCAGATCGTTGCCGTCGCCGGCTTTCAGCGTGTCATTGCCGTTGTCGCCATGCATCGTGTCCTTGCCTTCGCCGCCCATCAGCACGTCATTGCCGTTGGCGCCGCGCAGCAGGTCATCGCCGCGCATGCCGTGGGCCTCGTTCGCCAGACCGTTGCCTTGCACGGTATCGCTGCCGTCGCCCATCATGACATTCTCAAACTCTTGTCCGCCCGCCGAAAGCCCGGCAATCAAGGTGCCATTGACCGAAATCGCCCCGCCGCTGACCAGCGACAGGGTGATATTGCCAGTCATTGCAGCAAAGTTCAGCCAGTCAATGCCGCCGTCCAGATCGTCGATCGTCGCGCGCGACCCGTCCAGCGCCTCCAGCATCAAGAAGTCATCGGTAAAGTGGAACAGGGTGTCATTCACGGCCGCCGAGCCAAAGAACTCGATCGATGCATCGGTCAGTGTGCCGGTCTCGCCGGTGACCACGTCCTCAACGATGACGGACCAGGTGCCTTCGGAAGAAAAGCCCTTCAGGCAGTCCACGCCAAAGACCCAAGTCAGACCTTTATCCATGGTGCGCGAATTGGCGTCGCCTTGGACCAGAACCTGGATCCGCGTCCCATCGGGCGCTTCGAGCCAGATGTTCAGGTTCGTAGCATTGGCATGGGTCAAGGTGATGGTCAGCTCGATGGTTTCAATGGAGATTTCGGTTGAAACCACCATGTCGATCGCCACCTGCCCGGTTCCGGGGACGTTGTTGTTTTCCGGGATGGCAACCGCGGCTCCGGTGTATTCGCCTGTGGCCGAAATCTCGTTCGAGGAAACCTTGGCCACGGGCGACATGATCTTCCAGGCTTCGGCCATGCGGACTGCGGCATAGACATCCACCATGCCGTAGCCGTAGGACTGGTGGAACATGGTCCCGCCGCCGTTCCAGGTATTGCCGCCCACGGTTTGCCAGGCACCGATCTCTTCCAACTCGCCGGGGCCGCCCATCGCGGAGCCGGTGTGGCTGGCGGACATGGCGAGGATGGTTTGCACGTCGCGCCAACCCAGCCCCTCGTTCGCGTCCAGCATCAGCGCCACGACCCCGGCCACGGTCGGCGTCGCTGCCGAGGTGCCGCTGAATTCGCTTGTATAGTCCGAATCTACGGGGTCGCGGTCGCGGTCGGCGTTATAGCCGGCTTCACCAGATTGGTCGGTCGTCACCGCCGAAGCCGGCGCCGCCACCAGAATCGACGAGCCGAAATTGGTGTAATAGGTCGCATCGCCGTTCTCATCGGTGGCCGAGACGCAGATCGAATAGCGCGTGACGTTCCAGCCGTCGCCATTGGCATTGTTGGTCTCGTTGCCAGCCGCCTTGACGATGATCGTGCCCAGACCATCACGGCCATCTTTGACCAGCGTTTCCCAAAGTTCGACGTCATGGCTGGCGGTCGAGGTGGAAATTGACAGGTTTTGCTCGCGCGAAAAACTGCCGCCAAAGCCCCAGCTGTTGGACACGATGTCGAAATTGGCGGCCCAAAGCATGCCGGCGTCATAGACATCCTGGGTTTCAAATTGCAGATCGTCCAGGTAATTGACGCCGGTCATCGTCACGCCCGGCGCAACCCCGGTACCGCCAACGCCATTATTTGCCACAGCCCCAATCAGGCCTGCGCAGGAGGTGCCATGGGCCGAATTGTCCGTATTCGGCGTCGGGTCATAGACCACGCCTTCATAGGTGAAATGCATCGAGGCATCGTAATTGGCCGCAAGGTCTTCGTGGGTGTATTCAACACCCTCGTCGTAGACAACCACGGTGACGCCGGAGCCGTCATATTCGTTCCAAATGGTTTCGATATCGCCAATAAGCGGGAAATGCCATTGATCAGCATAAAGAGGATCGGTTGCCGTCGCCATGAGAGGCTCCTGAAATAGCCGGCACACTCACCGGGTCGGTTGCATCAAAATGTGGGAAAAGATGTCAGCTCTTTTGGGGGCTCGCAAGGGGCATACTGACCGAACTGGTCCCGATAGGCGCCATTTTGACGTAACGTCGGGCAAACGGACGGGAAAATGGAAAAAGGCCCCGATGCGGGACCTTTTGATCTTTGGACCGGGGGCGGCGAAAGCGCGCCCGATCAGTTTTCGTCGTCGTCTTCTTCGTCATCGCCCTGCGGCAGATTGAAAAAGCTTTCGGCGTCCGAGAAATCGGCGGCGGTACGCTTGTCTTCGGGTTCTTCGACAAACACCGCGACCTGCGGCGCATTGCGGGCATCGGTCGCCATGGCCAGCGATTGCTCGGTCGAGACCAGTTTGCGGCGGTCATCATCGCTCATCACGGTGCCTTCGGCGGCTTTCTTGCGGGCGGCGACCTGAACGATCGCATCCAGTTCGGACTGTTTGCACAGGCCCAGCGCGACCGGGTCAATCGGGGTGATGTTGTTGATGTTCCAATGGCTGCGCTCGCGGATGGCTTGGATCGTCGGCTTGGTGGTGCCTACCAGTTTGCCAACCGCGCCGTCCGAAAGCTCGGGATGGAATTTCACCAGCCACAGGATGGCCGCCGGGCGATCCTGACGCTTGGACAAGGGCGTATAACGTGGGCCCCGGCGCTTTTCCTCGCCAATGGCAGCGGCGTTGAATTTGATGTGCAGCTTGTACAAGGGATCGGCCTGACCGCGGTCGATCTCGATCGCGTCCAATTGGTTGTTGCCAACCGGATCAAAGCCCTTGACCCCGGTCGCCACATCGCCGTCGGCGATCCCCTGAATTTCCAACTCGTGCATGCCGCAGAATTCGGCAATCTGACGGAAGGACAGGGTGGTATTGTCCACGAGCCAAACAGCGGTCGCCTTGGCCATCAATGGTTTTGACATGGGCAGTCCTTTCAGCGTTTGCCGCGCCAAACGGGGCGGGGCTTTAAAAATCTCTCCCGTGCCGGGAAAACGGTTGCGGCCCGGGGGTCGCGAGTTCCACGATTTAGCGAATTCGAGGGGCGGTATACTGTGATTTCCGGCAAAGGGAAAGCGAAAATGCGTCACCTGATTTGGGCTTCGGCCTTGGCCATGCTGACCCCCGGCGTGGGCCTTGCGGAGGGCGAAAAGGCCGGGGATTTCGACTATTATGTGATGAGCCTGTCATGGTCGCCGGCCTGGTGCGCGTTGACCGGCGAGGCGCGCGGCGATCCGCAATGCGAGGCGGGAGGCGGGCGCGGCTGGGTGCTGCATGGCCTTTGGCCGCAGTATGAGGACGGCTGGCCCAGCTATTGCCGCACGGTTGAACGTGATCCAACACGGGGCGAGACGGCGGCGATGGCCGATATCATGGGCGGGGCGGGCCTAGCCTTTTACGATTGGAAAAAGCATGGGCGCTGTTCGGGCCTGTCCGCTCCGGGCTATACCGCGGCCTCGCGGGCGGCGTTTGAAGGCTTGACCATGCCCGAGGTTTTTGCCGCCGTGACCCGCGATCTGGCGGTGCCCGCGCTGGTGATCGAGGATGCCTTTATGGAGGCCAATCCGTCACTCGGGCGTGATCAGATTACTGTGGTTTGCGATGAGGGGCTTATTGCCGAAGTCCGGATTTGTTTGTCCAAGGAACTGGCTTTGCGCGACTGCGGGCCGGAAGTGGTGCGTGATTGTGCGATGAAGGATGCGGGGTTGGAGGGGTTGCGGTTGAGTGAATCAGGAATCGGGAGGATTTGAACTTGGAAAACACTCACTTTGAGAGAATGGTTTACGGTGCAATTGCAGCGGGCACTGCAGCCATCGTGGCTGGTGGATACTACGTAAGCGGCCTCTCTACGCGCATAGCAGTGCTTGAAACTAGGATCAGTTTACTTTCTGGCGTTCAAATTGGCTTGGGCGCAGCGAACGATGTCAATCCGACTGAGGTGGAAGTTACCGAATCCAGTACTTCGGCACCTCAGGTAATTAATACAAACGCCGAAAGCGACGGAATTCGTGACGTCTTGGCGGAAGGCTGTAAGCTGTTAATTAGCTCCTACAATTCGATTATCGCAGGAACGTCCTACATCGGTGCCGCGGATCAAGAGCGCTTAGACCTACTGAAGGAGCAAATGGGGCTCTTGGGATGTTCTGCCAAATGATATGAGCAGAAAATTGATTCACTCTTCCACCTTCAGCACGATCTTGCCGATATGCCCCGGCGCCTCGATGCGCCAATGGGCGGAGGCGGCTTCGGTCAGGGGAAACTCGCTGTCGATCACCACGCGCAGCGCGCCGCGCGCGATCATCGGCCAGACATGGGTTTCAACCTCGGCGGCGATGCGTGCCTTGGCCTGATCGGACTGCGGGCGCAGGGTCGAGCCGGTAAAGGTCAGCCGCCGCGTCATGATCTCGGCAAAGTTCGCCTCGACCTTGGCACCTTGCAGAAAGGCGATCTGCACCAGACGGCCATCATCGGCCAGCGCCTTGATATTGCGCGGCAAATAGGGGCCGCCGACCATATCGAGGATCAGATCCGCCCCGCCCTCGGCGCGCAGGATCTCGGCGAAATCCTCGGTTTTGTAGTTGATCGCGCGGGCCCCCAGATCGGTGCAAACGGCGCATTTTTCGTCCGATCCCGCGGTTGCGAATACCCGTGCTCCAAGAGCCCGCGCGATCTGGATCGCGGTGGTTCCGATGCCCGAGGTGCCGCCATGGATCAAGACCCGCTCGCCCGCTTTCAGCCCGCCGCGCATCACGAGGTTGGACCAGACGGTAAAGCAGGTTTCGGGCAGGCAGGCCGCATCGCGCAAGGACATGCCGGCCGGAATCGGCAAGACATGGCTTTCCTGCGCCGCGGCGTATTCGGCATAGCCGCCGCCCGGCAGCAGCGCGCAAACCTTGTCCCCGATGTCCCAGCGCGTCACCCCCGGCCCCCGCGCGACCACGGTGCCTGCGCCCTCCAATCCCGGCAGCGGCGAGGCCGAAGCCGGCGGCGCATAGGCCCCCGCGCGCTGCAGCGCATCGGGCCGGTTTACCCCGGCATAGGCGAGGCGGATGATGATCTGGCCATGCCCCGGAACCGGCACTGGGGCCGAGATGGGTTTAAGCACATCCGGCCCGCCGGGGCCTTGGATTTCGATGGCGAGCATGGCGTTGGACAGGGACATTTTTCTTCCTTGGCGCAGGGGGCAAACATCCACCCGCCTTAATTTCTATGGGGTCGCGAGGGGGGGTACGCCTCCCCCCCAGCCTTCAAACGGCGTTGTGGCCGGGCAGATCATGGGTTCCTTTTGGTGCATGCAGCCTTTCCAAAACCTTTAAGGGCCCGTTCAAAATCGCCTTTCCCAAAGGATTTTCGCGGAAAACTGCCTTGGCCTTTTCGATCTGCATGATGTTTTCGATCCGCCGGTCCACGAAATCCCAGGTGGCCGACTTGCCCTTGCTGTCATCGCCCAGCCAAAACAGCACGCTGGCCGCATAGACCGTGCCCAAAGTGGCGCGTTTTGTGTACCAGTTCACGTCGTCCGACGTGTCGCCGAGCGCATTCCAGATCGCATCCGCCGTGCCCCAGATCAGGCCCGCCCCTTCGGGCATATGAGCGGGCAAGACGAATAAGGCCGAGCCGCGGCGCACCAATTCGCGGTCCGCCGCCTCCAGCCGCAGCCGGATCGCCAATGCCACCTTTTCCCGGATCCGCAATGTGCCCAGATCGTTGCGCTGCGCCATGGCCTGCGCCATCGCGCTATCGCCTGCACGGTGATAGGCCACCGCCAGATCGAGGCCCAGGCGCGGGAACAGGCCCGCCGCCAGACCTGGGGCCAGCCCCGAATCGGTCACGGCTGCGTGAAAGCTGGCCGCGCTCCAGCCGTCAAAGGCAACATGGGGCAGGGCCGCCAAAAGCAGGCGTTTTTTGGCCTCGGCCATGCTCTTTTCACCCTCGGTCATCATCGCACCCCTTCTTTCATGGACAAGCGGCCCCCGTTTTGCTAGGAGGCGCACGCCTGCACAATTTGTGCAACTTTAACTTAGAGAGGTGGTGAAAACCACATGCAGGTCAGCGTCCGCGACAATAACGTTGAGCAAGCCCTCCGGGCCCTCAAGAAAAAGCTCCAGCGCGAAGGCGTGTTCCGCGAAATGAAGCTCAAGCAACATTTCGAGAAGCCCTCCGTCAAGAAAGCTCGCGAATCCGCCGAAGCCGTGCGCCGTGCGCGCAAGCTCGCGCGGAAGAAGCTTCAGCGCGAAGGCGGACTTTAGGTTTTTGCAGCTTGCTGCAATAGCCTTCAGACGTTAGCGACTCTGGGGGAGCGATCCCCGCCGATCAACCCCCGTCCGCAAGGCCGGGGGTTTTTCTTTGGCGAGATGGTCGTCGCCGTGCCTCTTTCGAGCCGATCTGAAAGCGCTCCAGTGGAGCGTTTTTCGGTTCGTTGGCCAAAGGGCGGGACGCTGTTTGGCCAAGGGACTTTCAACAATCTCAAGCGGTTGGACGAATTGGGGCGCGCCCGCCGGGGCAGGCAGGCGCGGCCAAATTCGATTGAAATCAAATTGGGCAAGAAAGGAAACGTGAGGATTTCCTTCGATCCGACTAGGGACCGAAGGAAATCTTGAGGCAGGCGTGGCCCTAGCTGGCCACTTCCATTCCGTCCTGACGGGTGATCGCCACAACTGCTGGACGCGGCAGGTTGGTGCCGGTGAAGTCGGGCCAGCGGGTGGTCAGATCTTCCAGGGTCGCGCTGTCTTCGGCGGGGTGCTGGACCGAGACGAACAGAGTGGTTCCGTCTGGGGTAAAGCAGGGACCCGTCGCCTCGGCGCCCATCGGGCAGGTGAACAGCAGCTTTGGCAATCCGCGGGCCGCACCTTCGGTATCCACACCGTAAACGCCGTCGGGAATATCAAAGTCATTCGCGCCATCGGTGGCGACAAACATCCGGCCCTTGGGGTCAAAGGTCAGATTGTCGGGGGTGACGAACCAGCCGTTGTCGGTGGTCGCGGGGTGAAAGGTCGAGCCCGTCGCCGGATCCTTGGGGTTGCCGGCCAGAACGAACAGATCCCAGGTATAGCTGTCTGCGGTATGGTCGGCATCGGCGCCGACGCCGCCCGGCGGGATCATCTCGACGATATGGCCCCAGAAATTCTCGGGCCGGGTGTTGACCGAATTCAGCTTGTCGGCGGACATTTTCTTGTTTTTGGTCATGATCGCATAGACGCGGCCGGTAACCGGGTTGGTTTCCATATCCTCCGGGCGGTCCATCGGAGTCGCGCCAAGGGCATCAGCCGCCAGACGGGTTTTCAGCAGCACGTCGGCCTGGCTCGCAAAGCCGTTTTCGACCGTCAGCGGGCCGGTGCCTTGCACCATCGGCAGCCAGTTCATCGTGCCATCAGCGTTGTAGACCGCAACCGAGAGCGTGCCCGCGTCCAGCAAATCCTTGCCCGAAGCCGGGTTCGCCGGATCATAAATGCTCTCGGAAACAAAGCGGTAGACATATTCAAAGTAATCGTCGTCGCCCATATAGACCACAACGCGGCCATCCTTGTTCAGAACGGTGGTCGCCGCTTCATGCGCCATACGGCCCAGCGCGGTGCGCTTGACCGGGGTCGAGGTGGGGTCGTAGGGGTCAATCTCGACCACCCAGTCGAAACGGTTCGGCTCGTTCGGCTCTTTGGAGATGTCAAAGCGCGGGTCAAACTTGGCGCGGGCGTAATAGTCCGAGCCGTCAAAGCCGTACCGCTCCAGCACTTCGGGGAAGGCGGTGGTTGCGATGTCGCCGCCGAAGGTGTCCGAGGCGCCCTCTTCGCAGGTCAGGACCGTGCCCCATGGGGTCACGCCGCCGCCGCAGTTGTAATTCGTGCCGCGCACCTTGGTGCCGGTCGGATCGTAGCTGGTCTTCATCCAGTCATGGCCGGCAACCGGGCCGGAAATGGCAAACTCGGTTTCAAGGGTAAAGCGGCGGTTCATCGCGCTGTCCTGCACGACGCCCCAGACGCCATCCACCCGCTTGATTTCTACAACCGAATGGCCGATCGCCATGTTGCAAATCGCCACCTGTTCGGCGGTCAGCATTGTGGGCACGTCATCCTCGGTCATGCCGGGGAACATCACATTCGCCGAGACATATTCGTTATTCACGCACAGCAGCCCGTGGTCCGAGGTTTGCGAGCCGCGCGGCAGCGGCATGTAGGCGACGTAATCGCAGTTGTAGCCAAAGCGGTCGGCTTGTTGGGCGGCGGTCATGGTGCCGACGTCAATCGGGCCATCGCCTGCCTTCATTGGATCGCCCCAGCCCACGACAACGCGGGCGTCATAGCCGTCGGCGACGTGGTGATTGTCGTCAAAAACGCGGGTCAATTCGCTGAACATAAGGCTCGAGGCGGCGTCCTGAGCATGGGCCGCGCCGGAAAACAGCGAGCCGACAAAGCCCTGTGCAGCAACGGCGCCCAAGGCTGCGCCGGAGCCGAGCAAAAAGCCGCGGCGCGAAACGCGCTCGGCGATAACGGTGCGAATATCGGGACGATCTTGGGGGGTGTTACGCATAAAAGCCTCCTGTTGGATTATAGAATCAGTCTAGGCGGCGCGCATGTCGGGCCCGTGACAGAGCGGCAGGCGGGCGGGCGATTTGCCGCCAATTCGCATCCGGGGGTTTTCCGCCGCCGCCGATCATGGTTCAATCGGATATGCGCGAATCCGACCTATACCCGGCCCTGAAATCCTATCTCGAAGCCCAGGGCTATGAGGTAAAGGCCGAGATCGGTGCCTGCGATATCATGGCCTTGCGGGGCGATGAGCCGCCTGTGGTGGTCGAGATGAAGCTGACCTTTTCCTTGGCGCTGGTGATGCAAGGCGTGGCGCGGCAGGCGCTGTTTGACGATGTTTATCTGGCGGTGCCGGTTTCGGGCGCGCGGGGCTGGGCGCTGCGCTACCGCGATATCATCACTTTGTGCCGCCGGCTGGGGCTTGGCCTTTTGGCGGTCAAGGGCGCGGCGGTCGAGGCGCATCTGGACCCCGGCCCCTATGCCCCGCGCAAAAACACGCGCCGCGCCGGGGCTTTGCTTAAAGAATTCGCGAAACGGGTGGGTGATCCGAATACCGGCGGGACGGTTGGGGTCAAACGGATGACCGCTTACCGCCAGGACGCGCTGCGCTGCGCATCGGTGCTGGTGGGCGGACCGACGAAGGCGGCGGCAGTGGCCAAGGCGGCGGGGGTGGCGCGGGCGGCGGGGTTGATGCGCGATGACCACTATGGCTGGTTTGAGCGGGTCGATCGCGGGGTTTATACGCTGAGCGAAAAGGGGCGGGCGGACACCGCCGCCCATCCCGAACAGAGAGCGGCTTTGGGGCTTTAGTCTTTGCGAAACAGCCAGCCGCCGATTGCCATGGCCAGAAGGGCGCCGCCGATCTGGGCCAGAATGAAGCCGGGCGCGTCCCAGGGCCTTATGCCAGCAAAGCTGTCGGTCAGGGTGCGGGCGATGGTCACGGCGGGATTGGCAAAACTGGTCGAGGCGGTGAACCAATAAGCGGCGGCGATATAGGCCGCGACAGTGGCCGCGACATTGCCACTGGCGCGCAGGGTGCCGAGGATGGTAAGGATCAGCCCAAAGCTGGCCACGCCTTCGGCGATCCATTGCGCCGGGCCGCTGCGGATGGTGGTGGAGGCTTGCAGCAGCGTCAAATCGAACATGGCGTGGGCAAGCAGGGTGCCAAGGATGCCGCCAAGGATCTGCGCCGCGACATAGGGCAACACGCGGGAGGCGGGCATCTCGCCGCGCAAAGCCATCACCATGGTGACCACGGGGTTGAACTGCGCGCCCGACAGGGGGCCAAAAATCGTGATTAGCACCACAAGGGCGGCGGCGGTGGCGGCGGTATTGGCGAGGAGGGCAAGGGCGGTATCGGCTGTCAGGCGGTCGGCCATAATGCCGGAGCCGACGACGGCGGCGACGAGGAGCGCGGTGCCGATTGTCTCGGCGGCAAGGGCGCGGGCGGTCATGCGCCGATCTCGCCGATTTCCTTCAGCCTTGCGCGCAGGCTGGATGCGTCGAGCGAAGCCAGGGGCAGGGCGAGAAAGGCGCTGATACGGGGCTGCAGGGCCTCCCAGGTCTGGGCAAAGGCCGCGCCCTTTTCCGCGTCTGATCCAATGACGGCGGCAGGGTCGGGCAGGCCCCAATGGGCCGACATCGGCGCGCCGGGCCAATAGGGGCATTCCTCGGCCGCCGCGGAATCGCAGACGGTGATCACGAAATCCATCTTTGCCGCGCCCGGCATTGCGAATTCGTCCCAGGATTTGGAGCGGGCAAAGCCGGTGTCGATGCCCTTGGCCTGCAACAGGGCCAAAGCAAAGGGATTGGGAGGGCCGGTCGGGCGCGATCCGGCGGACCAGGCCTTAACGCGGGGTTGGCCAGCAAGATTGAAGGCGGCCTCGGCAAGGATCGAGCGCGCGGAATTGCCCGTGCACAGGACGAGGATATTGATGGGATCTGTCAAGGATTTACTCTGCATTTGATGCGGTTAGGGACACGCATTATGTGGGAATTGTAACGCTTCGATGACGGTCGCCCTAAATGGTCAGTTTCTTGTTGGAAATCTTATCGAGAATGCTGGCAATTATCTTTTCCATCGAAGAAGTGATTTCACGCCCATTAAAATAAAAAAACAAATATGATCAAGATGGTGCGTTCTTCTCTGTATTTTTTAAGATCACCTTAGACTCAAACATCAAGTGCAACATCCTATGCCCCACGGGCGCTGGGTGTTGCACTTGAAACTTGAGCCCAAGCTCTACTCTGACCTGGGATACGCTGAGATTTCTAACCGCCTCAATAATATGGGGGCCAACAACTACTATGGGGCACCTCGAAAAATTGCTCTGACCCTGCGTTGGCGGTATGATGCCATGGACGGTC
>CAIYZT010000004.1 GCA_903930735.1 uncultured Paracoccaceae bacterium | reverse complement strand
GGATGGCTGGTGATGCGCGCGAAAAGGCTTTGGCTCATCCGGCGATGATGGTGCCGGGCACCGGCGCGGTCAATCCGCGAAGCTGCGCCGCCGGCTTAGCGTTTTTTGCCTTCGAGGAAGGGCACTTCGAACACTTTGCGGTGCATCACCGGACCATGGCCGAAATAGTCGCCCTCGCCAAAGCACTCGCCATGATCGGCCGCGATGATGAAATGCGTGCCCTTCGGCGCCTTGGAGATCAGCGCGTCCAGCACCCCGTCCACATATTCGACGCAGCGGATCTGCTGTTCATGCAGCGCAACCATCTCAGGCTTGGTGAAAAAGGTCTTGTCAACACGCCCCATATCGTCGCTGCGCTGGATCGCGGCATCCATCCCCTTGATCACCCCATGCACACCCGAGATGCGCGGCAATTGCTCGTCCTTCAGCATATAGGGGTAATGGGTCTCGCCCAGATTCAGGAAATGATAGCTGGGCTGGTCGGCAGAGAAAGTGATTTCATCCACCATGCCTTTGAAATCATTGTGATCCATCATCAGCTTATAGCTGTCAAAGAACTTGTTGAACCCGGTCATAGGGTTCAGAACCGGCATGGAAACCCGGGCATTGGTCCGAAACCCATTGGTCCGTAACACCTTGGCCAGGCTCAATTCCGGCACGAAACTCTTGAACGACAGGTCCGGCACACCGATCCGGTCCATCCACAGCGCGTATTCCTGCTTGTAGACCTCCGAGGCCAGCACCTTTTTGGGCGCTTTATGGGCGACCTGGCCCAGAAAGATCGAATGATGCGACGGGGCGGTCCAGGACGCATAGGAAAACCGGCTTTCGCCCTTGCCCAGCCTGTCCATATTCGGGGTCTTGGCGCGGCGGTAGCTGTCAAAACGGCAGCTGTCCATGATGATATAGACAAGATCATTTGGCATAATTGGGGTAGTTCCTGCGTTGCAAGCCGCCGAAAAGGGCTGGGTCTATTGGCGGCTATGCGCCTTGTTTCGGGGGGAAATGTCAAGTCTGGAAAGCCGGTTCGCGCCGGTCTTCGCTTGCGACATTGCGCAACGCAAAGCGCCCCAACGGCGAGATTCCGCGCTTTTCTCAGCCAAATGTAAAATAGTTTAACATAGCCCTTGAATTGCCGCCGAACCCACGCCATCTTGGCTTATGTGAAAGGCATTCACATAACACAACACCGGAGAAACTGACGATGATGAACCCCGCCGCCCCTGCCGCTCAAGCCCCTGGCTTTGGCGGATTTCTGACCCGCACCGAAGCCTGGCTCGACAGCAAGGGACGTGGCGCCTGGATCGCCGCCATGATCTTGGGCTTCGTCTTTTTCTGGCCCATTGGCCTTGCCGTTGTCGCCTATATCACCGTCACAAAACGTTGGAGAAAATCGATGTTCGCCTCCTCTTCCTGCCACAGCAACCGCCACAGCCGCCACGCCCATTGGGGCCACCACGGCGCCGCGCGCAGCTCGGGCAATACCGCCTTTGACGCCTACAAGGCCGAAACTCTGCGCCGCCTTGAAGACGAACAGCACGCCTTTGAAACCTTCCTCGACCGTCTGCGTCAGGCCAAAGACAAGTCCGAGTTCGACAATTTCATGGACGAGCGCGCCCGCCCGGCCCCCGAGGCAAACGAGCAATCGCCCGCCCTGGCGGCTGCAGCCACCACCGCTAATACTGGCCCGGTTCCGCAAAGCTACTGATCCGTCTTTGCCGGCCTGATCTGCCCCCCCCCGTCCAAGGCAACTTGGGCGGGGATTTTCATGAAATTGGCAGGAAAAGCTTGGACGCGGTGCCGGTGCGTTGCTAACGTCTGAGTTGACCGTTCTCACTCTTATCCCGAAAGCTCAGCGTAAATCGCCCCGAAATCCCATGCGCCATACCCTGCCCATCGCCCCCCAGTTCTACGTGACAGCACCGCAGCCCTGCCCCTATCTTGAGGGCCGGATGGAGCGGAAACTGTTCACCTCCCTGCAGGGCGAGCATACGCAAAAGCTGAATGATTCTCTTTCAAAGCAAGGATTTAGACGTAGCCAAAACGTGCTTTACCGCCCCTCTTGCGCGGAATGCTCGGCCTGTCTGTCCGCCCGTATCCGGGTTGCGGATTTTGTGCCGAACCGCACTCAGCGCCGGATATTGAAGAACGCGGGCAATCTGCGCCGCAACGCCACCAGCCCTTGGGCCACCGAAGACCAGTTCGCCCTCTTTCGCCGCTATCTGGACGCGCGCCATGCCGATGGCGGGATGGCGGACATGGATGTCTTTGAATTTGCCGCGATGATCGAGGAAACCCCGGTCCGCTCGCGCGTGGTCGAATACTCGCGCGGGCCGAAACCGGGCGAGCGCGGCCGCTCGCTGGTCGCCGTCAGCCTAACGGATGTTTTCGATGACGGCCTCAGCATGGTCTACAGCTTTTACGATCCCGATCTGGCGGACCTGAGCCTCGGCACCTTCGCGATTCTCGACCATATCGAAATCGCGCGCCAGGCCGACTTGCCCTATGTCTATCTTGGGTATTGGGTGCCGGGCAGCCGCAAAATGGGCTACAAGGCCAGCTTTAGCGCGGTTGAGATCTTCAAGGGCGGGGCCTGGGTGCCGCTGGGCGATCCCAATTCGCATTCCTCCGAACTGCATCCATTGTCCGTCGATCCGATCTCCGAGCAGGTCGCCCGCATCAACCTGCCCGAAGCCCGGACGCCAAAGATCGAATTGCCATGACCGGCGCCGTTCTGGGTCTGATCAGCTTGATTGTGCCCGATTACGATCAGGCGATTGCCTATTACTGCGGCAAGCTTGGCTTTGTGCTTATCGAGGACATTGATCAGGGCCGCAAACGCTGGGTCACGGTGCAGCCTCCGGGCGGCGGAGCGCGGATTGTCCTCGCCCAAGCTGACGGCCCGGCCCAAATCGCCGCCATCGGCCAGCAAGGCGCGGGCCGGGTCTGGCTTTTCCTGGTAACCGACGACTTCGCCCGCGATCACGCCGCGATGCTGGCCGCCGGGATCGTCTTTGAAGAATCCCCCCGCCACGAGCCCTATGGCACCGTCGCGGTTTGGGGCGACGCCTTTGGAAATCGCTGGGATCTGGTGGAATTTCTTCGCTAAGCCACCGTCGCGTGCAACCAGATGTTGACCGCCCCCCCATCGCCCGCGCATCGTGATCGCCAAAGCGCGCACCAGCGGCGGTCCCCCTTGGGAGAAATCATGCACTCATTTCTGACGCTGTCGCGCGGCATCGACCGATTGACGGAATGGATCGGCCGCGCCGTTATGTGGCTGATTTTGTTGGCGATCGTGGTTTCGGCGACCAATGCGGTGGTCCGCAAGGTGTTCAACATGTCGTCCAATGCCTGGCTTGAACTGCAATGGTATCTTTTCGGCGCAGCATTTCTGCTCGCCGCCGCCCATACCCTGCGCCAAAACGAGCATATCCGCATCGATATCCTTTACGGCCTCAGGTCCCGGCGCACGCAGCACTGGATCGACCTTTTCGGCCATGTGATTTTCCTGCTGCCCTTCACCGCGCTGATGACTTGGATGCTGGTGCCCTATGCCTATGACGCCTGGCGGATCGGGCAAATCTCGTCCAATTCGGGCGGGTTGATGATCTGGCCCGCACGTGCCCTGCTCGCGGCCGGTTTCTTGCTGCTCACCGTGCAGGCAATCTCTGAAATCATCAAGAAAATCGCGGTGCTGCGCGGGCTGATCGAGGATCCCCATTCCTTTGTTTCGGCCCATGAGGCCGCCGAAGCCGAAGGCGCCGCGCTTGCTGCCGCTGTCTCGGCTTTGGCCGCACAGGAGCGCGCGAAATGATCGAATTCATCGCCCTGAACATGGCGCCGATCATGTTCGCCAGCCTCGTCGTGTTCTTGCTGCTGGGCTATCCCGTGGCCTTTTCGCTCGCGGCCAACGGCCTCGTGTTCTTCGCCATCGGCGTCTGGCTTGCCCCCTATTCCGACAACACGATAACGCTGGATTGGCCGCTGCTCTTTTCCATGCCGCAGCGGCTTTGGGGGGTGATGTCGAATGAGACCCTGCTCGCCATCCCCTTCTTTACCTTCATGGGCATCGTTCTGGAACGCTCGGGCATGGCCGAGGATCTGCTCGACACCGTGGGCCAGCTTTTCGGCCCGATTCGCGGCGGACTGGCCTATGCCGTCATCCTTGTTGGCGCGCTCCTGGCCGCCACGACTGGAGTTGTGGCGGCCAGTGTGATCGCCATGGGCCTGATATCGCTGCCCATTATGCTGCGCTATGGCTATGACCGGCGCGTCGCCTCGGGAGTAATCGCGGCCTCCGGCACCTTGGCACAGATCATTCCGCCCTCACTGGTGCTGATCGTCCTTGCCGATCAACTTGGCCGATCCGTGGGCGATATGTACAAGGGCGCGATGCTGCCGGGGCTGGTTCTGACCGGGTTTTACATCCTTTATGTCTTCGCCGTCTCGATCCTGCGCCCCAATTGGGTGCCCGCCCTGCCCTTGGAGGCGCGCACTCTGGGCCACGGTGTCACCTCACTACTGGTCGCGATCGCCGCAGCCATGGGCATCGGCTATGCCGCCCATGTCGCGCTTTTCCCGATCTACGGCGTCAATGCCGATGTCCTCGGCGCGACCTTGGGGATCATCGCAATCTACATCTACGCCCTGGCCGACCGCGCCTTGGGATTTGGCCTGCTCAGCCGCCTCGCAAGCCAGGTGATCCGGGTGCTGATCCCGCCTTTGGCGCTGATCTTTCTGGTTCTGGGCACGATTTTCCTCGGCATCGCCACCCCGACCGAGGGCGGCGCGATGGGGGCGCTCGGTGCCCTGGTTCTGGCCGCGATGAAGGGCCGCTTTACCATGGCTGTCGTCACCCAAGCCCTTGAGAGCACCGTGCGCCTTTCGGCTTTCGTCATGTTCATCCTGATCGGCGCGCGGGTATTTTCTCTGTCCTTCTATGGGGTTAACGGCCATATCTGGGTCGAGCATCTGCTTGTCGGCCTGCCGGGCGGGCAAACCGGTTTCCTGATCTTTGTCTCAATCCTCGTGTTCCTGCTCGCTTTCTTCCTCGATTTCTTTGAACTTGCCTTCATTATCGTGCCCCTATTGATCGCCCCGGCGCAGGCATTGGGGATCGATCTGATCTGGTTCGGCATCATCCTGGGGGTCAACATGCAGACCTCTTTCATGCACCCGCCCTTTGGCTTTGCGCTGTTTTACCTGCGATCCGTGGCGCCCAAATCGAGCTACCTGGACAAGGTGACCGGCATCCGCACCGCAGGGGTTTCAACCGGACAGATCTATTACGGCGCCATCCCCTTCGTGATCATTCAAGTGGTGATGGTCGGCATCGTGATCGCTTTTCCGCAGCTGATCATGCATTACAAAGGCCCGCCGATCGACCCGTCCAAGGTCGAGATTTTGGTGCCGCAACTGCAAACCTTGGGCGCGCCCGCGGGCACGACCGGCGGGCTGCAAACTCTTGGCGCGCCAGACTTGGGCGCCCCCGTGATCGCGCCCTAGGCTATGCCGCCCCCACGTGCAGTCGTTTTGGGCGGTTACGGGCTGATCGGCTCGGCTTGCATCACCGCTTTGGCCGATGCCGGATTTGCCGTAACCGGTATTGGCAGATCAGCCCTTGCGGCCAAAAGGGCAGAGCCACGGGCCGATTGGCATATCCAGGATCTGACGCAGATTTCGGTGCCGGAATGGACAGAGATTCTGCAAGGCGCTTCGGTTGTCGTAAATGCGGCCGGCGCACTGCAAGAGGGGCCCCGCGACGATTTGACGGCGATCCATGTGACCGCCCTGTCTCGCTTGATCGTAGCCGCGCGGGGCCTGAAGGGCCGGGGCTCTGACCTGGTCCAAGGCGGCGGGGGATGGGAATTTGCTTCAAAGCAGCGCTGATTGGGTCATTTTGCGCCCGACATTGGTGCTTGCCCCCGAATCCTATGGCGGTAACGTCCTGCTGCGCGCGGCCGCTTCATTGCCATGGATTTTGCCGCAGGTCATGCCGGGCGCATTGATCCAGACCCTTCACATCGCTGACCTGGCCGCAGCCGCAATCCGCGCCTGATTGCCCATGTCGCCGCCGTCGTTGTTATGGCCGACACTTTGTTCACCGCCACGGCCGCAATCGCGCAGCCCATCACCAGGTTCCTGCTTGCGCGCACGGTGGGTTGGCCGCTGACCCAAGGCTGGCTTGGCTGGTCGCTGGCACTCTATCTTTTCATCGGGATTTTCTGGTTGCCGGTGGTCTGGATGCAAATCCGCCTGCGCCATCTTGCCCGAGCGGCCCGTGACCAAGGCCAGCCACTGCCCGCCGCTTATGACCATATCTATCGCTGTTGGTTTGCCTGCGGCTTTCCGGCGTTCTTTGCCATCCTTGCCATCTTGCGGCTGATGCTGACCAGGCCCATTGTTTCGATCGTGTACATGACTATATCCTTGTCTTAGGCCACGGGAACACTGTCTCATACACAGCACGGTTCGACCGTTCAGTACCGGGGCCTAGTTTCCAATCCAGAACGATACCAGCGTCAGCATGCGCCGCTTTGCCAGCCGCTTGAATACGGCAGTCAACGAATTGCCGCCTATGGCCTTGATCATGACAATATCGTAGTCGGGCCCGGCGGTTTCCCACCGGACCCCCTTTAAGATCAGCGCCTTACAGCTTGCCTGCTTGCTGCTGGGTCATCATGAACACGTCGTAATTGTATTCCGCGATCTGCGCCCAAAGATAGGCGTCGCGCTTGAACGCGTCCTGGCTATCCTTGATTTTCTTGAACGTGGCATTGGTGGCCCCGATCTCGGCATAGGTCGTTTGCGCGGCCTCGAAGGCGGCAGCGAGCACGTCCTGCGGGAAGGGGCGCAGCTGCGCACCGTTCGCGGCCAGCGATTTCAGCGCCGTCGGGTTCTTGTGGTCATAGCTGGCCATCACGTTGGAATTTGCCGCCTCGCAGGCCGTCTTCAGCACCGCCTGATAAGCCGGGGGCAACTCGGCCCATTTGGCGAGGTTGATCATGGTCGACAGGGTCGGACCACCCTCCCACCAGCCGGGATAGTAGTAGAAGGGCGCGACCTTGTAGAAACCCAGTTTTTCGTCGTCATAGGGGCCAACCCATTCGGCAGCGTCGATCGTGCCCTTCTCAAGGCTTGGGTAGATGTCGCCGCCCGCGATCTGCTGCGGCACCACGCCCAGCTTTTCGATGATCTTGCCGGCAAAGCCGCCAATCCGCATCTTAAGCCCGGTCAGATCGGCCAAGGAGTTGATTTCCTTGCGATACCAGCCGCCCATCTGCACGCCCGTATTCCCGCAAGGGAAGGAGATCAGGTTCTGCGTGGCGTAAAACTCGTTCAGCATGTCGATGCCGCCGCCGTAATAAAGCCAAGCGTTCATCTGCCGGTAGTTCATCCCGAAGGGCACCGTTGTGCCAAGGGCGAATGTCGGATCCTTGCCCCAGAAATAGTAGCTGGCGGTATGGCAGGCCTCGACCGTTCCCGCCGCAACCGCATCTGCGGCCTCAAGTCCTGGCACCAATTCGCCCGCCGGAAAAACCTGCAAGGTTAGCCCGCCGTCGGTCATTTCCGAGACATATTTCGACATCGTCTCGGCCGCGCCGAAAATCGTATCGAGCGCCTTTGGGAAGGACGAGGTCACGCGCCAGGTGATTTTTGGGTTTTCCTGTGCGATCGCGGGGGCTGCCAGCGCCGCCGCCCCGGCAGCGACACCGCCGACCGTGGCCTTAGTCAAGAACGAACGACGATCCATATGCTCTTTCTCCCTTGAGTTGAATACCTGCCGGAGGCTTTGCCTCGTCGACAATACAACCCTAACCAGCGGACAGAGACTTGAGAACAGAAAGTTTGGGATCAGGCGAAATCCGCTTTCGCCTGATCAAGAGCCGGAAAGGCCTCAGATCATGCCTTCGGCCATCATCGCCGCCTGCACGGCAGGGCGCTGCGCCACGCGGGCGCGCAAGGCATTGATTTTGGGATAGGCCGCCATATCGATACCCATGCCCTTGGACCAGTTGGTGATCGTGAACAAATAGCTGTCGGCAAGAGTAAAGGCGCTGCCAACCAGATGCGCGGTCTCGTCCGCCAAGCGCGATTCCAGCCAGGTCAGTTTCGCCGCGATCAGACCGTGCTGAATGGCCTTCTGATCGGCCGATATTGTCGGGTTGAACAGCGGGCCATAAGCCTTGTGCAACTCTGCCCCGATGAAATGCAGCGCCTCTTGCAGACGTCCGCGCTCGAGCGTGCCGGAGGCCGGAACCACGCCCGCCCCGCCAACCCGGTCGGCCACATATTGCTGGATCGCCGCGCCTTCGGTCAGGATGACGCCGGGTTCAATTTCCAATGCGGGAACTGATCCCTTAGGATTGACCTCGCGGAAATTGGCGCCGGTCTCGGTCATCTTGCTGCGCAGATTGACCTTTTCAATGCTGAATTCCGCACCCGATTCCGCCAAAGCGATATGGCTGGCGAGCGAACAGGTTCCGGGACTGTAATAAAGCTTCATGGCTTGGGACTTTCCCTGAGGGGCCGACCGGGCTGGCCGACGGATGACGTTGATCTAAGCGCTCGGCCCCCGTAGCGGAAGGCGAAGAAGCAACGCAGCGGCGCACAGAAGCCCTGCGAGGCTGCGCATAAAGTGCATTCTTTGCGATAATTGCGGCGGCAGTCACCATTTCGCAATAATAGTTCAAAAAATGCACCCCGCGCGACACTATTCCCGTTCTTTTGCGGTTGACGCTCCTGTCCGCTCCCCCTAAAGTCGCCGCGAGCGGCCAAAGTCGGGCCAAAAGGGGCATAGATGCTGGGTCTCGTCGTAATTGAACGAAAAAGGTGTATGGGCCGGTAACGGTTTTCCCTGACAAGGACCATGCGCCCCCGAAAGATCCTCGGGGGCTTTTTCATCTCTGAAAGATCGGCCGCCCCTTGGGGGTGGCAACAAAAGGACGAAGCGGATGACGAAACAGATGAGCGGCGCGCATATGGTGGTTCAGGCCCTGAAGGATCAGGGTGTCGAGGTGGTCTTTGGCTATCCCGGCGGGGCTGTCCTGCCGATCTATGATGCGATCTTTCAGCAAAGTGACATCCGCCACGTGCTGGTGCGCCACGAACAAGGCGCGGTCCATATGGCCGAGGGCTATGCCCGTTCGACCGGCAAGGTTGGCGTGGCGCTGGTCACCTCCGGCCCCGGCGCGACCAATGCCGTGACCGGCCTGACCGACGCTTTGATGGACAGCATTCCGATCCTGGTAATCTCGGGTCAAGTACCGACGTTCATGATCGGCACGGATGGCTTTCAAGAGGCCGATACCGTGGGCATCACCCGGCCTTGCACCAAGATGAACTGGCTGGTCAAGGATACGAACCGGCTGGCCGAGACCATTCATCAGGCCTTCCACGTCTCCCGCTCGGGGCGGCCGGGGCCGGTTCTGGTCGACATTCCCAAGGACGTACAATTTGCCATTGGCGAGTACACGCCGATCAGCAAAGCGAAAACCGACCATTATCAGCCCCGCATCAAAGGCGATGAGGCGGCGATCACCCGCATGGTCGAGATGATGGAAACCGCCGAACGTCCGCTGTTTTATACCGGCGGCGGCGTGATCAATTCGGGCGTGGCGGCCAGCCAATTGCTGCGCGAGTTTGTGGCGGCAACCGGATTTCCCATCACCTCGACCCTGATGGGTCTGGGCGCCTATCCGGCATCGGGCCAGGCTTGGATCGGGATGCTGGGCATGCACGGGCTCTACGAGGCTAATCTGGCCATGCATGGCTGCGATCTGATGATCAATGTCGGCGCGCGGTTTGACGACCGCATCACCGGCCGGATCAAGGATTTTGCCCCCCATTCCAAGAAGGTCCATATCGACATTGACCCCTCATCGATCAATAAGGTGATCCGGGTGGATGTCGGCATCGTGGGCGATGTGGCCAATGTTCTTGAAGACGCCTTGCGGATCTGGAAGGCGCGCGGCGCGAAGGTGAACAAGGAAGGTCTGGCCAAATGGTGGGTGCAGATCGCCGAGTGGCGGGCGGTGAAATGCCTGACCTACAAGAATTCCACCAAGGTCATCAAACCGCAGCACGCGCTGGAACGGCTCGAAGTGCTGACCCGCGGCATGGACCGTTATATCACCACCGAGGTCGGCCAGCACCAGATGTGGGCCGCGCAGTTCCTTGGGTTCGAAGATCCCAACCGCTGGATGACCTCGGGCGGTCTGGGCACCATGGGCTACGGCCTGCCCGCCTCGATCGGCGTGCAGATCGCCCATCCCGATGCCTTGGTGATCAATGTGGCCGGCGAGGCGTCCTGGCTGATGAACATGCAGGAAATGGGCACGGCGATGCAGTTCCGCACCCCGGTCAAGCAGTTTATCCTGAACAATGAACGTCTGGGCATGGTGCGCCAATGGCAGGAATTGCTGCATGGACAGCGTTACTC
>CAIYZT010000003.1 GCA_903930735.1 uncultured Paracoccaceae bacterium | reverse complement strand
TTCGATTTGCGCCGCTGAAAATGCGATGCCTTCGCAAAAACCGTCCACGGCATCGATCAAACCCTCGGCATGGCCTAATTGCAACGAGGGCAGGGCGACCTCGGTGATGTAATCATTCGCCCGGCCCGCATATTCGGGCGGCACCGCATGGGCGGCCAGATGGGTGGTTGTAATGCGCACCGGGCGCAGCGCTGCCAATCGCTGCGCCGCGCGCAGCAGTTTCAATTCGTCCTGAACGGTCAGCCCATAGCCCGACTTCACCTCGACGGTACAAGTGCCCGACGCGATCATCTGATCCAGCCGGGGCAGAGCGGCGGCCACCAATTCATCCTCACTCGCCGCCCGAGTTGCGCGCACCGTGGACAGAATTCCGCCGCCCGCCCGCGCGATCTGCTCGTAACTCGCCCCTTGCAACCGCATTTCAAACTCTTCGGCCCGGTTGCCGGCGAAAACCACATGGGTATGGGCGTCGATCAAGCCGGGGGTCACCAAGGCGCCCGCGCAGTCCTGCCGGGGCAGACCGCCAAGCGCGCCTGGCAGATCCTGCAACGCGCCGACCCACGCGATCCGCCCACCCTCAATCGCCACGCAGCCCTGCGCCATCAGCCCATAGCCGCCCCGCATCGTGGCCAGTGTCGCATTGGTCAGCAGTATCGCCATCGGGCTTGCCTTGACTTTGGGTCTGGGGTTAATATGTCTGCACATATTCGCGCGTGAACCGAGGGGCTGTCAATGGGGCCGACCATGATCTTTGCCAAAACCGCCCTCTTGCCGCAGGGTTGGGCGCAAGATGTGCTGGTGCGGCTGGATCGGGGGCAGATCGCCTCGGTTAAGACGGGGGCAAAGCCGCAGGGCCAGCGGGTGGATATCCTTCTGCCCGCGATGGTGAACCTTCATTCGCACTGCTTTCAGCGCGCCATGGCAGGGATGACCGAAAGGCGTGGGCAGGGGCAGGATAGTTTCTGGACCTGGCGCAGTCTGATGTACAAATTCCTCGACCGTCTGACGCCCGAGGATGTGCAGGCGATCGCGGCCATGGTCATGGTCGAGATGGCCGAAGCCGGCTATGCCGCGCTGGCCGAGTTTCACTATCTTCACCATGCGCCCGGCGGCAGTCCCTATGCCGATCTGGCCGAGATGTCGGGGCGCATCGCAGCGGCTTCGGCGCAGACCGGGCTGGGGCTGACGCTTTTGCCGGTGCTCTACCAGCAGGGCGGCTGTGATGGCCGGGCCCTGACGGCGGGGCAGCTTCGCTTTGGCAATGGGACCGATCAGTTTCACCGCCTTCATGATGGCGCTGCTCGCACGCTGTCCGCATTGGACGGTGACACGGTTCTGGGCCTTGCGCCCCATAGCCTGCGCGCGGTCAGCCCCGAGGCTTTGGATTTTGCTGCCGCTTTGGCCCCCAATGGCCCTATCCATATCCATGTCGCCGAACAACAGGCCGAGGTGGACGAGGTTCTCGCCGCCTTTGGCGCCCGCCCGGTCGAGCGTCTGTTGGACACCCAGGATCTGTCGCCCCGCTGGTGCCTGATCCATGCAACCCAGATGCAACCCTCCGAGACCGAAGCCATGGCCCACAGCGGCGCCGTGGCCGGGCTCTGTCCTATTACCGAGGCTAATCTCGGCGATGGCATTTTTGACGGGGTTCGCTTCAACGCCTCGGGTGGGGTCTTTGGCATGGGCTCAGACAGTAACCTGCGGATATCGCTCAGCGAAGAGCTGCGGTCTTACGAATACTCGCAACGTCTCCTGCACCGGGGCCGGGCGATGCTGGCGGGGGCCGAGAAATCGACCGGGCGGGTTTTGTACGAGACGGCTTGCCGCGGCGGGGCGCTGGCGGGCGGCCGGGCGGGGGGCAGTGTCGCGCCGGGGCAGTGGGGCGATCTGGTGGCGCTTGATGGCTCGGGGCCGGATCTGGCGGCCAGCACGGGCGATATGATTCTGGATACGTTCATCTTTGCGGGCGATGACCGGATGGTATCCGAGGTCTGGTCGGCTGGCCGTCATATTGTCACCGGCGGCCAGCATTCAAGACGCGCGGCAGTCCGGGCCGAATATGGGCGTGTCATGGCGCGGCTGAGGCAAGAATTGTGATCTTCGGCTGGGATTCCATCCGCCGCGAAGTTCTGCGCCGCATCGGTCAGCGCGAATGGCCGCCGGGCATGTTGATCCCGACTGAACAGGATCTGGCCACCGAATTCGGCGTCGCCCGCGCCACGGTGAACCGGGCCCTGCGCGAATTGGCGCTGGCGGGCGTTTTGGAGCGTAAACGCCGCGCCGGCACCCGCGTGGCCCTGCTGCCGGTGCGTAAGGCGACTTTGGATATCCCTGTGATCCGCCAAGAGGTTGAGGCGCGCGGCCATGCCCACAGCTTCCGCCTTCTGACCCATGAGGCCCGCGAAGCCCCGGTGCCCGTCACCTCGCGCCTCGGCCTGCCCGAAGGCGCGCTGCTGTTATGGATTGAGACCCTGCATCTTGCGGATGGCCAACCATTTGCCTTTGAAACCCGCTGGCTAAACCCCGCTATCCTGCCCGATCCCGGCCCGGATTTCACCCAGATCTCGGTCAACGAATGGTTGGTGGCCCATGTCAGCTATACCCTCGGCGATATCTCCTTTTGCGCCGCCCGCGCCTCTGCCCGTGAGGCCAAGGTGCTGGGCGTGACGCTGGGCGAGGCACTGTTCATCACCGAGCGCAGCACCTGGGCCGGACCCGCGCCGATCACGCTGGTGCGCCTCGCCCATGGCCCCGGCTACCGGATGCAGGCGCTGGTCTGACGCTATTTGGCAGCAAAGCTGCGCTGCGCGGCACGGATCAAGTGCCGATAGGCCTTGGACGTGCGGCGGCGCAGATGAAGGGCCGCAAAGATCGGCTGGTCGATGCGCGGCACGTCCTCGATATAGTGAAACCCGCCGCTCGCCACCATGTCGCGGGCACGCTCGGCCATCACAAAGCCGGTCCCACCGAGCTTTTCCAAGAGCGACGAGATGATCGCGCTTTGACCCACCGACAGGGGCGCGCCTAGAAATTCGGGCAGCACCTCGCGGTGGGCCTGTTCAAAAGCGGGCGAGATATGGGCGTTGATAAAGCTGTCCGGACGGATCTCGGCGCGGGTTTTGGCATCGGAGGAGATTAGCCGGTAAGGCATCTCGCCCACGCTGACAAAATGCAGGTCGGGATGTGGTTTGGGGGTGAACATCACTGCGAAATCCTGCCTGCCCGAGACGATGTCCAGGCACATCTGGGCCGAATAATCCGGCTCAAAATAGAGGGCGGACTGCGGGAAAGGGCGGCGCAGCTCGGTGATCAGATCGGCGATATGGGCCACCGCCAGATCGTTCTGAATGCCGATGCGAAAGGTCAGCGCCGCCTCGCCCGAAGCCGTAACCGACCGTTTCGCCTCGTTCCATTCCTGCCGCAGGATCCGTGCATGGGTTTCAAACCGCAGCCCCTCGGTGGTCAGATCGGTGCCGGCGCGCGATCGGTTGAACAGCCGCGCGCCAAGGGCGGCCTCCAACGCCTGAATCCGGCCCGAAACCGTGGACTGGGTCAGGCCAAGCCGCTCGGCGGTTTTGTGGAAACTGCGGGTTTCGATCAGATCGAGAAAGGTTTCCAGAAGATCGATTTGCATGGCAGCCCCTGATCCGCTGTGATCGGAATTTCCGATCAATAGCCCGGGGGCTGGCGAATTGAAAGTGCCGGGCTTTGCGCCGATACTTCGCCCTAGGAAACAGGAGACCAGAATGAGCGATTTTCCGACCCAAGCCCGCGTTGTGATCATTGGCGGCGGGGCCGTCGGGGCGTCGTGCCTCTACCATTTGTGCAAAGCGGGTTGGACCGATTGCGTCCTGTTGGAAAAGAACGAGCTGACCGCCGGTTCTACCTGGCATGCGGCTGGCAACGTGCCGACCTTCAGTTCCAGCTGGTCGATCATGAACATGCAGCGCTATTCGGCCGAGCTTTACCGCGGCCTTGGCGCGGCGGTGGATTATCCGATGAACTACAACGTCACCGGCTCGGTGCGCCTTGGCCATACGCGTGAGCGGTTGCAAGAGTTTCAGCGCGTGGTCGGCATGGGCCGCACGCAAGGCATGGATCTGAACATCCTTGGCGTGGACGATATCAAAAGTGTCTATCCCTTTGTCGAAACCCATGATCTGTCCGGCGCGCTGCACGACCCCTATGACGGCGATATCGACCCGGCACAGCTGACCCAGGCCCTTGCCAAAGGTGCCCGCGCCATGGGCGGCCGGATCGAACGGTTTTGCCCCGCCACCGGCGCGCGCCGCGACGGCGATGATTGGGTGATATCGACCCCCAAGGGCGATATCCGCTGCGAGATCGTTATCAACGCCGCCGGCTACTACGCTCGCGAGGTCGGCAAATGGTTTGGCCGCGATCTGCCGATGATGGTGATGAGCCATCAGTATATGCTGTTCGACACCGTGCCCGAGCTGGAAAAATGGACCGCGCAGGTCGGCCACAAGCTGCCGCTTTTGCGCGATGTGGACAGCTCCTATTACCTGCGGCAGGAAAAGAATGGCTTCAACCTTGGCCCCTATGAGGGCAATTGCAAGGCACATTGGGTCACCAAGGACGATCCATTCCCCGATGATTTCAGCTTTCAACTGTTCCCCGATGATCTGGAGCGTCTGGAATGGCATATCAATGACGCCATGGCGCGGGTGCCTTTGCTCGGCAAAGCCGGTCTGCTGAAGGTCATCAACGGCCCGATCCCCTACACGCCCGACGGCAACCCGCTGATCGGCCCGATGCCCGGCGTGCCGAATGCGTTCGAGGCTTGCGTCTTTACCTTTGGCATCTGCCAGGCGGGCGGCGCGGGCAAGGTTCTGGCTGAATGGGTCACCGAAGGCGCGACCGAGTGGGACATGTGGTCTTGTGATCCGCGCCGCTTTACCGGCTTTGAAGACCCTGATTATTCGGTGAAAAAGGGGATGGAGGTTTATGGCAACGAATATGCCGTGCATTTTCCCCACCATGCCTGGCCCGAGGGGCGCGACAAGAAATTGTCCGCCGTCCATGCCCAGACCAAGGCCCATGGCGCGGTCTATGCGCCCTATAACGGCTGGGAGCGGCCCGTTTGGTACGCCCGTCCGGGCGATGATACTTCAGAAGACGCGCAGCGTTCCTGGGACCGGATGGGCCCCTGGTTTGGCGCTGTGCGCGAAGAGGCGCAGGCAGTGCGCGATGCCGCTGGGATCCTTGATCTGCCGGGCTTCAGCCGTTTCGTGCTGAAAGGCGCGGGGGCGGCTGCTTGGCTTGCCGCGCAGATCACCGGCAAGGTGCCCAATATCGGCCGTCTGGGTCTGGCCTATTTCGCCGATGACAAGGGCCGGATCGTCACCGAGATGTCGGTGGCGCGGATTGCCGAAGAAGAGATGGTGCTGATCACCGCCGCCACCGCCCAAAGCCACGACGGCGAATGGCTGCGCCGCCATCTCGCGCCCGGTCTGACGCTGACCGATCATACCAACGTATGGTCCACCCAGATCCTGACCGGCCCCAAAAGCCGCGCCATCCTTGGCGAGGTTTCCGATGCCGATCTGACCAAGGGCTGGCTGACCCACCAGATGGCCCATATCGCCGGGGCCGATGTCTGGCTCTGCCGGGTGTCATTCGCGGGCGAGCTTGGCTGGGAAATCCACAGCAAAACCGCCGATACCGAAGCGGTCTGGAACGCGGTCATGCGCGCCGGCAAGGGCCACGGCCTGCGTCCCTTCGGCATGTTCGCGCTGAATTCCCTGCGGGTGGAAAAAGGCTACCGCGCCTGGAAGGGCGATCTTTCGACCGATTACACTATCCTGCAAGGCGGGCTGGAGCGGTTTGTCGATTGGGCCAAGCCCGATTTCCGGGGCCGTGCCGCCCTTGAGGCCGAAAAGCAGCGCGGCGTGTCCAAGCGTTTTTGCACCCTTGTCATTGACGCAGGCGAACAAGACCCGCCCTATATGTCTTCGATCTGGCACGAAGGCCGCATCGTGGGCGAGGTCACCTCGGGCTATTTCGGGCACCGGATTGAAAAAGTCGTCGGTCTGGGCATGCTGAAGTCCGAGGTTAATATGCCCGGAACCGCCGTCGAGGTCGAAATTTTCGGCAAACGCTACCCCGCCACGGTCATGGATGACATGCCGCTTTGGGATCCCAAGAACGAGCGCATCCGCGCATGACCCCCACTCCCGCCACCATGTCCGGTGTGCAACTGACCCGCCACGGCGGGCCCGAAGCGCTGATCTGGCGGGACGATATCCCGGTGCCGCGCCCCTCGGCGGGTGAGGTTCTGGTGCGGGTTCTGGCGGCAGGAGTCAATATGACGGATCTCAACACCCGCATCGGCTGGTACGGCGAGGGCCGGGCAGCGGGCTGGGGCGGACAGATGGTTTTCCCGCGCATCCAAGGCTCGGATCTATGCGGGCGGGTTGTGGCACTGGGCGCGGACGTCACCGGCTTTGATCTCGGCGCGCGGGTGATCTGCCCGACCAATCAGCACGAACCTGCGGCTGAAAACCCGATCGCCTTTGTCTCCATCGGCTCGGAATTCGACGGCGCCTTTGCGCAATATTGTCTGGTCAAGGCGCAGCATCTGCATGATGTCAGCGCCTCGTCCCTGTCCGATATCGAGATCGGCGCCATGCCCTGCGCTTACGGCACCGCGCATAACCTGCTGACGCGGGCCCAGGTCGCGGTGGGCGAGCGGGTGCTGATCACCGGCGCTTCGGGCGGGGTTGGTCTGGCGGCGGTGCAACTTGCTACCCTGCGCGGGGCCGAGGTGACGGGCCAATGCTCGCTGTCCAAGGCCGCACCTCTGCGTTCCATCGGGGCGCTTGTTCTGGCGCGCGACACCACGCCCAAGCCGCGCAGTTTTGATGTGGTTATTGATGTTGTCGGCGGCGAAGGCTGGCAGGAGCGGCTTGATGCGCTGGTTCCGGGCGGGCGCTATGCGACCTCGGGCGCAGTGGCGGGCCCCAAGGTCACGGGCGACTTGCGCCGGGTCTATCTGAATGATCTGACCATCTACGGCGCCACCCACCAACCGCGCGAGGTTTTCGCCGGCCTCGTGACCATCATCAACACCGCGCGCCTGCGCCCGGTTGTCAGCCAAACCTATCCAATGCGCGATATTGCCCGCGCCCAGTCTGATCTGGCCGCCGGCAAATATCCCGGAAAACTTGTTCTTATCCCATCGGAGACCCCTTCATGAGCATACCGTTGAAATCCCGCGCAGTGGTCATTGGCGGCGGCGTTTCGGGCTGCTCGGTGGCCTATCATCTGGCCAAGATGGGGTGGACCGATGTCGTGCTGCTGGAACGCAAGCAATTGACCAGTGGCACCACCTGGCACGCGGCGGGCCTGATTGGTCAGCTGCGCGGATCGGCGAATATGACCCGTCTGGCCAAATATTCCGCCGATCTTTACGTCAAACTCGCCGCCGAAACCGGGGTCGAGACGGGCATGCGGCAGGTCGGCTCCATCTCGGTTGCGCTGACCGCGGCGCGGCACGAGGAATTGCTGCGTCAGGCCACCGTCGCGCGGATTTTCGACGTCGAAGTGCATGAGATCTCGGCCCAAGAGGCGCTGGCGAAATATCCTCATCTGAATATCGACGGCGTTGTGGGCGCGGTGACGCTGCCTTTGGACGGGCAATGCGATCCGGCCAATATCGCCATGGCGCTTGCCAAAGGCGCCCGGATGCGCGGCGCGCAGATATTTGAGCATACAAAGGTGACGGCG
>CAIYZT010000002.1 GCA_903930735.1 uncultured Paracoccaceae bacterium | reverse complement strand
TTCCCCACATGGTTCGCCGCCGTGATCACCGAATGCTCTTCCATCTGCTCCACCAGCTTGGCGGCCTTGTTGTACCCAATCCCCAATTTGCGCTGGATATAGGAGGTTGAACATTTGCGGTCGCGGGCGACGATGGCCACGGCCTGATCATAAAGCGTGTCGTCCAGACCGTCCGACCCCAACCCCAGAACCGCGTCAATCTCGGCGGCGTTTTCGTCCTCGGGGCCCTCGACCACGCCCGACATATAGACCGGCGGGCCGTAGGATTTGAGGTGGTTGACGATTTCCTCGACCTCTTCATCGGACACGAATGGCCCGTGGATGCGCGACACCCGGCCGCCGCCCGCCATGTACAGCATGTCGCCCATGCCCAGCAGCTGCTCGGCACCCTGCTCGCCCAGGATCGTGCGGCTGTCGATTTTCGAGGTGACCTGAAAGGAAATCCGGGTGGGGAAGTTGGCCTTGATCGTGCCGGTGATCACATCGACCGAGGGGCGCTGCGTGGCCATGATCAGATGGATGCCAGAGGCGCGGGCCATCTGCGCGAGGCGCTGGATGCAGGCCTCGATCTCTTTGCCGGCGACCATCATCAGATCGGCCATCTCGTCGACCACCACCACGATATAGGGCAGCACGACCGGGGCGAATTCGTCGGTTTCAAACACCGGCTCGCCGGTATCCTCGTCAAATCCGGTCTGGATCGTGCGTTTGAACATCTCGCCCTTGGCCAGGCTTTCGCGCACTCGGCCATTATAGCCGTCGATGTTGCGAACGTTCAGTTTCGACATCTTTTTATAGCGTTCCTCCATCTCGCCCACGACCCATTTCAGGGCGACGACCGCCTTTTTGGGGTCGGTGACGACCGGGGACAGAAGGTGCGGGATGCCGTCATAGACCGAAAGTTCCAGCATCTTGGGGTCGATCATGATCAGTCGGCATTCATCGGGGGAAAGCTTGTAGAGGAGCGACAGGATCATGGTGTTGATCGCGACCGATTTGCCCGAGCCGGTGGTACCGGCGATCAAAAGGTGGGGCATCTTGGCGAGGTTGGCGATGATCGGCTCGCCGCCAATATCCTTGCCCAGCGCCAGTGGCAGCCGCATCGCGCTATCGCCGAAATCGCGGGCCGACAGGATTTCCCGAAGCACGACCTTTTCGCGGGTCGCGTTGGGCAATTCGATGCCGATGACGGTGCGGCCGGGAACGGTTGAAACGCGGGCCGAAAGCGCGGACATCGAGCGCGCGATGTCATCGGACAGGCCGATGACGCGGCTGGCTTTCAGGCCGGGGGCAGGTTCCAGCTCGTACATGGTCACCACGGGGCCGGGGCGGACCGAGGTGATCTCGCCTCGCACGCCGTAATCATCCAGCACCGATTCCAGCATCCGCGCGTTCTCTTCGAGCGCGTCGTTCGACAGGGCGTGGCGCTGGATCGAGGCCGGGTTGGACAGCAGCGACAGGGGCGGCAGCTGATAGGTTGGGGCCGGATCGTCAAAGCGCAGGCGGGGCTGAGCCTCGGCCATGGCTTGGCGGCTGGGGGGGGCGGGTTTGCGGGCGGTGGGCTGCACCACGGGGCGGCGCGGGTCGGGCGCGGGGATATAGGCGCGCAGATCGGGGCCGGGCACGAAATCGGTTTCGGTGTCGAAATCTTCGTCCCAGTCAGAGGCGATCGGGCGGTCTTGGTCATGGGAATCCGCGGCGCGGCGCGGGGTGAAGCCGGCGATCATGGAGTGCGGCGGGGCGGATTGCGGCGACAGGGAATGGACGGCTGCGGCCATCGCTGACCCGGCGCGGGGGGCGGAAACCGGCGGCTCGATGCGCATACCGGAGGCGGGGCGCGGATTGGCGATCAGGGGGGCGGGGCCAGTTGGGCGCATCTGGCCCTGACGCTGCACGGCGGCGGTGATGGGGTTGGTGGAGGGCGGCACGACCAGCGGGCTGCGGCTGCGCTGGCGGATCACATCCGAGATGCGCGACTTGATCCGGTCCTCGTCGGGCGCGTCGATCAGCAGGTCAGCCTCATCCGACAAGCCGGTCTCGATCAGTTCGGGCTCGGGCTGGGCGGCACGGCGCA
Organism: uncultured Paracoccaceae bacterium; assembly: GCA_903930735.1. Lineage (GTDB taxonomy): Bacteria > Pseudomonadota > Alphaproteobacteria > Rhodobacterales > Rhodobacteraceae > CAIYZT01. Next base: position 6,684 of record CAIYZT010000002.1, on the reverse strand, counting down.
GGACCGAAGGCATCATCGACAACAACCCGCCCCGTTCGCGCGGTGCGGCATAAGAGGCGGCTTCGGCCAGCGGCTGGGGATAGCGGGTATTGGCGCGCAAGGGGGCAGCATGGCCCCAATCGGGCTTGGTATGGGGCCCGGTTTCGACCTGGGGTTCGGAGCGGCGCACCAACCCGGCGCGCTGGGCGGCCGCAAAGGAGGCTTGTCCAGGCTCTGATGCCGCGGCGGCCCGCTCCCGCTTGCGGGCTTGCAGGGTGGCGCCAGCGCGGATCGAGCCGGCGGCGCCTTTGGACGCGGCCCCCAGCACAGAGTTGTAGGTGACGATCACGCCGACGACCAGAAACCGGCCCATCGCGGCCAATTCCGCGCGGGTGAAACCGGCGATCAGCAGACCGCTCGCCAGCGTCAACAGGCCGAAAATCAGGCTCATCACCTTGATGCCCAATTCGGGGGGCAGAGGCAGCAGATTGATCAGAACGCCCAAGGCGGTATCGCCAAAGAGCCCGCCAAGCCCGAAATAATGCGGCCAATCCGCCCCAATGGCCAGGGTCGCGCCGTAAACCGAGGCGGCGGCGGCGGCGATGGGCAAAAAGATCGACCGGGTGATCACGCGCTCGGCCCCGCGGTGCAGCACAAACCGCATTCCCCAGATCGAGACGATGATCGGCACCACCCAGGACCCCTTGCCCGCCAGCAAGATCATCGTCGAGGCCAGCGAGGCCCCGAAATGGCCAAAGCTATTGGCAATCGGCTTGTCCGAGGCGACCATCCAGGACGGGTCATTGGGCGAATAGCTGAACAGCATCAGCGCTAGGCAAATCCCGGCCACAACCAATCCCGCGCCGAACAATTCGCGCCCGCGCCGCTCCAGCATCGCTGCCGTGCCCTGATCAAGAAGCGGATCGCGCTGACGTGCCTGATAGGATGCCATAGTGCTGAAACCTCACCGATAAAGGCAGTCGCGGAGCATTATCAGCCCGCGCTGCGTTTCTTCTATTGGGGCCACCAAGGCGACCCGGATGTAATCCTTGCCGGGGTTTTCCCCTGCGATTTCGCGCGACAGATAGGCGCCGGGCAAGACCCGGACCCCGGTTTCGCGCCACAGGCGCAGGGCGGCGTCTTGCCCGTCGCCTACCGGGAGCCACAGGAAAAACCCGCCCTGCGGCAAGGCAAATCCCTGAATCCCCTGAAAAACCTGCGCCGCCAGGGCGAATTTTCGATGGTACAGCGCCCGCGAGGCGGTCACATGCGCCTCATCCGCCCAAGCGCGCGTGCTGACCGCTTGCAAAGGCAGCGGCACCGGCGCGCCCGCAAAGCTGCGCAGTTTGCGCATCTGCGCGATACCTGCCCGCCCGCCCGCCACAAAGCCCGAGCGCAGCCCCGGCAGGTTGGAGCGTTTGGACAGCGAGTGAAAGGCAAAGGCACGTTCGGGATCGGCGCCGATCTCGGCCGCGATCTGCAGGATGCCGGGCGGCGCAGCCTTGTCCCAGATCTCGGAATAGCATTCATCCGCCAGCACTATGAACTGGTGCTTTTCGGCCAGTTCCAGCAGGGCTTTCAGATATTCGCGGCTGGCCACCGCGCCCTGCGGGTTTGCGGGCGAGCAGATATAGGCCACGGCGACACGGTCCAAAATGGCGGCGGGCAGGCCGGCGTAATCGGGCAGAAACCCGGTCGCGGCGGTCGCGGGCACATAAATCGGCTCGGCCCCCACGGTCAGCGCGGCCACGGCATAGACCTGATAGAACGGGTTTGGCATCAAAACCACGGGCACCGCGCCGTTCTTTTTCTCGGGGCAAAGCGCGATACAGGCGTTGAACAGACCCTCGCGGGTGCCGTTCAGGTTCATCAGCTGATTGGCTGCGATATCAACGAGGTAGCGCCGCTTCAGCCATCCCGAGATCGCCTCCAGCAGCGCGGGCGTGCCGTCATTGGGCGGATATACCCCGAAACCAGCGAGATTGGCGTTCAGAACCTCTGCCACAAAACCCGGCATCTCGTGGCGCGGCTCGCCGATGGTCATCACGATGGGCTCGTCGCCCGGGGCATGGCCGGGCGCATGACTATCCAGCAGCTTCCGCAAACGCGGAAACGCATAATCCGGCAGGTTCGAAAACCGCTCTGGAAACGCCATTACTGCCTCAATTTCAGGGTCATTGCGCCCCGTTGCCTTCAGTATTAGCCGGGCCTTTGGCTCAGGTCCACAAAAACGTAAGGATTAGACGGGGATGCGGGCCAAATCTGTGGCTTTTTCGCATTGATTTTTGGGGCCGGGGGCTTGCGTTTTGCGTTTCCACTTCCAAGGTCGGTTTTGTGTGTGTGGAGGTATTTTGTGGCTCGGTTGATTTTTTTTCGCGGTTTTACTCCTCCTGGGTGTGGCGGCCTGCTTTTGGGCCTTTGCCCCCCGCTCCTTGCCGCGCGGCGCTTTTGAGCGGCTCTATGATCCCGCCTTGATGCGCCGCCTGCGGTCTATCATCTGGGCCACTCGCTGGTTGGGCGCGATATGCCGGCGATGCTGGCGCAGATGACGGGTGGCAGTTGCGCGCTGCAACTCGGTTGGGGGGCGTCGTTGCAGCAGCATTGGCAGGGCCAGGTGCACGGCTTTGTCGAAGAAAACGCAAGCCCCGCCTTTCGCCCGGCGCGTGAGGCGGTGGGATCAGGCGATTACCCCATTTTGGTGCTGACAGAGATGACCGAGCTAAAGGATGCCCTGCGCTATCACAATTCCGCCCGCGCCTTGGCCGATTGGGCCGATCTGGCCCGCGCCGGGCGCCCCGATGTGCGGATTTACCTCTATGAAACATGGCATCGCCTTGATGACCCCGCCGGATGGGAAACGCGGGTGGCCGAAGACCGGCGCGCTGACCGAGGCGCCACTGCGAAAGCGGTCCAGAATTGGGGGAAACATCTTGTGCGGGGCGGCCTCGATTACAGGGCCCCAGATCGCATAGACCTCGGCGGTGAAAAGCGCCCTGGCAAGCGCGATGGCTTCGCTCACTTCCAGAAAGCTGCACCGCTCGATCTGCGCGCCGCTGCGGGCCAGCCGGGCGGGTGCATCGTCGAACCCGCGCGCGGGACGCTCGCGCACCCCGTCCATCGCGAGGGTTTCCAGCACCGCAAACCGCGCAGAGCCGAGGGTCGGCACCGTAGTATCCATGGGACGGCGGCCAAGGCTCGCGGCCAGCATCAAGGCGCAATCTTCGACTGAATGGGCCAAAAAGCCGACGGTATCAAACCGCTCGCAAAGCGGCAGCACACCCACCAAGGACAGCCGCCCCGGAGGACGACCCGCCCGCCACCGCGCGCGGATCATTCACGCAAGGCGGGGTCGCGGTAATCGGGTTCAGGCCCAGCCCGGAAAAGGCCAATTCGGACATATGGGTCTTGCCAAGGCAGATCAGCCCCTCGCGGGTGGCCGTTGCCAAAACCTCGGCATCGCGGACCGGGGTGCGCCCGCGCAGCAGGGCCGATCCGGCCTCGGTCGCGATGCCCGCGGTGTCGAAAAGATCCTTCCAGGACAGCGGAACCCCGTCCAAGGGCCCACGCCGCTGCCCCGATTTGGTACGGCTCGCGGCCCCCATCGCCTCGCCCCGCGCGCGAGTGGGCGTGCTGCGGGCATAGATGCGCGGCGCGAGGTCATGGGTATCGATCTTGTCCAAAAAGAACTCGGTCAGTTCCACCGGGTTGATCTTGCCCTTGGCTATTGCCCGGCCAAGCTCTGCGGCGGTCATATTGGACCAGATTTTCATGACGCGCTCCCGGTGAACCTAGACCACGCTAGCGTCAAGGCAGCGCATGGACAATCCCGCTGCATAGCCCATATTTGGTGCATGAAGTATGATAGCGATATCCTGATTGTAGGCGGCGGGTTGAATGGGCCCGCCTTGGCACTGGCGCTGGCGGGCGGGGGCCTGAGCGTGACCGTGATCGATGCCCGCCCGGCGCAGGACCGGGCAGAGGCGGGGTTTGACGGGCGGGCCTATGCGTTGTCAATCGCTTCAAAGCGGCTGTTGACGGCGACCGGGGTCTGGGCGCGGGTGGGCGCCCGGGCACAGCCGATGAACAAGATCGTGGCCAGCGACGGGCGGGTCGGCACGGGTGCCGCGCCCCTGTGGCTGCGTTTTGATCAGGCCGAGATCGAAGAAGGCCCGATGGGGTTCATGCTGGAGGACCGGCATTTATATGCGGGATTTCTGGCGGCGATGGGCGAGGAGCCGAAGATTCGCATGCTGCCGGGGCAGAGCGTGACGGCCCAGGAAATCACGGCGCAGGGCGCGCGGGTGAGTTTGGCGAGCGGCGCGCATCTGGCGGGGCGGGTTTTGATCGGCTGTGATGGCCGCGCCTCGGGCACGGCGTTGCGGGCGGGGATCCGGCGGCAGGGCCATAGCTATGGGCAGACCGCGCTGGTCTGCGCGGTGCACCATGCCCGCGACCACTTGGGCACGGCGCATCAGTTTTTCACGCCGGGCGGGCCTTTCGCGATCCTGCCGCTGGCGGGGGGGCACCACAGCTCAGTGGTGTGGAGCGAGCCGGAGGCTTCGGCGGCGCAGATCGCGGATCTGGAGGACGGCGATTTCCTGATGGCCCTGCGGGCGCGGTTTGGGGATTTTCTGGGCGAGATTTCGCTGGCAGGCGCGCGGTTCACCTATCCCTTGTCGCTGACCCTGGCCGAGAGTTTCGTCAGCAGCCGGCTCGCGCTGGTGGGCGACGCCGCCCACGGCGTGCACCCGATTGCGGGGCAGGGATTGAACCTTGGCCTGCGCGATGTCGGCGCGCTGGCTCAGGTCTTGGTCGAAGCCCACAGGCGCGGCGAGGATATTGGCGCGCTGGATGTGTTGGAGCGTTATCAGATCTGGCGACGCGGCGAGGCTATGGCGATGGCCCTCGGCATGGACAGGGTTAATGCGCTGTTTTCCAATGATAACCCGCTGCTGCGCGCCGGGCGGGATCTGGGGCTTGGCCTGATCGGCGCCCTGCCCGGCGCGCGCCGCGCCTTTATCCGCCAAGCGGCGGGATTGACCGGCGAGGTGCCCCGGCTTTTGGCCGGGCGGGCGCTGTAGCGCGCCCAAATCGGCATCTCTCCGCCATGTGATCACGGGGGGGGTGCGAAGCGCCCAAAGCCCCGCTATATCGGCCCCATGAGACCCGTGATTGCCGTTTTGGCCCCGCTTGCGCTTGTTCTGCTTGGCTTTCCGGCTTTCGCCGAAAAGGTGCCTCTGAACACGCTCAGCACCTATCTGAACGAGATGGTCACCGCTGAGACCGACTTTACCCAAGTCAACGCCGATGGCACCGTTTCCACCGGCAAGATCTATATCAAACGCCCGGGTCGCGTGCGGTTCGAGTACGCTGCCCCCGATGCCAGCCTCGTGCTGGCCTCCGCCGGAATCGTAGCCATCTTTGATTCAAAGTCGAACCAGCCGCCCGAGCAATATCCGCTGGACCGCACCCCGCTGAGCCTGATTCTGGGGGCCAATATCGACCTTGCCCGCGCCAGCATGGTCGTCGGTCATGAGGAAGACGGATCCTCGACCCGCGTGCGCGCCCAAGACCCCGGCCATCCAGAGTATGGTACCATCGATCTGGTCTTTACCTCCGACCCACTGGCCCTGCGCCAATGGGTTATCACCGATGATCTGGGCCAGCAAACCACAGTGATCCTGGGCGCGATGAAGCTGGGCGCCAGCTATCCGATCTCGCTGTTTTCGCTGGAAATGGAAAAAAAGGCGCGCGGGTTTTAGGGCGCCCTAGCGGCAACCCTGCAGCTGGGCGGCATAAAGCTCCGATCGCTGATCGACCTCATCTGCCACTTCAACCAGCCAGGGCTTGGAATTATAGCTTTGGTTGGCAAAACCAGTGCGGCCCTCGTGATAGGCAAGGTACTGGTTTTCCGCATCCCAAAGCGGGATCCCCAAGAATTCCTCGGTTTCGGCCATATACCAACCCATGAAATCGGCGGCATCCTTGATCCGGTCCCGCCGTGCGCCCCGGCCGCCCTCGTCGTCGCGGTATTCATCCCAAGTGCCGTCCAGCGCCTGCGAATAGCCATAGGCCGAGGATTGCCGCCCCATAGGAATGATCCCCAAAACATAGCGGTGCCCGGTGCGCGCATTCCCGATGAATTTCGATTCCTGATAAATCGTCGCCATCAGCACGTTGACAGGTACGCCCCATTTGCGCTCCGCCGCCTTGAAGGCGCGCAGATATTCGGGTCGTTGATTGACGATCGCGCAGGCATCGTCCAGCTCGCGAGGCGCCGAAAACTTGCCACCGCCACAAGAGGCGAGGAACAGCAAGAGGATCGACGCACGGAAGGTTCTACTCATTGGCCCCTCGTGCATTCTTGTTTTTTGACACGATAGGGTATTTTTCGCGGTCTGGAAATGGGCAGAGCGCTACGCACAGACATTTCTGCGCGAGCGGCAGGGCGGAAACCCGCCCGCACTATGCCAACAATCGCACCAAATTGTTTCGCACCCTCCCCCAGCGGGCGATAGACAGGACCGCCGATCTGCGGTTAAACGGGTGCTCCGGGTGGGGGCAGGACATGATGCTTAAGACGGACGCCAAATATTACATCGGTCAGGTCTTGCGGCACCGCAAGCACCCGTTTCGCGGCGTGGTGTTTGACGTGGACGCGATGTTCTCAAATACCGAGGAATGGTATCAGAACATCCCCGAGGA
>CAIYZT010000001.1 GCA_903930735.1 uncultured Paracoccaceae bacterium | reverse complement strand
TGGAAGCGCTCTTCGTTCTTATCGGCATCAAATATCCCAACGTGACGGGCCGACTTTCCGTTGAAGTAAAGCCTGCACACTGGCTTTCTATTGTTATCATCAACGAATATGCTACAATAACTTTTAGCGTCCCGCATGGTGACACGATCAATCGGTGCGACACGCGCGGCAATGGCGCGAACGATCAAAAAAGCCTGGATCTCATCCTGTGTCGTCATGATGTCGGAGCTGTCAACATTTGTGTTAGATTTGGGAGCATCCGTTTCAATGACCATCGGCTCTGGGCGAAATGCAACATTTAACTTGTCGCGGATGCGATCGCGAATAACTTCGTCAAGTGACGCTTGGATGGAGGGCCTTAGTTGCTCTAAGACAGCCTTGGTCAAACTACCTTCGTAAATCTGCTTTGAAATCAGTTTCGTGAATTCATCATCTGGATTTTCCAATTGTGTCCTAATGTAAGTGGCTGCAGCTTTGCGATACTTTATTGTTGAAGCGGTTTCTAAAATCTTATCAATTGAAAAATTGTTTTTTGCGAATTTTGAAAATTCCGAAATTTGCTTTTCTGCATAGGCCTGCAAATCGAAAACAAAGAAAGGTTTCTTGTCCATTTTGTTTGGTTCATCCACGTCAGAAAAGAACCACACTTCCCTTCCATTTGTTAATATTGCAAGTCTTGCCTCAGTGACGGCAAAATAACGATACAACTGACTAAACTGCACCGCGCCGAGCGACATGGTAATGGGTTTTACCTCTATTAATACAGCAAGCTTGCCACCTATGCGTAATGCAAAATCGACTTTTTCACCCTTTTTCAAGCCCACATCTGCAACAAATTCAGGAATGACTTCTTCAAGATTGAATACATCATAGCCGAGTGTTTGAATTAAAGGCAGGATAACTGCGGTCTTCGTGGCCTCTTCGGTCAGGGCGTGCTTCATCGCATGGCGAGAGCGACTTTCAAGTTCCTTGATGCGTTCAGATAAGTCCATTGCACCCTCTCGGTGGAAAATTTTGATTCAAGATATGAAAAGACGTTCGGGTTTATTCTTGGTTTGTTAGCGCAAATAACGCCCGCGACGAATGTTTTCATCTTTCGCGGCAAGAGTACAACTAAAGTTTACACCTTACAAGCGCCTCTTCGCAAACCGCAGACACTTCTGCAACCCCTCCCCCCATGCTAACCTCTCCGCATCATGCTCAGCCTGTGCCGCGATTGCCTTTCTCTTTTCCCCAGCGGTGCGCGGTGTCCCAACTGTCGCAGCCCGCGCATTGTGGCGCATGGGGAGCTTAACTCCCTTTCCATCGCGCATATGGATTGTGACGCCTTTTATGCCAGCGTCGAAAAGCGCGATGATCCGGCGTTGCGCGATCAGCCGGTGATTGTGGGCGGCGGGACGCGGGGGGTGGTTTCGACCTGTTGTTATCTGGCGCGCATTCATGGGGTGCGCTCTGCCATGCCGATGTTTCAGGCGCTGAAGCTGTGCCCGAATGCGGTGGTCGTGAAACCGCGGATGCAGGTTTATGTCGACACCTCACGCCAGATCCGCGCTTTGATGGAGGCCTTGACGCCCGCCATCGAACCCCTGTCGCTGGACGAGGCGTTTTTAGACCTGACCGGCACCGCCCGTTTGCACGGCGCGCCGCCGGCTGTGATGCTGGCGCAGTTGGTGCAGCAGATCGAGGTGCAGGTGGGGGTGACGGGGTCAATCGGGCTGTCGCACAACAAGTTTCTGGCCAAGATCGCATCAGACCTTGATAAGCCGCGCGGGTTTTCGATCATCGGGCTGGCCGAGACGGCTGATTTCCTGCGCCCCAAGCCTTTGCGCATTTTGTGGGGCGTGGGGGCGGCGAGCCAAGCCTCGCTGGAAGCCGCGGGCATTCGCACCATCGCCGACCTGTTGCGCTGGGATAGGGGCGATTTGCAGGCGCGGTTTGGCCAGATGGGCGAGCGGCTGTATCATCTGGCGCGGGGGCAAGACCAACGGCGGGTGTCGCGCGATGAGAAGGTGAAGTCGATTTCCAAAGAAACCACGTTCTTTGAGGATACCGCCGATCTTGACTTGCTCGATGGTCATATTTGGCGGCTGTCAGAACAAGTGGCCGACCGTGCCAAGGCCAAGCGGCTGGCGGGGCGGACGGTGACGCTCAAGCTGAAGCGCGGCGATTTTCAACTGATCACGCGGCGCAGCGCTTTGGGCGATGCAACGCAGTTGACCGACCGCATCTACCGCGCCGCACGCGATTTGTTTGCGCAGGCGGCGGGCAAGGGACCCTTTCGGTTGATTGGGGTTGGAATTTCCGACCTTTGCGCCGAAGACCAAGCCGATCTGTCGCCCGATCTACTAGACCCAGATGCCACCAAGCGTGCCGCAGCCGAACGCGCCGCCGATGCCATTCGTGCGCGGTTTGGGCCAGAGGCGATTATCAAAGGCCGTTCGCTGCGCTGATTATTCCGCCGCGATGGGCAGCGCTTGGCGGCCTATCGCAGCCAATTCGCCGACCACGCGGTTGATGCGCTGACAAAAGGCGGAAAAGTTGGGCAGCGGTTCCACCTTGCGTTCATTCAAGTAAAGAGATCGGTCGATTTCCACCTGCACGACGTGTTTGTTTGACACAGGGTGCCCATAGGCTTGGGAAATATAGGCCCCCGCAAAGGGCGAATTGCGCGCCACGCGAAAGCCAGCCTTGGTAAAGATCGCTTCCACCTGATCCACCACTGCGCGTGCTGCGGCAGCGCCAAAGCGGTCGCCCAAGACCACCTGCGGCAGCTCTTGGCCAGGGCGCATATGGGCGGCAATCGCCTCGTGCGGCATCGAGTGGCAGTCGATCAGAATCGCCTCGCCAAAGGTGGCGTGGGTGTCGTCAATCAACCCCTGCAAAGCCTTGTGCCACGGGTGCCAATGAGCGTCTATCCGCGCTTGCGCCTCGTCGCGGGGGATCTTGCCGTGATAGATGGCGCGGCCCCCCGCCACCACGCGGGGAATCACCCCAAGGCCCGAGGCGATGCGCGGGTTATGCGCGCCGCGCGGCACATCGGCGACCACGGCGGGGTCTAACTCATCAGCGCCACGGTTCAGGTCGATATAGGCGCGGGGCGCTGTGGCGCATAAAAGAGGCGCGCCAAACAGCGGGGCACGGGCAAAAAGCCTGTCTACATAAGCATCTTCCGATGATCGCAGCGCCAAAGGGACCAAGGGGCTGGCATCTAGAAAGGCCTGCGGATAGTCACGGCCGGAATGGGGCGAGGAAAAGATGACAGAGGTCTGCTGCCGCAAAGGCCGCGCCAAACGAAAAGCGGTGGCATTGGAAAGCGCGGTCATCTTATCCTCCATCCCCTTAGCATAGCGGAACAATCGGGGGCGGAGAAAGCCCTTGAACAGGGTGGCGACTCTGTTTATTAGACCCCACACCGACGCGGTTCCGCCCGCGTCCTTTTCTTTGGGCAAGGCGGGATGTGTCGACAAGGCGGGCGGTTAGCTCAGCGGTAGAGCACTACGTTGACATCGTAGTGGCCACTGGTTCGATCCCAGTACCGCCCACCATTCATCGTTGGTCGCAAGGCCAGCACAGTTTTCAATTGGCGCGAGGACGCGCCGCGAACCAGAGGAGACAGCCATGAAGGTTGCAAACTCACTCCGCTCGCTGAAGACGCGTCATCGCGATTGCCAAGTCGTGCGCCGTAAAGGCCGCGTCTATGTGATCAACAAGACGCAAAAGCGTTACAAGGCCCGTCAGGGTTGAGGATCGCTTTTCAGCACGGTTGATGGGCCGCCAGGGGAACCTCGGCGGCTTTTTCATGTCTGGAGACTG